>NZ_CAMZOG010000103.1 GCF_947331445.1 Parendozoicomonas sp. Alg238-R29 | reverse complement strand
CAGTCTTGAATTTATTTTTTTCGTCTGAATTATCAACTTATTACCAAATGCCCCAATATCTTGCAGTTATGACCGGAAACTGTGCAGTTAAGCACATTGACCCAATTCCTATGGATGCTGGAGAATAAACCTATAAAGGTGAAGTGTGTCTGAGTCATGGCGCAACTTTTGCCTACCTAATAGTAAGCGGCAGTGTTATTCAATGTTGCGCTCCCGCAGAATAAAATAGTTACGGGGTGAGGGAATATGGAACAGCTATCGCCGCTGGATACTGCGTTTCTGAATTTGGAAACCGGTAATACACCTATGCATGTTGGCTCACTGGGTATTTATGACCAGTCAACTGTAGATGGGGATGTGCTTGGTTTTAAAGAGATTATCAAGTTTTTTGAAAGTCGCCTCCATAAGGTTCCTTCCCTGCGTTATCGTATGGTTGAAGTGCCAATGGGGCTGGATTATCCCTACTGGATAGCAGATCCTGAGTTTGATATTGAATTCCATCTCCGCCATATCGCGCTTCCCCAGCCAGGAGACTGGCGACAGCTTTGTATTCAAGTTGCCCGTATACACTCCCGCCCTTTGGATATGGGGCGCCCTCCTTGGGAAATCTATGTTATTGAAGGGTTGGACAATATTGAAGGAATGCCCAAAGGGTGTTTCGGGGTGGTCACCAAGGTGCACCATTCGCTTGTTGATGGTGTTTTTGGTGCGCAGTTGTTAACAGCTCTCCATGACCTTGGTCCTAAAGCTTCACCAGTTAAGGTTGATAAACCCTGGATTGTTGACCGGATACCAACAGGTGTCGAGCTTGTGAGCCGGGCCGCATTCAATGGTGTTCGTAACTTTGCCAAAAAAGGTAAAGCGCTGACTCAGCACGTATTACCTGGCAGCCTTGATATGGCTAAAAACCTGATAAAGGGAACTCAGGATAAAGACAGCGGCAATATGCTGTTTAAGGCACCAAAAACCCGGTTCAATAACCAGGTTAGCGCCCATAGAGTTTTTGAAGCTGTTGATTTTGAGTTGAAGGATATTAAGGCGCTGAAGGATGCTAAAGAAGGCATCAGTCTTAATGATGTTATGGTGGCTCTTGTTTCCGGAGCGCTGCGTCGTTACCTGAAAACCAAGGGTGAGTTGCCTGAAGATTCACTGACGGCTATGTTGCCAATATCTGTGCGCCCGAACGATAAAAGTAATGTTCAGGGTAACCAAATATCCTTTATGTTTCCCAAGGTGTATACCGATATTGCAGACCCTATAGAAAGGCTGGATGCGATTAAGGCAGCCACCACGAAAGGCAAGAACGCTAACGATAAAAAAGGCGGTAATCTGATGTTGGATGCAGCACAGCTGTTGCCAACAACCGTGACTAACTTGGCGTTAAGGGCAGCGCTTAAGTACAACCTGACCAGTTATTTGAAGCCGCTGTTTAATACAGTAATCACGAATGTTCCCGGGCCACAGTTACCGCTGTATTTTGCGGGGGCCAAGATGGTGAACTTTTATGGCACGGGTATCAGTTACGATTCGATGGGCCTGTTCCATATCTTGTTTAGCTATAACGGAAAAATTTCAGTGAGTGTGACTTGCTGTCGTAGCATGATGCCTGATCCTGCATTCTACGCTGACTGCCTGCGTTATTCTCTCCGGGAATTGCAGAAAGCTCTGTTGCCGAAAGAAGAGAAAAAGGCGCCTGCCGTGAAGCCCGCTGCGAAAGCAGCAGCGAAACCTGCCGCGAAGAAAGCAACGCGTCGTACGACACGCAAGCTAACGGCAGATGTTGCAGATAAGGCTGTTTTAGAACAAAAGTTTTCTGAAGAGAAGGCTGTGGATAAAAAAACAGTGGATAAGGCTGCAGTGAAACCTGCAACCAAATCTGCGGCCAAAAAAGTTGCACGGAAAACAACGGCTAAAAAACCAGCGGCTAAAAAAGTGTTGGAAAAGGCCGTTACTGAACCAGCCTGATGTATTAAATGTAGAAGTGTATTAAAAAAGGCTCCTTTATGGAGCCTTTTTTATTTATGGCGGAAAGTCGGTGGCGTTATGCGCTTTTAATAAACTCGTACTCACCTTCCATCTGTAGCTCAATGCTTTTACCAACAAAGTCTGCTGCCATTTTACCGATTAAAGGTAAACTGCTGGTGACTTCTATATTGACAGTGTTCACACAGCCTTCATCAGTTGGGGTGATAAGCATTTCACCCTGAACCTTTACAGGTAAGCCATCCAGGTCAACACGGATCTTGCAGTGACGACTGCCGTCATCGTTCAGAGTCCAGGTTTCTCTCTGGCGAACTTTGTTCCACTCGCCAGCGAACTTACGCAATGCCGATGGAACTTCCTGGCCAACAGGAACTTCACGGCGGGAATCAATGCTCACAGTTGAACCAGACTCGTCCATGCTCTTCAGGCGGTATTTGCGAGCACCGAGGCTGTTATGTTTTGCAACAACATTTTCTTCGATAAAGAAAAAATTGAATACGTCGTCTACATCAATAGTGTAAGGGTGGTTTGCAGTCACTTTTCTCATTATTCATCTCCGTAACAGCATGAGTTGGTCATTATTGTCATAAATAGCAGTCCTTTTCATCCTAATTTATCGGGGCTACTAATACATTGATTCAAACAGCGTGCCTGACCGTGAAATTATGCCAAGAAAATGGAAACTTTCTGCTTAAATGACAGGTGTTTAGGACACTTTGAATATGTTTACTCAAGCAGTCAGTTTTTATAATTATCCTGCAATCAAAGTGAACCGTAAGGAAGGGAGTAAGTTCATGTACGAGAAAATCTGGTTGGCTGGTCTTGGTGCTTATGCCCGGTACGAAAAGTTTGGTACTGAAGGACGTAAGCTGTTTGATGAGCTGGTAGAAGATGGTGAAGATGTTCGCGATCGTGCCACTGATAAAGTTGATGACCTGAAGCAGAAAGCGCAGGATAAAATCAATGAGACTATCGCTCGCTTAAAAGAAGTTCTTCGGATTAAAGAAAGTGAAGAAGAGGGTACTGATGATGTTCAGGAGCTCTCCAAGCAGATCGAAGAACTCAGTAAAGCTGTTAAAGCATTGACAGCTGCTGAAAAGAAGCCTGCAACTCGCGCGGCTGCCAAGCCTGCTGCTAAAAAAGCTTCTTGATCCCTATTTAGGAAGCAGCCCACTTATTTAGGAAGCAGCCCACTTATTTAGGAAACAGCCCACTTCGGCGGGCTGTTTTTTTATGTCTGTTTTCAAGAGAGCAGACAAGCGCTCACGGATTCTTCCTGAATCCGTTCGACAGTGTCAAAAAATACTGCCGGTAGAGAATTTTACCCCGTCCTGAGAATGATGCTCTTGAATAGATATCCAAGAGCAAGGTCATCAAGATTCTTTTCAATTTATGCAGGCTCAGGTTCTTGAGGTACTGCTTTAACTTGTTTTCTGGACGAAGAACTGGATGGCAGAAGAGCCCGGAACGACTTGTTCAGGCACTGAGTGTAAAACTCAGGATCTGGCATCATGTTACGGCAACAGTTGACGGTAATGTTCAGACTGTCGTTATAACTGAAGGCATTGTGCGCCAGGCCCAAATTGTCATATATCGAGTCAATACCGTAGCAGGCATGAAGCTGAGCTCCGGAATGATAGAGAGGAATGTGGGGGCCAGACACGCTGCTGATAAAGGTGTTGAAAAATGGGCCGGTATGGCGAGCATTTTGATAGCTTACAGCAGCTTTGAGGAACATATCTGCCAGGGTGTTGGGAAACAGGCGGGATGCATCATCGGCAAACTTCCAGTCAAGCCACATAGTGTCTTCCCGGCAGCGTTTCAGGTGGCTGATCAGCCGCTCTGTTCTTTTCGTGTCGTCAGCCACTTCCGTGAACAATCTGGGAAATATATAGGAAAACTGGTGAACACGTTTGTCTGAACCTGCCTGAGGATGTTCCGGAACCGGGAACATAGCGGTCATGGATTTCTGTGGTAATTCGCCTTTTGCGGAAAGGTAGCGGTGAAGTGCACCAGCCACAGTGGCGATTAACACATCATTAAAACGGGCGTCAGGGAATCTCTCCCGCACCCGGTTGATGTCTGCAAATGAGAAGCGTGTGCCCGCGAAAATTCTATGGGGAGATAATCGTGTATTAAAGCGCGTGTGAGGCGCATGGCCAACCGCACAGGACTGTGTATCGCAGACAGATTGATAGAGTTTCTTTACTGCAGGAAGTGTGTACTTCCTTGCCAGGTTGGCATAGGAACTGACAATCTTTACCCGGTTTATTGCTGCGCGGCTGAGCAACTCCAGATCACTGGGAACACGATCAACCGTTGAAGGATGGTCCGGTGTTGAGGCTATGCTCTCTGGAGAGAGGTCGTGCAGCGCGGCAAGTAGTTGGCCGCCAATTTCGCGACTGAAAATAGAGCGATGGAGTTTTCCTAAAATCGCAAAGCAGCCAGAAGGCAAACCTTTAATATTGTCCAGCCCCTCGATAACGGTCATTTCCCAAAGTGGGCGACTCAGATCAAGAGGGCGGGCATTGAGGCGAGAAATCAGAATACAGAGCTGTCGCCAGTCTCCTGGTTTCGGTAAGGCAATATGGCGGATATGAAACTCGATATCAAAGTCCGGATCATCAATCCAGTAAGGATAATCCAGCTTCATTGGGGTTTTGACCACTCGCTTTCGCAGAGTGGGCACTTTGTGTAAGCGGGATTCAAACGTCTGGATAATGTTTTTAAAGCGAACCTGACCGCCATCGGCTGTGGATTGTTTATAAATACAAAGCAACCCCACATGCATAGGGGTTGTGCCGGACTCCATATGGAGAAAGAGGTTGTCCTGGGGTGAAACCTGATGCATTGATAAATCCTACTGCCATAGGTCAGCCAGTAGCTGCTTGGCTTTATTCTATAGAGTCAGGCATTGATCCTGCAGAGCATTTGGGCGGAAAAACCGGTCATAAAAGGTTGAGACGCGTACAACCTGAAAAGCCTGGGAGAGCAGCTAGCCAGGAGAGTGACTCTCTAGGAAAGCAAAAGCCTCTAGGAAAGCAAAAGCCTCTAGGAAAGCAAAAGCCTCTGGCTGCTTTCATCCAGCCTGTGCCACTCACCATCTGGTTGTGCCAGTCGGTCAGCAATCACATACAGAACACGAGGGTTAAAAATAATCCCTACATGGCTGGCTTTGATTTTCACGTTTTGTGATAGATCGGATTCTTCCACCTGAGCAATCTGCCAGGCAACAATGCCGTCTTCCTTGGTGTAAATCGAAGTGAAAGGCACGCCGTGTACTGGCTGACGTATCTGTTTCACCTTCTCTTCCAGTTCTTCTCTGATTACGTCGCGGCCAAAGGTATTGAGATACAAATCCCAAAGGCTGGTATGTTCCAAGGACCCGCCAACAGGGCTGGCCATAGTGATAACTTGTCGAATCATTTCTGGGTGGCGACGAGCTGCTTCCCGCGCTAATACGCCACCAAGGCTCCAGCCAAGCAGGCTGATTCTGTGCCCAGAGGTTACATAAAGTTCTTTAACTCGTTCCAGTAAAAGGGTTTCAATATCCCGACTGGTGGTCGGGCCAAGGTTCAAGCCAAGACGCCAGGGTTGCGCGTTATAACCCAGTTTTCTCAGGCGATTACGGATAAAGGATGTCGCAGGGTCGCTGGTCAGGAACCCAGGCAGAACCATGACTGTATGGCCGTCACCTTTTGGAGCCCGTTTCAGCAGGGAGCGCTCACTGACAAAGCTGGCTATGTCTTTGACTGCTCTGAGGGCATCAAAAGCTGTGTCTAGCTTAGTCGGTGGTTTTATAACATCCTGCTTATGCATAACACTCTCTGTAATTCTTATCTGTTGTTATGGCACTTCTGACTTCTTGTTACAGAATGATCAAAAGATCAGCGCTGTATAGCGTTATCTCATTTGATTATATAACAGCCACATTGGTTTGTTTTGCCTTCTGACCGTTTTCTATGGTCAGTTCCGGCCAATTGCCAAAAGGAGTTTGTTCAGGTAATGACAACTGTCGTGTAACCGCTGTTCAAAAAGTGAACAATTTGTCTTGTTCCCATACCCCCCCACGGGAAGGAGCAGATGATTTTGAGTAACCAACAGGTTTATCCACAGAAGTGGTGGATAAACTGATTTCGGCCAATTTACGAGGTGTAGTGGTTAACGCTGCGGGTTGAGTAAATAGCGTGATATGTGCGGACTGGACATCATTGCTCACAGCTTCTGGCAACATGGAACGGATTGTCTACTTTATAGAGCGCAAATAATTAAGAGTTATCCATGGGGACATGACACCGGGTGCAGGTGAAAAGGGCGACTTTGTTTTTAGGGGGGCTTCTTAGCATTACGCCATTATGGGGTGATGAGGAGCAGTATGGGTCTCTGTTCAGGCAGGGTTTTCAAGCCGGATCTTCACCAAAAGCTGTTTCAAGGGTCGAACCCGTTGAACTGGTTCGTGATCAGCTGGTTTACCGTTTGCCAGAAAAAAAGAGAGCTACATTTTTGGAAGCTCCCTACGGATGGACAAGCTACGGAGCAGACCTGGCCGTTAACGAAGGGCTTATGGCTGGCAGCGCTCTGGGCTTTATGGGGTTGGTGCATTTCTATCAGGCTGGCACCGAAGCTGTACTGAAGCGAGTGCTCGGAAACTATACGTCTTTGGTTGCTACCTTTGGAGTAGATTTTGCCACAACCTATAACTGGAGCGAGTTTGCCTATCGTTTTGCCATCAGCAGTGGCAGCTGGTGGCTGGGTGACAGGCTAGGGCCAAACCTGTCTGCAGTGCTTCGCTATGGTATATCCCATGGTGCGCTTGTGAGTGAAACGGCACCTGATATCTGGCAGGGATTTTTTCTGCCAAGGTTTACTGGTAGCAGAGAAATCCAGCCTCTCGACACCGAACTGTCCCACTTGGTGCGTATCTATTATCGTCTCCCTGACGCGGAATTTTCACCTGATACCGGTCAGCCATGGCTTGAGTTGGTTTTCATTTATGACGAAATTGAGATAGAGCCTCTTAATGAATTCGAAAACCAGCTTTTAGAATTACGCAAATGGACTCTTGAGCAAGGAGGGGAGGGTATACACCTCTATCCGGATGTTGGTGGCTCTCGCTTGAGGCTGTGGGCAGCTGTCGTAAAAAATGGTGTGGCTGGGCGGGTTATTCAGATTCCTGGTCGCTATGGTATGGGAGAACGGTCAACCTGGTGGACCCTGCTTATGTCTGAGCGTCACCCTGACCTGTTGAAACACCGTCAAATTAGTCCACTTCACGAAAAAATCCTGTCCCGCCTGCCACTGTTTCTTTCTGGAGGAAAAGCCAAACCCGTTATTGTTGAGGGGCGAGGGCCAGAGCTGCTTACAACACAAACGCTTTCAGCAGTCTCTGTGGGTAACTCTGGTTTTTTATTGTTTGATAGAAACGAAACTCAAGGCTACGAGTTACCAGAGATATTTCTTGAGACTTCCCGATCACTGGATAAGGTCACTGTCGAAGCCATCAGGCAGATGGATGTTTATCGCCAGCCTGGCTCCAGCCGTGGTGTGCATAAGTTACTCACAGGTGTTATTCGCTCAGTTATTTACAAAGGAATCTTTGAGTGGTCTCTGTCAAAGATTAAGGTTGAAAGTCCACCTGTGGATAAAAAGAACCCGGCCGGTAAAAGAACTATCTCTGCAAGACCTGACGAATATCACAGTGTTCTGCCAAAAGATGGGGAGAGCAGAGACGATGGTTTCTTCGAACGTGGTAAGGATGGCAATAAACTTTCAGAAAAAGCATCGGCGAAGAACAAAGATCATGATGTTTTGGTAATGCCAGAGGAAGACCCAGAAGCCGACAAAAAGAGTAGGAAGGAAAAGCCCAAAAAACCAAAAGAGCCACGGGAACCGGAACAGTGGGAAGTGGAAAACGTATATGAACTGGATAAAGAGCAGTGTAAGAAGCAAATCCAGAAAAGTGGAAATGAGGCCAGGCAGAAAGCCGCGGAAGTTGAAGCCAAAAGGAAAGAGATCAGCGACGTAAAGAGAGAAGAGGCTGAACGTAATTTCCAGAGTATGATGAAGAGAAATACATCACTGGCTAATAGTCATAAAGCAAATATTGAGGGGGCTTTGGAACAACTTGAAACAAGCATCAAAAGAAGGAATGAGTCTTTAACTGCCTTAAATGTGCAGCCTGAAACGGATGAGTTTCAGGCTGATGTAGAGCGTCAGCAAATAGAAGAGCTTGAACAGGCCGTGCAAAAAATCAGACATCTAAAGCGCAATCTGGAAGATTTTCCGGAATTACTGCATACATCAAACAGTTTATTCAAATGGCAGGAAACCGCAGAAGTGTCTAAAAAACTGTGTAGCATTGCTGATCAGGACGTTAAGCATATTGAGACTGCAGACCTTCCCAAGGACAAGCTCGAGGAAAGAAAAGATCCGGAAGATGTGTCTAATGCAATAAAGAGCCTGGGGCTGATAGAACAAAAGCTAACCTCTCAGGTGGCAGCAAGTGCTGCAGAATATAATTCAAAAATAGAGACTAATCTGAAGGGTATTGAAAGGAGAACTGGTGCCACACTAGGAATGCTAGCAGCATTGAATGAACATTCTGAGGCGGATTACTCAACAATTGAAATGACGCATCAGGGTATTCAGGAGCTGCTTGAAGCGACACAACGCGTGCAATCTCTGAAAAAGACTCTGGAAGAATTACCTGAACTGTTAGAAATGTCGAGCGGTTTAAGGGGGTGGCGAGATGCAGAGGAGATCACAAAACAGCTGTATGGTATTGCAGGTCAGGATGTTAAGCGTATTGAGGCTGCTTCCTCTTCGAAAGGGATAATTAGTGAAAGAAAAAACATGGAAGTTGTGCCTAAAGTTTTAGATCGCCTGAAGGGTATTCAGGAGAAGCTTGCTCCTAAGATAGGGTCAAAGATTGAGAACTATAAAGAGAATGTTGAAGATAATCTTAGGCGGATTAACCAAAGCATCGCAGAGAGCAGGAGTCGTTTAACTGCTTTTGATAGGGGATCTGAAGCAGACGATTTAAGAATTAGGGCAGCATCTAAGCAAATAAATAAACTGGATGAAACCGCAAAACAAATAGCTCTACTGACAAACAGGTTGGTGGAGCCTTCTGTAGGGGAAGATACGGCAAGTTTAATGAAATGGAGAGACACAAAAGGTGTATCGGAAAAAATGTGTGGCATTGCTCAAAAGGACATTGCACACATTGATAGCACAATAGTTTCGCAGGGAGAGTTCAGTGAGCGGGAAGATCAAACCGAACTCGTCACACTACAGAAAGAGCTAGAGAAACTATCGCAGAATTTGGGTTCCGGAAAGAGTAAAGGGAAAGCCTCAGGGGAGCTAGAGTTACCCAAAAAACTATTGTTTTCAGCTGCGTACCTTCCCACAACCGAAGTGAAAGAGGCTGCCGGCGCAGTGAAGTCTGTGACAGGCGATTCTTCAGAGAAACTTCAAGCGCCAGTTATCCAATACTCAAAAAGCTACACTGAAGTACTGGTGTTGGGGCGCCCTGGTATCGGCAAGTTGACGGCTATGGGGCGTGTACATAAAACAACTCTGGCAAGAACAGTCAACGATGGAAAGACGTATTCGGTCAGGTTGTACAAACCAGTGGATCTTGGTTCTCAGGGAAGCACTGTAAGATACACGATCATTTCTTTGGCTTCTGGTGATGTTATACCCAAAGGAAGTCTGTCGATTGATGCCCCTCATTTGCAAAAACGATTAAACGAGGCGGATAAAATTGTATGGGTTGGCAGCCTTGACGATCATTATGCTGCACGTCGTAACACAGCGACTACTCTGGAAGAAGAAAAATTGTTTGAAAGGGTTATTGCGCTGAATAAAGATAATAAACCGATGCACATTCTTCTAACTAAAGCGGATAAGGTTATAGGCAATATGAGGGAGGTTAATACGAAGATGAAGGCAGTTGCTGGAAATTTGGTGCCTGTTATACCGGGGCTTTACGAAGACAATATGGCTATTGCATTGCGCAGCGAGTTTAATTACGCCCGCAATTTTTACCTGAAGCGCAGCAACGGTCAGCTGTCACAACTTCATATTTCAATGATGGGAAATCCTCATTTCACAGCAAGAGATCTGTTCTACAAGAATATTATAAAGGTTGAAGGCAGTAAGCTAGAATCCTGGTCTGACCTGATACGATCGTTCCTTGCTTATCGGTTTGCTTCCCAAAGTGACGCAGCTACAGGTAGAGAAACAACTTCAGGGAGTGGAACAATTTCAAAGGGCACAATTTCAAAGGGAACAATGAGCAGTAAGAGGTAAATAACTGACCGGGTTGATCCCGGTCAGTCGGTTGTTTACAGCGGCAGAGTGACTTTTATCTGCAAGCCTCCTTCAGGCCTGTTTGATAAACTGATTTTGCCACCGTGGGCATGAATAATATTCCGGGCTATCGCCATACCTAAGCCAATACCGCCGGTTTCTCTGTTACGGGATTGTTCAAGACGGACAAAGGGCTCAAAAACCCTTTCCATGTCTTTCTCATCCATTCCCGGACCATTGTCGTTGATAACAATGATTGAGCTGGTTTTGGATGTATTCATGGAAACTTCGGCGCGATGGCCGTATTTCACTGCATTTTCTATCAAGTTACGCAGAGCGCGGCGTAGGCTGACAGGCCGACAGTTGCTTATATTCGGAGGCCCTTCGGTAAAACTAACATCCATGCCGATATCTTTCAGGTCTTCACAGATGCTGTCGGTAAGGGCGTTAATGTCCACCCGGCGAGAAGGTTCCTTAATAGCGCTTTCTCTAGCGAAAGAGAGTGTGGCTTCGGCCATTTGCTGCATTTCATCCAGTGTATCCAAAAGGTGTTCTTTCTCACTGGAGTCCGGAAGCAGTTCTATACGCAACCTTAACGTGGTTATGGGCGTGCGCAGGTCATGGGTCAGTGCTGCCAGCATATTGGTTCTGTCGGCAACAAACCGGTTAATGCGCTCATTCATCTGATTAAAGGCTCGAGTGGCCCGGCGAATATCATCAGGGCCTGTTTCGGGCAGAGGCTCAACATCTTCACCGCGTCCAAGCCGGTTTGATGCTGATGAAAGTTGTTTCAGGGGGCGTGTCATTCTTCGTACCAGAAACACAATGGCCAGCATAACCAGTGCAGAAGCGATCAGCAGAAAGATAACTGTTTGTTGCGCTGCCAGAGGTTCGGGGTTTGGCGCTTCTGCTGTAAGGTTCAGCCAGGTGCTATTGGGAAGCTGCACAGACATGACGATGAACTTGGTATCACCACGTTTGCGAATCATTCTGTCTACTTCACAGTCACCATCATTATTTAAATGATCCTCGGGGCATGAATCTCCCCAGTTTCTTGTGCGCCAGTTGCTTGTTCCCATACGGGCACGCACACGGCCATGAAACTCAGGTCCCATGTTTTTTTCAACACGCCTGATCAGCAATGTTTTGAGGGACGATGTATTTTGCTTATCCGTGAGTATTGGATGCAGGTTTATCGTGTATTTGGCGCGGGACATGCTGGCGGCCCGCACCATGGCAGGGTGATAGAAAGTGGGCGTTATGGCGAGTTCTTTTGCCAGGGTAACAGTGCGTTTTACCTGCTGCCATTGTGCGCTGTTATACATATTGGCACGGTGGGCATCAAACAGGATTACTGCTGTCAGTATCTGAGCGATAACCAGAGACAGTAAAACACCCAGAACTATCTGGGCTGCCAGGCTGGTTGGTAAAAAACGCCTCATGAAGACAGTACTTCCGCTGTCAGCATATAGCCACCGCCCCACACAGTTTTGATCAGGGTTGGATTCTTTGGATCAGTCTCGACTTTACGCCGCAGGCGACTGACCTGATTATCAATACTGCGATCAAAAGGCATAGCTTCTCGGCCTTGGGTAATATCCAGTAGTTGGTCTCGACTGAGTACCCGGCGAGGATTACTGATAAAGGCACTGAGTAAGCGGTATTCTGCGGTACTGAGAGGGATCACAAGATCTTTGTCGTCTTCCAGTTGTCGCAGGTTGTTATCCAGAATCCATCGGTCAAATTTCAGGCGGTCACTGGAATCGTTCTCTTCCGGATGGCCAGTGGGTTTGCTGGAGCGTCTTAATACGGCCTTGATGCGGGCCAGTAACTCTCTGGGGCTGAAAGGTTTACAAACATAGTCGTCTGCCCCCATTTCCAGGCCAACAACTTTGTCGCTTTCTTCTCCCATGGCAGTGAGCATGATGATTGGCGGGCCATCAATACTGCGAACATGACGACACAGGCTCAGGCCGTCTTCTCCCGGCATCATCAGATCCAGAACAATCAGATCAATGTCGTCATGTTTCTCAAGTCTCTGGCGCATGGTTACACCATCCATCGCCAGAGTGACTTTCAAACCATGGCGGGAGAGATATTGCCCGAGAAGGTCTCTGATTTCGTCGTGGTCATCAACAACTAAAATGTGCTCGGCGTTTTCCATAAGTCATGTCCAGTTCTGCTGGTTGCATTATATGGAGATGTAGCTGGCAAGGTGTAGTCATGGCTTGTAGCAAAGTTATGCAAGACCACAGAACAGCGTGACACTTTACGATAATGCTTGTGACATATTGCGACAAACTCAACGGTTGGTGTGATATTTTCACGACAAATTAGATGTTTAATAGAGCCATAGCAAAGCTGATGCAAACACTGAAACATCAGCCCTGAAAAGGGTTTTAGCCTTTCTAAAGGCAAGGTGGTGAAGAGCGCATTGAACTATAACTTGTGTGTAGTTTGTAGATAGAGGCAAGCCCGATACATTCCCCTCGGGTAATTTAAACCATGATCCGGTACAGGAGGTGAGAGACCCTGTAGAGAGGCCGGATCATGGTTATTTTTTGTCTCGAAAATACTCCTCATTTTTCATGGTCAAGGGAGCAATGTTTTTCGTTTGTGTGTAGAAGTTTATGGTTGCTTTATGTATTGCCTTCTCTTCTCGCTATATTGCAGTAAACTCTCGATCCCGCCAAACAGCCTCCAATCCTTGCTTCTTCAACATCTCTGCAATCTTCTGCGGTGACCGGTCATCGTCAATACTGAACTGTTCAAGAGCCGGGTCACTTCCAGAATCTTCTCTTTCTGCATAACCGCCAGGGCGTGTGCTTGATGCTGCACTCATGCTGGTAATGCCCAAACGTGAGACGTTATTCCGGAAGATCTCAGACTCCCTTGTAGAGAGTGAAAGCTCAACTTCCGGAAATACCAGACGCCAGGCGCATATAAGCTGAACCAGTTGTCGGTCGCTGATCGGGCTGGAGGGCTGGAAGTCTCCTTCACAAGGGCGGATACGGGGAAAAGATATTGAGTAACGAGTTTGCCAGTAAGTTTTCTGCAAATAATCCAGGTGACTGGCAACAAAGAAACTATCGGCTCGCCAGTCTTCCAATCCTAATAGCGCCCCCAGTCCGATTTTAC
>NZ_CAMZOG010000102.1 GCF_947331445.1 Parendozoicomonas sp. Alg238-R29 | reverse complement strand
GTCGCCCTCGCTCGATAAGAAAACCAGCGTCGTCAGTTTAGTCTACGAATCGTGGCTGAGGTTAGGTGGTAATCAGGAAACTTTAAGGGGGGGGAAAGGAGAATTAAGGGCAGCCCGGCTTCAGGCTACCCTTGGATACTGCTTACGATTCAATACCATTGAGCCCGTTGTAAGCACTCAGGACAAAGGTCAGAGAACCAAAGGCCAGCAGAACAGCCATAATCGGGAACATAACTTCACTATCAACCAGCCCCAGATAAGCGGCCATCTGGAACGCGGAATAACAAAATACTGACATAAAAATACCGAAAGTAATTCCTCTCAACATCTGCCCAACAGCTCCACCCAGCTTACTTGCCACATTCAGCAAAATCACCATCGCTACCGATGAGAAAAGCATCACCGCAATATTTGCAAACTGTTCAACGTCCATAATCTCTCCCTGATTATCAGATATTTAACTTACTTCCAGTAACTTTAAACTGCAGACTTCAAACTGCAGCAATCAAAAGCCTTATAACAAAGGTAGTGCAGATTTCTACATGTTTAAAATGTAATGCAGGGAGCTGTAAAAGGAACGGCTCCTAAACCTGCAACGGAACAGCGGACTGGTCCACAATACCAGCCTCCGAAAACAAGGCTTTGTCAGGACTACCATCTTCATATTGTACAGTGTTAACAAAAACGGCCTGGCCTTTTTGCTCAATTTCTTTACAGGCCTCCTCCAATCCACCATGAATAGCAGCAGCGACGATTTTCCCATCAAGCGTCTTGCCATCATCACCGAGTCTTGCATACGCACCACTACTGAACCGGCACATTCTCAGAACATCCAGTGGCGGCATATTACCCGCAGCCTTCGCTCTGAGGTTATACTCCTGAACCAGAAGCATTGTTCTTTTTGCAGTATTTCTGACAGCGAGGAGGAAGTCTGCATCGGACCCGAATTTTGGGTCATTACCCAACGGAGGAACAATGTAAGCCATGGCCCGATTTTCCGGATTTCCATAAGGGCAATAAGAATCATCAAACACATGGACGAAAGCACTACCTTCAACGCCACCCCCCTCCCCAGGAAGGCCTATAGAATAATTCACTCCTGGAATGACCTGTTTGCTGGACAAATCGGGAACACAAAACCCTTGCCCATCACCATCAAGATCAAGAATGTCACGGTGGTAATCGGCATAGCCATTTTTTTGGGGATCACTAGATTTTTCTAAAATCTGACCAAAGAGAGCATTAATCGTCCCCCCTCCAAGATATAACCCCTTATCCCCGGCATTGACTGAAACAATATTCCCCTGACCCGACGGCGCTTCATCGTAAGGCGGTGTAAATTTCAATGTACCCGCTTCCCTTAGTAACTGAAATTGCGGAACTTTCACCCCACCTTGTGGATGAGCGGTTACTGCAGTAGCTTTGGCAGGTGCCGCAGGTGCAGTTGCTCCTGGTAATGGGGGCGGAGGCGGTACAGGTTGCCCTGGAACCCACGGAGAGGGAGCGGATGAAGGTGTGACACTTTTTCCATCATCAGCAACAGGGTGCTCTTCGGGTTTAGGCTTGGCTTTGGAGATAGATGTTATCTCTTGCTTTCCATCGCCATCAACCACATTGAATGAAAAATCCCTGTTCTCCAAAGCATTGAATTGCTTTTCCCAATCAGCATCACTGTCCTGCCCTTGCTCAGTCAAAGCGTCCTTGATCTGGGCGAGTTCAACTTTTACGCCATCGACCTCAGCCTTAAGCTTTTCCCGGTTATATTCTGCATTGTTTGGATTCGCCTTAAAGTCACTCAAGGCTTTTAAAGCTTTCGCCTGTAGCTCTTTCATCTTTTCCGGATCGACTGATTTATCCGGAGGAAAAACATTCACGGGTTCAGTACTGGGGGGGACTGTCACAGAAATGATAATTTGCCCCGCCTCTCTGGCCTCAGCTCCCTCATCATGTTTAAGAACGCCGAGGGCACGCTCCATAAGTTCTAGCTGCCCCAACTTCTCCAAAGCCACATCAGCTTTTTTCAAAGCGGCTTCTTTCTTGGCTCGTAATGCTTCAGGGGACTCCCCCCTCAGACTTGGCAAACCTTCACTGGAGGTTTCTACTATTTCTCTTTCACTCACTCTGGTATCAGGTGCCTGGGAGGGCTCCAGCTGATCAGTTCCCACCAAAGGATTAACATCCGGCTTTTCCGCGACACTAGCATGCCCGGCAAAGCCCGCCCCAGCAGTACTGCTAACAGGAAGATCCTTATCTGTAACCGGGGGAGGTGATTGCGGAGGATTTTGATCTGACGGACGAACGCTCATAGCTTTTCATTATTTATAGTTGATCCTATTTCAACTCTAGTACCAGATTTCAAGATCAGCCGCACGGTATTTTATTCCTTTAAAACCACCATAAAAATTCAACACCATGGCGTATGGCGCGAGCACCAGCAAGTTTAACAGAAGCAATCCTTTCATCCTTTACATGGCCTCTTGGAAGCTGCCCTGAACGTTGATAAGACTTCCAGTCTTTCACCGCGCCTCTTGGAAGGCTCCATATTTGAGCTTCAACCACCAACCCCGTAACAGCGAAGAACTCCCAGGCATCGGACTCTTTGCCATGACCAGCTGCAATAATCAGTCCGCCGACAAACCCTGTCAGCCAGCCTTCAAGATGACCGGCCAGAGATGACCTCGCTTCAATTCGTTCAGCCAGAACTTTTAAACGGAAAGCATTATCAGACAAACCGGGAATCTGAGATTTTTCAGGAAGAGGATAAAGAGACCTGAACAGAACGTCCCCTGCACCAAGAGCCGCTGAAACAGCACCAACAGTATTGGCCCGTTCGCTGGATTTACTATGGGTTCTGTTCGCCTCATATCCCTGTGCGATTGCAGAAACACCATGAATACCCGACCAACCGTATTGCCACCACTGTGACTGCTGCTGATATTCCTCAACTCGCTCAGATAACCACTGCTCCGGAGTATCCTCCAGAGTTGCAGCGAGACAAAAGGAGACAAAGAATGAGCTCATCAAACATGAGATCAGTAAATCCGCCCTGCGCGCCATAAGCAATGCTCTCGCGTCACCATTATTCTTAGAGTGCGCAGTGTAGACCGGTTTTTATCAGGCCGAATCCTTTCTGAATTTCTTACCTGGGCGAGGAGGCAAAGGCCGACGCTCTTCCCATAGATGGCGAATAGCAAGGATAGGGTGATGCAGCAGCATACGCGGACCAGCCCAGCGCATCACCTGGCGAACCTGTTCACGTTTGGCAGGTTTATAACAATGAATAGGACACTTGGAACAAACAGGTTTATTTGCCCCGTAAACACAACGCTCGACCCGACGTTCGCAAAAGGCTTTTAATTCAATGCAATCTGAACAGAGGTATCCATTCTCAGGTTTATGATGGTGCTGACAATAGAGGGCAATCATTTTGCCAACAGTTTTGTTTTCTCGTTGAAGTCTTCCGGATTCTGCGCTCATAAGCTCTTCCGTCCTGAATGATTCAAGACTACCAAAATAATCTCGACCAAACGAAAAAAAGCGCACATCAAAAGATGTACGCTTTTTCTTGATTTGGTCGGAGCGAGAGGATTCGAACCTCCGACCCCCACAACCCCATTGTGGTGCGCTACCAGGCTGCGCTACGCTCCGATCTATAGCTATGTTAATGATTTCATTATAAAAATCAACAACACAAGCCAATGCGAAAGCCTCTCTTTAAACAGAGATGGGATAAGCTTTCTGAAACTGGTCGGAGCGAGAGGATTCGAACCTCCGACCCCCACAACCCCATTGTGGTGCGCTACCAGGCTGCGCTACGCTCCGACTAGGTACTGCTCTACGGCAAGAACGGGCGTATCCTATCCAAAACAGCGAAGCGCCACAAGAGGCTTCCCAATCGTACTTCTACCGATTTCAGGAAATGCCATTAAAAACCACTGACTCTGCGAACCCCTTACTGTAAAATCCGCCGCCTTCCTCAAAACGCTATTCAGGTTACCTTTCGATTATGTCTACTTTTTCTGCCCTTGGGCTATCTGCACCTCTGCTCACAGCAGTGGAAGAAGCAGGCTATCAAAACCCGACCGAAATCCAGGCAAAAGCCATTCCCATGGTATTAACCGGACGGGATATTATGGCATCGGCACAAACTGGCACCGGAAAAACCGCTGGTTTTACTTTGCCTGTGCTGCATCGTCTGTCTGAAATGCGCGCCAGCAAAGATATTCGCGCATTGGTTCTGGTACCCACCAGGGAGCTGGCTGTACAGGTTGGAGAAAGCTTTTCAACTTATGGAAAACATCTCCCCTTGAAAGCCGCTACTGTATTCGGCGGCGTTGAAATGTCCCCACAAATCGAAGCCATTGAGGCGGGTGCAGATATTTTAATCGCTACCCCGGGCCGCCTGCTTGACCTTATAAGCAAAGAACACGTATCCCTGTCCAAGCTACGCATCCTCGTTTTGGATGAAGCCGATCGCATGCTCGATCTGGGTTTCAAGGATGATATTGAACGTATTTTGAAAAATGCTCCAGAGAAGCGTCAGAACCTGCTGTTCTCAGCAACCTTCTCCCGTGAGATCAAACAGCTGGCTCATGAATTTCAGCGTCACCCGGTAAAAGTCGAAATTGAAGACCCCAACTCTGCCGCCAAAACAGTGAAACAGGTTGTTTATCCCGTTGACCAACAGAGTAAACCCGAAATTCTCAGTTACATTATTAATGGCGGCGACTGGGAAAAGGTACTTGTTTTTGTTCGCACAAAAAAAGCAGCCAACAAGATTGCTGAACTACTTGAAGAAGACGGCGTAAGTGCTCAAGCCATCCACAGTGACAAAAGCCAGCACCTGCGAACACGTACACTGGAAGGCTTCAAAAGCAATCAGTTCACCGCACTGGTTGCCACAGATGTTGCCGCCCGTGGGCTGGATATCGAACAGCTCCCTCTGGTTATTAATTATAACCTTCCAAAAGTTGCCAAAGACTATGTTCACCGCATAGGTCGTGCTGGTCGTGCTGGCATGCCAGGGCAAGCCATCTCACTGCTCAGCCCTGAAGAAAAGCCACAACTGGAAAGCATCCGCAAGCTGGTCAAACAACCTTTGAAAGTAGAGCCTCTACCTTATTTCGAAGGTGGAGAAACCCGCCCGGTAGACATTACAGAGCAACTCGAGAAGAAACAGCCAAGAAAAGTGCGATCACAGGAATCTCGCGACAAAAGGGCAGCAGAAAAAAGAAAATACGGGCCGAAGCCAAAGTCTGCTCCTCAAAAGCGTAGAAGAAGCAGCGTGTAAACTATTTATTTCCGCTTCAAAAGGGCTCGGACTTCCTCGAGCTCTCGAATGGTCTGGCGAACCAACTGTCGAAACTGACTGCTATCGTGGTGCTCGTCTTCACCGGCAAGGCGAGCCCGGGCACCGGGAATGGTATAACCCTGCTCATAGAGAAGACTGCGAATCTGGCGAATAGTGAGAACATCCTGCCGCATATAATAACGGCGATTCCCTCGGCGTTTAACCGGTTTCAGGTGAGCAAACTCCTGCTCCCAGTACCTGAGCACATGAGGCTTCACCTGACAAAGATCAGCAACCTCACCAATGGTGAAGTACCTTTTTCCGGGAATTGCCGGGAGCTCAGCCTGAATACCTGCTTGCCCTTCGCATCCGTCAGTCGTCGACAAGGTTTCCTGCATAGTCCTCAACTCTCGCCCTGAGTTTCTGGCCTGGTTTAAACGTCACTACACGCCTTGGTGAAACGGGAATTTCTTCACCGGTTTTAGGGTTCCGGCCAGGACGCTCTCCTTTGTCCCGCAGATCAAAATTCCCAAAACCTGACAGCTTTACCTGTTCATTATTTTCAAGTGAGGAACGAATCTCTTCAAAGAAAAGATCAACAATTTCCCGGGCTTCTCTTTTATTAAATCCCAGATCCTCATGCAACCTATCAGCAATTTCTGCCTTGGTCAGTGCCCCCATGGCCATACATCCTCGATGTAATATTTTAACATCTATCTATAACAGCATGACCCTTATGACAATTCGGCAAGATGCTGTCACACCTTAGAATGCTGTGATAAAAAGGAAATATCAACCCTTTCAGTCAGTTAGATACCTATATGACCGATACTGACCACTATCTGCGCAACAGATACAAAAAACCCCTAAAGCTTTCACCTCAGGGGCTTATAAGAAAAAACGACAGCTCAGCGTCCGTTTTTACTGACGCAAGGTACCACCCAACTCTGCTTCCAGAGCCGCAGCAATACAGGCAAACAGGTCATTAATCTCTTCATCGTTCAGGGTACGCTCTGCATGACGCCAGGTAACACCCAGAGCCAAACTCTTCTTGCCTTTCTCAACGCCCTTACCGCTATATACGTCGAACAAGCGAATATCACGCAGCCACTCACCAGCCTTGGAACGAATAACCGCTTCAACATCAGCCGCTGCTGTGGTCTCATCAAGAACCAGAGCCATATCGCGACGAACCTCCGGGAACCTGGACAGTTCACGGAACGCAGTCACATCACCAGCCATCAGAACATCAGCGGAGATTTCAAACAGGTAAACCGGTGTATCAACACTTACGGTTTTAGCAACACTTGGATGCAGGCGACCAATCACACCAACAACCTTTCCGTCACGCAAAATTTCAGCGCACTGACCGGGGTGAAGTGCAGAACACTTATCAGCCGCGCGGAAGCTGTATTCGGCTTCGTTACCAACACGTTTGAACAAAGCAATCAGATCGCCTTTCAGATCAAAAAAGTCGACAGGTTCATCGCTACCATGCCAGCTCTCAGGATTACGACTACCACAGACAGCACCGCCCAACCACAAATCCTGAGTTAACTGGTCGCCTTCACGGATAAAGATCTGGCCCGTTTCAAACAGACGCACACGATTCTGCTGGCGGTTCAAATTATAACGCATAGCAGTTACCAAACCTGGCAACAGGCTGGTACGCATAACAGACATTTCACTGGAAATCGGATTTGCCAGAGGCTCAGCCACACGTTCAGGGTCAAATGCCTGATGCAGAGATGGATCAATGAAACTGTAGTTAATCGCTTCACGATAACCGCGAGCCACCAGCACACGACGCAGTTCGCTCATACGCACAGTCGACTCATCAATAGTCTTCAAACGCAGCTCGGCCAGAGGAATGGTGTCGGGCAGATTGTTGTAACCGTATATGCGGCCAACTTCCTCCACCAGATCCTCTTCAATGCTGATATCAAAACGCCAGCTGGGCACAGCTACAGACCACTGATCTTCAACCGTTTCAGTAAGTTCCAGACCAAGACAGGTCAGCAGAGGGGCAATATGATCGGCAGGCAGTTCTACACCCAACAGGTCAGTTACCTTTTGGCGGTGCAGGATGACTGTGCGCGCTTTAGGCAATGCCTCTTCGCAAGCCACTTCTACAACAGGACCAGCCTGACCACCACAGATATCCAGAATCAGGCGGGTTGCACGCTCAATCGCCTTACTCTGCAACTGGTAATCCACACCACGCTCAAAACGGTGGGAAGCATCAGTATGCAAACCGTACTGGCGAGCCTTACCGGCAATACCAATCTTGTCGAAGAATGCTGACTCCAGGAAAATACTGGTCGCATCTTCGTTCACACCAGAGTACTCACCACCCATAACACCGGCAATACCCAGCGCTTTCTCTTCATCAGCAATAACCAGAGTATTGGCGTTCAGCTCCTGCTCGGTGCCATCCAGCATCAACAGTTTTTCGCCAGCTTCCGCCATACGAACACGGATAGAACCACTCAGGCGATCCAGGTCATAGCCGTGCATTGGCTGACCCAGTTCCAGCATCACGTAGTTGGTTACATCAACAACGGGATCAATGGAACGCACACCAGAACGACGCAGGCGCTCAACCATCCAGATAGGGGTGGCAGCCTTGATATTTACATTACGCAGCACACGCCCAACAAAACGTGGGCAGGCCTCAGTGGCTTCCAGATTCACTTCGAAGGTGTCATCAATATCAGCGACAACATCTTCAATCTCAGCAACGGTCACATCAGCCAGGAAGTTAGCGGAAACCTCACGAGCCAGACCGGCAATACTCAGGCAGTCACCACGGTTGGGGGTCAGATCAACATCAATAATGGTGTCGTCCAGCTGCAGGTATTCACGGATATCCGCGCCAACTGGCGCATCCAGCGGCAGCTCCATAATGCCATCAGCACGCTCGGAAGCGAGACCAATCTCATCGTCACCACACAGCATACCGAAGGACTCAACACCACGAAGCCTGGCTTTCTTGATCTTGAAGTTGCCAGGCAGAACCGCGCCTACCATGGCAAAAGGAATCTTGATACCTACGCGAGCATTAGGGGCACCACAAACCACCTGAAACTCTTCAGTGCCGTTGGTGACTTTGGTCACACGCAGCTTGTCCGCATCAGGGTGCTGCTCACAGGCAACAATCTCACCCACCACTACACCAGAAAACTCTGGCGCAACGGCTTCATACTCATCCACTTCCAGGCCAGCCATGGTGATTTTGCTGACTAGCTCTTCGGTGCTTGCGTCCGGGTTAACCCAGCTGCGCAGCCACTGTTCGCTGAATTTCATTCTGTTCTCATCCTTAACCCCTCCACATAAAGAAGGATCAAATAAACCGATATGACTCCGATGCTATCGAGACGGGAATGATGGGGTTGTTTTCAAAGGCCATGAATGGCCTGTGAGCCGCCTCTGGGCAGGAAGCCCAGCGGCGCGGAAAACAATTCCATGATTCCGGCCGGAACACCGATCAAAATTCATTAATTATTTGAACTGCTCAAGGAAACGCAGGTCATTCTCGAAGAACTGTCGCAGATCCTTAACGCCATAACGCAACATGGCAAAACGTTCAACACCCATGCCAAAGGCAAAACCACAGTACTTCTCTGGGTCCAGCCCAGCGTGACGAAATACGTCAGGGTGCACCATGCCGCAGCCCAGCACTTCCAACCACTTAATGGAGTCATCCGCATTACGGCCCCACTCAATATCCACTTCTGCAGAAGGTTCAGTGAATGGGAAGTAAGAAGGACGGAAGCGGACTTCCAGATCGTCACGCTCGAAGAACACCCGCAGGAAATCAGACAACAGGCTCTTCAAATCAGCAAAACTGGTTTTCTCAGCAACATACAGACCTTCCACCTGATGGAACATCGGGCTGTGGGTCTGGTCGGAATCGCAGCGGTACACCTTACCAGGGCAAACAATAGCGATTGGCGGCTTGCGGTTCTCAGCCACAAAACGCTTCATAGTGCGCACCTGAACCGGAGAGGTGTGAGTACGCAGCACGGAACCGTCCTTCATGTAGAAGGTATCGTGCATGGCACGAGCCGGGTGGTGATCAGGAATATTCAGCGCTTCAAAGTTGTGGAAATCATCTTCGATTTCCGGGCCAGCTTCTTCGGTAAAGCCGATAGTCTGAAAGTATTCGCTGATCCGCTCCATGGTACGGGTTACAGGGTGGATACTACCCACACCCTCACCACGACCTGGCAAGGTCACATCAATGGATTCAGCAGCCAGCTGGGCATCCAGCGCAGCCTGCTCCATAAACGAGCGGCGCTCGTTCATAGCCTTCTGCACTACCTGCTTGGCTTCGTTGATTTTGGCGCCCGCCTTGGGCTTTTCCTCTTTAGACAGGTGACGTAATCCCTGCATCAGCAGGCTGATCTCACCTTTTTTTCCCAGATACTGCACACGTACCTGATCCAGGCTGGCCGCATCACCGGCAGCCGCGACAGCAGCCAGTGCTGCGTCGGTTAATGCTTGGAGGTTTTCCATGGACTCTGTATAAACCAGTTAACAACGCAATAATTCATTTACCCGCCTTGTTACCAAAACGGAAGGTGCCTACGGAGCCAAGGCTACCAGCCTTGGGTTATCGCACTCACCACGAAAATGTCAAAGCGACCAAGTTTACATGAGAGCCGGGATTAAGACTACGAATCCAGCGCTCTTTCCAGAGATAAACGGCCACCCAACCGGGATTTATGGTACACAGCGAATTCAGAAACAAATCCCCTATGCCTACCCATCTTTGGGCAAGCTCCATCATTTCGAGCCTTTGTTAACACTTCAACCGCCTGCTTTGGCATATAACCCGAACGCAGGCAGCAATAGTACAGACAGCAATAGCTGCATAGCGCCCATAACCGTTCGAACGATTCCAACAGTCACGGGGCGTTTTACCTATAACCAGACAGTCAGCACAACTGACTCTTTCACTGAGTATGATATTCTGTCCCCTCCTTTTAGAATTCCGATAGATCAAGACCATGCAACAGGGTGACAATGATCTTTTCTTTGAAGAGATGTCTGACGTACAACCACTCGCCAGAGGAAACGTTCACGCCAACATCAGCACACATAGAAAAAGCACCCCCGGACAAGAAGAACGCCGCCGCGCAGCAGCAGAATACCTTGTAGACCCTAACCCTCTCTCCATGGAGCTGCGTAAACGGGTTCAACCCCATGACTTCCTGTTCTGGAAAGAGGCTGGGATTCAAGAAGGGGTTTGGAAAAAGCTACGCCTGGGCAAATACAAGATGGATGCCCGACTAGACCTTCACCTTATGACCGTGAAAGAGGCTCGCAAAGAGCTTCATCGTTTTCTGCAAGATTGCAAAGACAATGACATCCGAACTGCACTCATCTGCCACGGCAGGGGCGAACAGGGTGATCAAAAGGCGACCATGAAAAGCTACAGTCGCCAATGGCTGGAGGAACACGACACCGTTTTAGCATTTCATACTGCACAACGTCACCACGGCGGAACCAATGCCGTTTACACCATGATTCGGAAAAGTGAAGAAAAGCGCATCGAAAATCGCGAACAGTACGCCAAAAGAAACAGTCAAACCTGTTGAATTTATCAACAGCACGGGTACGTACAAAAGCCAACGAAAGCACTCAACAGGCCTCGTTTTTTTGTAGTACTTATGTACAAACCGCTGGATATTTCTTGCATCTTCTTCTAATTCATGGGATATAGCGCGCAGTTTCTCACAACAGTTGAATAAAATGCTATGACACACTCGGGCCCGCAACGGAATTCTGCCGGCAGTATGCTGCGCTGGTTAACTGTCGTTCTGATGGTCTACCTGTTACTTGTCGCTGTCGGAATGATAGGCAGCGGCTTTAAATGGGCATCAGGTGGCGCCGATGGCGCCAGAGAACTTTTCGCTTTTGCCAGCAACCCAATTATGGGACTTGTTATCGGCGCCTTTGCCACGGCTCTGGTACAGTCTTCAAGTACAGTCACCTCGGTTATCGTCGGCCTTGTTGCCGGTGGCCTGCCAGTTCACACCGCCATTCCCATGATCATGGGTGCCAACATGGGCACCACCGTGACCAACACCTTGGTGAGCATGGGCCACATTGGCAAGAAAAAAGAGTTTCGTCGCGCTTTTTCTGCCGCAACGGTACACGACTTCTTCAACCTGTTAGCCATTGCTATTTTCCTGCCACTGGAAATATTTACCGGCTACCTGAGCAAGGTGTCTGAATACCTCACCACCTTTGTGGTTGGTGGAGAGTCCCTGAGTATCAAGGGCTTTAATTTCATTAAGCCTTTAACAAAGCCTGTTATTGGCATATTCAAAGACATGTATGGCTCTTTGCCAGAACCTTGGGGCGGTGTCGCCCTGGCTCTTACAGGCTTGGCCCTGATTTTCCTGTCTATTGTTATTCTGGGAAAACTGCTGAAGGTTCTAATGGTTGGCCGCGCCAAAGCTATCCTCCACCGCGCCATTGGTCACGGCCCTGTTACCGGCATCACCTCTGGCACACTGATGACCATCGCCGTCCAATCTTCATCAACCAGCACCAGTCTTATAGTACCCTTGGCCGGTAACGGCCTGTTCAAGCTCAAGGAAATCTACCCATTCACTTTGGGCGCAAACATTGGCACCTGTATAACCGCCTTGCTGGCAGCAACGGCTGTTGAAGGAGAAATGGCGCAATTCGCCCTTCAGATTGCACTGGTTCATCTAACGTTCAACCTGTCAGCAGTTATTCTGATTTACGGCATCCCATTCCTGCGTCGCATCCCACTCATTACAGCCAGACGCTTCGCTCAAATAGCCAGTCGACGCAAATGGATAGTTTTTGCTTATGTAATCGGACTATTCTTTGTTTTACCAGGTTTACTGATTGCCCTGACCGCCTGAAAGGAGTCTCTTCCATGACAATGCAGGAATATAAAGCTCACCGCAAAGCTCTCAAGGCTCAGATAAAAGAGACCAAGGCCCTACTTCACCAGCTGGAAAAAGAGCTTGAGGACGAGCGCAATGAGATGCAACACGAAGAAGTGGATCACCTTGAGGAATATATGAACAAGAGCGATGTCCACATCAAAGATCTCAAGACCCTCAGCACCAGCGCAATAACGGACTTGAGAAAGTCTTTGAGCGATATAGTCAACTGGTTTAAAGGTTCCAGGTAACCTCCGCCCTGCAATAAGCGGGGCGAAACGGAAGTTTCTTAAGAGACTTCCGTTTTCACCATATCGTGAAAGCGAGTAGCAATAGTATTTACAATATCAAGCCGCTGAAATGTAGAGAGCTCATCAAGCTTATCCAGATCCAACCAGTGAAGATGAATATAAGGCGACTTGGACTGAAACTCCCGAAGATCCCCTTTCTTGATCAAAGGAAGAAAATTATCTTGTTTTGATAATACCTGATCAAACGCCTCATTAAGCGGTAGCGTTTTCCCCTTTCCACCTTTAAGCGGAAGACGGACATAAAAACCGCTCTTACCAAACATCTCGCCAGGAAACATAAATATTCCACTGGGGCGTACAGCCTTGGCAGAAACAAAGCTGAACGTGTCGTGCCAGGCATTCTGGTCCGGCATCACCTCGATAGAAGCCTCACTATCTTCGCCATGAAATTCCAACTGATAATTACTGTACAGTTTGCAAACACTGGAAGAATACACACAAAAAATATTCTTCATAGAACGAAGATATTCGTAGGCTTTGCGACGGTGAGCGAAATTATTAAGCTCCCATTCCAACTCTGCATCTTGCGCCATGACTTATTATCTCTTGCTTCTCATGTTCGCTCCTGATGATCAACCAAACGGAACGGGAGCGACTTTGTAATTTATTAACTCGAGAATATCAACACAACAATCAAAAATCTCCCCATATTTTGTAAGTATGTGACGTAGATTGTCACCTGCTAACTTTACAATTCAAATTTCAGGCACAAAAAAAGGACCCCAAAAGGATCCTCTTTTTCAGACTAATTACCTAAGAAGGCAAAAAGACTGTTTAAGCCAGGGCAGCTTTAGCCTGATCAACGATAGCAGCAAAAGCAGACTTCTCGTGAACAGCCAGGTCAGCCATAACCTTACGGTCAATCTCGATGTTGGCCTTCTTCAGGCCAGCAATCAGACGACTGTAAGACATACCGTTCATACGGGCACCAGCATTAATACGGGCAATCCACAAAGCACGGAACTGACGCTTGCGCTGACGACGGTCACGGTAAGCGTACTGACCCGCTTTAGTAACCGCCTGCTTGGCTACGCGGAATACGCGGGAACGCGCACCGTAGTAACCTTTAGCCTGCTTCAGAATTTTCTTGTGACGACGACGGGCTACAACACCACGCTTTACTCGAGCCATTCTCTATTTCCTCCAATAACCAGTCTGAATTAACGTACGCGCAGCATGCGTTCTACCAATGGCTTATCAGCAGCACTGACCTGCTGAGTGCCACGCAGCTGACGCTTACGCTTGGTAGTCATCTTGGTTAGGATGTGGCTCTTAAAAGCGTTTTTACGCTTGAAGCCGCTAGCAGTTTTCTTGAAACGCTTAGCAGCACCAGAGTTGGTCTTCATCTTTGGCATGATTGACTCCGCATTCAAAGGCCCGGCCTGAGTTCATGACCGACTCAGGTTAGGCAGCATAAATAATGAAAACTCCAAATGTAGACGAAAATCCGGCAAGTCGGACTTTCGCAAAACAGATGTCACTTCCGCTTCTTGGGGGCAATAACCATAATCAATTGACGGCCTTCCATCTTTGGACGCTGCTCAACAGTACCCAGCTCCTCCAGATCTTTCTCAACCCGGTTGAGCAACTGCATTCCCAGTTCCTGGTGAGCCATCTCACGACCGCGGTACCGCAGAGATACCTTGGCTTTATTGCCTTCTTCAAGGAAACGTATCAGGTTGCGTAGTTTTACCTGATAAT
>NZ_CAMZOG010000101.1 GCF_947331445.1 Parendozoicomonas sp. Alg238-R29 | reverse complement strand
ATCCAGGTGACTGGCAACAAAGAAACTATCGGCTCGCCAGTCTTCCAATCCTAATAGCGCCCCCAGTCCGATTTTACGCACACCTGCTCGACCCAGCCTGTCTGCAGTTTCAAGGCGATAGTCGAAATCCTGTTTGTTGCCGCGCTTATGGTATTTTGCGTAAGCTGGGCGATTGTAGGTTTCCTGATAAATCATGACAGCATCCAGGCCGAGATCTATCAGTTCAACATACTCATCCTGATCCAACGGCTGTACTTCTATGCTCAGATGAGAAAAGTGCTCCTTTATATAAGGTATGACTTCCTTAAAGTACTTCATGCCAACAGTGCCAGGAGCTTCACCGGTCACAAGGAGAAGATGCTCAAACCCCATACGTTTGATCGCTGCGATCTCTTTGTCCAGCTGCTCTGTTGTCAGGGTTTCCCGGCGGATGGAGTTATCAAGGCTGAAACCGCAGTAAGTACAGATATTGTGACATTTGTTGGAAAGGTACAGAGGTATGTAAAGCTGGACAGTATTGCCAAATCGCTTACGAGTCATCTGTAAACTAATAGAAGCCATCTTCTCAAGAAAAGGTTCAGCCGCAGGGGAGATCAGAACCTGAAAGTCAGCAACAGTTTTATGGGGGCGGGAGAGAACTCTCTGTACATCTGCCGCCGTGTAACTGTGCGTGGACATGCGCGCGTCATCCCAGCTTAAAGACTGGAATGTATCGGTGAAATTCTTCTGTATCCCTGTCATAACTAGTCCAGAAAAGCAGTTAATGGACTACTGGGTTCAGCAACAAGCTGCCGACCACCAAGCCCAGCTTTATATGCTTGCCGACCAGCGATAACGGCCATGCGGAAAGCATCTGCCATAGCCGCTGGATCACCAGCAACTGCAATAGCTGTATTCACCAGAACCGCGTCGGCGCCCATTTCCATCGCTTCTGCCGCATCTGACGGGCTGCCAATTCCAGCATCAACAATAACCGGAACCTGACTGCTTTCAATAATAATCTGGATAAAGTCTTTAGTGCGAAGGCCAAGATTGCTGCCAATCGGTGCAGCCAGAGGCATTACTGCGGCACATCCTGCATCTTCCAGACGACGGCAGATAACCGGATCAGCGTGAATATAGGGAAGAACATGAAAGCCTTGTTTAGCAAGTATTTCTGCAGCTTTCAGGGTTTCAACCGGGTCGGGCATCAAATAACGGGGGTCTGGGTGAATTTCCAGTTTGAGGAAAGAGGTTCCAAGAGCTTCACGAGCCAGTTGCGCAGCAAAAACGGCTTCTTCGGCTGTGCGGGCGCCGGACGTGTTAGGCAGAAGATTAACGCCACACTCATGAAGCGGAGCAAGAATATCGTCATCCTGACTGCTGGGGTCGACTCTTTTCAGAGCCATAGTCACCATTTCTGTTTTGGAATTGTTAACAGCATCGGTTAAAGCCTGGCTACTGCTGAACTTACCTGTACCGAGAAGAAGACGGGAAGTAAATGTTTGATTTGCGAGGGTGAGCATCGAAGGCGAAAGTCCTGAAGAGTCTGTTATGTAAACTGAGATTTAACCGCCAGCTGTGGCGCGGATAATCATCACCTGATCGCCATGCTCCAGTGTCTGATCATTCCAGCTTGAGCGGGAGACAACATTCTGATTGAGGGCGATTGCAGTTCCCGCTTCTGGCACATTCATCTGAGCCAGAAGTTGAGTCAGGGTAATGGCTATATCGCCCAGCTCACGGGGCTGGTTGTTAACCGTGATCTGCATAAGGGTTTCCACTGTTAAGTGTGCTGATTGTAGGGAGCGTATACGGTGTTGGGAAGTGAAGATGATGGTGACTTGTTTATATTTTCAATTCTATTGGCGAGTAAAAACTCAATGATTGTTGAAAAAGTAGCTGAAAATAGACCTTTTATTCAACTAGTGGTTACATAATTCAAATATTGTTGACTTTGTCAGCGCTCTGTATAGAATCACATACGCTGATTCCAGTGTGTGATCGGTGGTGCGGGGGCGTACCACTGTATCTGCTTAACCTCTTTATCTTCAGATAGAAAAAAACTGCGGCTATCTCCTTTCGTTGTATCGGTTTTTCATTTTTATGCCTGATAGTTGTTCGTATTCCTTATAGTGTTCACCTCCTCTTTTCAAATTGTTGACAAATAAATTACGCAAAAGACGCAAATTTTACACAATAAAAATACGACATGGATCAATGTTTTACGTCTGTCTGATCCCTTAAAGTTTGCGCCCTCGAAAGGAAGCCCCCCCTTTTTACTCCTTTCTATTTTTCAAGCCTATTCCGACACTCATTGGAGATATGTATGACCCAAGGCGTTATGCAGGGTGCAGCTAGCACTGTAGATGCGAAAGCAAAAAGCTGGAGCAAGCGTGATACTGAGTGGATGCTGGCTTTGTTCGGCACCGCGATTGGTGCTGGTGTATTGTTCCTGCCCATTAACGCTGGTCTGGGTGGTATCTGGCCTCTGATTCTGATGACCGTACTGATCGGTCCTATGACTTTTCTTGCGCACCGTGGTTTGACTCGCCTTTGCCTGTCTTCTAAAAACCCTGATGCTGACATTACCCAGACCGTAACCGAACACTTTGGCCCTAAAGCTGGCGCTCTGATTACTCTGGGCTACTTTGCTTCTATTTACCCAATCCTGCTGATTTACGGCATTGGTATCACCAACACTATTTCTTCCCTGATGGTTAACCAGATGGGCATGGAAACACCTAACCGTGCCATCTTGAGCTTTGTTTTGGTTGCAGGCTTGGTTGCTATCATGGTTGGTGGTCAGAAGCTGGTTTTGAAAGTAACCAACACTCTGGTATATCCGCTGATCGCTATCTTGTTTGGTACTTCCCTGTACCTGATTCCTCAGTGGACCACTGCACAGTTTGATGCGCCTATCACTATGGCTGGCTTCTTTAAAACTGTATTCCTGACCATTCCGGTTCTGGTATTTGCATTCAACCACTCTCCAGCTGTTTCTTCCTTTGCAACGGCATACCGCAAAGATCTGGGTAACGATGCTGAAGCGCAAGCCAGCCGTACCCTGAAGCGTACATCCATGATGCTGGTTGGTTTCACCATGTTGTTCGTATACTCCTGTGTACTGACACTGTCTCCTGCTGAATTGATGGCAGCAAAGGCTTCTAATCTGCCTATCCTGTCTGTATTTGCTGAGCGTACTGATAATGCAATCTTCGGCTGGATGGCTCAGTTGGTTGCTGTTGTGGCTATCTGCTCTTCCTTCTTCGGTCACTACATGGGTACCCGTGAAGGCCTGCAGGGCATGATCGTAAACAAAGCCAAGCGCGAAGGTCGTGAAGTAAACATGAAGCTGGTTGATAAGGGCATCATTGCTTTTATCACCCTGACTGTTTGGGCTGTTGCTTACGCTAACGTATCTGTAATGGGTATGATCGAATCTCTGGTGGCACCTATCCTGGCCATGATTTTGTTTATCCTGCCTGTATTTGCAGTGAAACGCGTACCTGCCATGCGCAAGTATGACTCTGCTATCAACATCTTTACTCTGGTTATGGGTGTTATCGCGATCACTGGTTTCATTGCTTCCCAGCTGCTGTAAAACCGTACGAATAGCAACTGCATAGCGAATTTAGGGGGAAGCTTGCGCTTCCCCCTACTGGTTTCAAAGGGTTGTAAGCGGCACAATCGCCGCCAATTCAGGAACCTGTTCCTCCTTCTTCTTCCCGATCTGTCAAAGATCCATTGTCCCTACCGGGTCTCATGACAGTCGTCACCTATTCAGAATAGAGAGCATCGATCATGGCCCTAAGCATTTTCGACATTTTCAAGATCGGTATCGGTCCTTCCAGCTCCCATACAGTTGGTCCTATGTGGGCTGGCCATCGCTTCCTGAATGATCTGCGTGAGAAAGGCATTCTCGACAGCATCTCTTCTGTTCGTGTAGGTCTGTACGGCTCTCTGGCTCTGACTGGTAAAGGTCACAGCACCGATAAAGCAGCCATTCTCGGCCTGGCTGGTTATCGTCCTGATGGCGTTGATCCAGATATAGCCGATCAGGCATTTGAAGACATCGTAAATACGGGAGTCATGAAGCTGGCTGGTGAACGTGACATTCCGTTCAACTATGACCATCAGATGGTTTTCCATTTCGGTGAAGAGCTGGAGCACCCGAATGGCATGCGTATTTACGCCTCCGATAAAAATGGCATTGTCGTTTATTACAAGACTTATCTGTCTGTTGGTGGCGGTTTTGTTGTGTGTGCCGATGAGTTCAACAGCAAGGACAAACAGAACGGTACCGATTCCCCTGTAGACGACGTACCTTCTATTCCTTACTCGTTTAAAAATGCTGCTGAACTGTTGCAACTGTGCGAACAGCATAAGCTGACTATTGCTGAACTGGTTATGGCTAATGAAAAAGTTCTGGCCGGTGGTGATGAAGAGCAAGTCAGCGCTAACATCGACGCTATTTGGGATGTGATGCGTAATTGCATCGACCGGGGTCTGCGTATGGAAGGTGAGCTGCCTGTTTCCAATATGAAGCGTCGTGCATCTTCTATGCACCAGCAGCTGATGGCTAACCCTGAAGCCATGCTGAAGGATCATTTCTCTATCATGGATTGGGTGACACTGTTCGCCATGGCCGTGAATGAAGAGAATGCCTGCGGTGGTCGTGTTGTCACTGCACCTACTAACGGTGCTGCCGGTATCATCCCTGCCGTTTTGGCTTATTACACGCGCTTTATTGATGGTGCTGATCACAAGGGGGTACGTGATTTCATCGCTACTTCTGCCGCTATCGGTATGCTGTACAAGATGAACGCAACGATTTCTGGTGCAGAAGCGGGTTGCCAGGCTGAAGTCGGTTCTGCCTGTTCTATGGCGGCTGGCGCTCTGGCTGCTGTTATGGGTGGTAACGTGCACCAGGTTGAGAATGCTGCGGAAATCGGCATGGAACACAACCTTGGTATGACCTGTGACCCAATCGGTGGTCTGGTACAGGTTCCTTGTATTGAGCGGAACGGCATGGCTGCGATCAAGGCGATCACCGCTACCCGTATGGCTATGCGTGGCGACGGTAACCACGAAGTCTCTCTGGATTCCTGCATCGAGACTATGTACCGCACTGGTTTGGATCTACAGAGCAAATACCGTGAAACTTCTCAAGGTGGTCTGGCTGTATTCGCCAAACCTCAGTGTGTCGCGTAATAGCGACTGCTGACTGAGAGTAAAACGCCCCGTAAATTGCGGGGCGTTTTGCGTATGGAGATAACATTAAAACTGGTGATGTTTCCGCTTTTTGGCTGTGGGTCACCAGGTAGTCGCCAAGGCCAGTCACCAACCCATAGAGGCTCTCAGCGTCCATGTATTTTGAAACCTCATAGAGTGATAGGTGGCACTCCGGTCGACCAGAGTCGTGCGGATAAAGTGTTGTATTAGGGTGCTAATAAATGACTTTTAGAAAGCAAGTGATTGTGAAAAAACAGCAAGAAAATGTGCCAGATTTCTAAGATTATAACTTTGATCTTATGTCGTGGAAAAGCACCCAAGGGGTAGAGCGATTGCAACCACTAACTACGAATTTTTACCGAATCTTTATGTTTTAAAGCTGCGAAAATCCGATATTGCGCCGTTGTCGTCTTTGAGAGAGTATTTGTCGTCGAAAACCATATATAGTATTTTTTTTATTTCACTTGCACAATATATGGCATTCCTGACTCTTCATTTATCTTATATTCGGAGCTGTATCATATGACTGATATCATCAAGCGCGATGGCTCGTGCCAGCGTTTCGACGAAAGCCGAATCGTCAAAGCTGTGGCCTGTGCCATGAATGATGCCGGTCTTAAAGATGATGATTTTGCTCGCTCGGTGGCTCAACAGGTACATCAGGCTTTTGAAGAGCAGGAGACTGTAGATATCTATGATCTGCAGGCCAGGGTTGAGAATATTATGATGCACAGCCGCTACAAAAATGCGGCTCGTTGTTACATTGAGTTTCGTCGTACCCGGGATATTGAGCGTGAATCCCGCAATTCCCTGAACAGGGAAATTCTCGGCATTATCAATCAGGACAACGAACAGATCCTGAATGAGAATGCCAACAAAGATAGTAAAATCATTCCTACCCAGCGAGATCTTCTGGCAGGGGTTGTTGCCCGTCATTATGCTCGCCAGCATATTTTACCCCGTCACGTGTCTGAAGCTCATGATCGCGGTGAAATCCATTACCACGACCTGGATTACTCGCCGTTTTTCCCTATGTTTAACTGCATGTTGATTGATGTAGAAGGCATGCTGAAGAATGGCTTTAAAATGGGTAATGCGGAGATTGAAGAACCTCGTTCCATTCTAACTGCCACGGCAATTACTGCCCAGATTATTGCTCAGGTTTCCAGCCACATTTATGGCGGTACCAGCATCAATGAGATTGACCGTATCCATGCTCCTTTTGTGCGCAAAACTTATGAGAAACATCTTGAGCAGGGCTTGCATTGGATTGATAGTGGAGAAAAAGCCAATGCTTATGCGTTGGAACGCACTGAGAAAGACTGCTTCGATGCTTATCAGGCGCTGGAATATGAGATCAACACTCTGCACACCGCCAATGGCCAGACGCCTTTTGTAACCTTTGGCTTTGGTCTGGGCACCAGCTGGGAAGAGCGACTGGTTCAGCAGTCCATTCTCAAGAACCGTATTCGTGGTTTGGGCCGCAACAAGAAAACCCCTATTTTCCCCAAGCTGGTATTTGCTATTCGTAAAGGGGTTAACTTCGACAAAGAAGACCCAAACTACGATATCAAGCAACTGGCTCTGGAATGTGCCAGCAAGCGCATGTACCCGGATATTCTTAATTATGACAAGCTGGTAGAAGTGACTGGAAGCTTCAAAACTCCGATGGGTTGCCGTTCATTTCTGGGCGTGTATGAGGAAAATGGTCAGCTTGTTCACGATGGCCGCAACAACCTTGGTGTTGTCTCCATGAACCTCCCTCGCGTGGCACTGGAGAGTCAGGGCGATGAAAAACGTTTCTATGAAATTCTGGACCAGCGTCTGGCAGTCGCTAAAGATGCGCTGATGAGCCGTATTCATCGTTTAGATAATGTTCCAGCGAGCGTGGCTCCAATTCTTTATGTGGAAGGTGCCTGCGGTGTTCGCCTTAAGCCTACTGACATGATCAGCGAAGTGTTCAAGAATGGCCGGGCCAGTATTTCTCTGGGTTACATCGGCATTCACGAAACCATCAATGCCCTGTTTGGCGACAAGCATATTTATGACTGTAATGAACTGCAGCAAAAAGGCGTAGAAGTTGTTGAATACCTGCGTAAAACTGTAGATCGCTGGAAAGAAGAAACCGGTTATGGTTTCAGTCTGTACTCAACTCCGAGTGAAAGCCTGTGTGACCGCTTCTGCCGTCTGGATGAGAAAGAGTTCGGTGTTGTTGCCGGTGTCACAGAGAAGGGGTACTACACCAACTCGTTCCACCTTGATGTGGAAATGCAGGTGTCACCCTACGACAAGGTTGATTTCGAACAGAATTATCCAACTCATGCCTCTGGTGGGTTTATCTGTTACGGCGAGTTCCCGAATATGCAGAATAACACCAAAGCGCTGGAAAATGTGTGGGATTACACCTACGACAAGGTGCCTTATTACGGAACCAATACGCCCATTGATAATTGTTACAAGTGTGGTTATGAAGGCGAATTTTTAGCAACCGCCCGCGGTTTTGAGTGCCCGTCCTGCAAAAACCGGGATTCCACCAAAATGTCTGTAACCCGTCGTGTTTGTGGATATCTTGGTCAGCCTAACAGTCGCCCTTTTATTAAGGGTAAGCAGGAAGAAGTCACCCGTCGGGTAAAGCATCTGTAATCATGAACTATCACAATTACTATCCGCTGGATGTTGTGAATGGCGAGGGGACACGTTGTGTCCTCTTCGTCAGTGGTTGCGAACACAAATGTGTTGGTTGTCATAATGCATCCACAATAAAACCCGATTCTGGATACCCTTACACTGAAGAGTTGGAACAGAAAATTCTGAAAGACTTGGGTGACAGCCGCATTCACCGTGACGGTTTATCTCTTTCAGGTGGTGACCCCCTTTATCCTGGAAACCTTGAAGATATTGGCCGACTGGTTCGCCGGGCTAAAGAGATGTACCCGGAGAAAGATATTTGGATGTGGACTGGCTATGAGGTTCAGGATCTCAATGAAGAGCAAAAAGCCGTTGTTGAATACGTTGATGTTTTGATCGACGGGCCTTATGTACAAGAAAAAAGAAGCCTGAATCTCCCTTGGCGAGGAAGCAGTAACCAGAGAATTCTCAGAAGGTGTGAGGGACAGCTGTAGGGTCGGATTACCCTGTTGCTGTTGCTGTTGCTGCTGCTGTTGCTGGTATTTGCACCTGGAACAAAAGGGAATAATAAATAGAATCCACCACCAGCAGCCAATAGTGCGCTCACTGTGGTTGGTGGTTTGATACTGCCTGCCATCGCTATTATCGGTATTCTTGCTGCAGTAACCGTGCCTCAATATCAGGAACTCAATATCAGGAACTCAATATCAGGAATATGTGCAGCGGGTGCAGAATACTTATCAGCAGTAATGTCTTATAAGGGAGATGTTTCCAGCGACTCTCCCTTTTCTTTCCACTCCTTAAGCCCCCCTTTGTAATGGCGAACCGTTCTGTACCCTTGTTTAACTGCATAATCTGCAGCTTTAAACCAGGCGGAACACTGCGGCCCTCCACAATAAACCACGATCAGTTCAGCCTTGTTGGATGGGAGCGTTCGAGTCTCTTCTTTCTTTATGAGTGCTGGTAGCGACAGGGCTCCGGGAATATGGCCCTTGCTGTATGTTTCCGGACTGTTGGCATCGATCAAAGTCACCGTTTTATCATCTATCGCTTTCTTAAGTTCTGGCAGCTGTATGGCTGGGTAACGATCATTATAGAGCTTCCAGGTTTCTGAAAGAGGTTGCGGTGCTGCTGTTGCCAGTTCGGTTGTTGCTGTGAAAATAAACAGAACCAGCAGAAAAGCTGCTCGGGGAATTGGGAACACGGAGATATCTCCAAAGAAGTCCGGTGAGCAGTATAGACACGCCTTTGCAATGTAAGGGGTGATATAATCGGGCAATTTCCAGTTGTACGTTCTGAAAACCCATGTCCCTAGACAGTTATTCTTCTCGTTTTGGCGGTGCCCGGCGCCTGTATGGCAGTGATGTTTCCGACAAGCTGCGCAATGCTCATATCTGTGTTATCGGTATTGGCGGTGTTGGCTCCTGGGCGGCGGAAGCACTGGCCAGAACCGGGGTGGGCTCAGTCACTCTTATTGATCTTGATGATATCTGTGTCACCAACACCAACCGACAGATTCACGCACTGAAAGAAACCATTGGGCAATCCAAAATTGCGGTTATGGCTGATCGTATGCGAGCCATTAATCCGGACATCAATGTCTACGAAATTGATGACTTTGTCACCGATGATAATGTTGGCGAGTACCTTGATCTGCGCTTTGATTATGTTCTGGATGCGATCGACAGTTTTCGGGTGAAAGCGGCTATTATTGCCCACTGCAAGCGCAATAAAATCCCGGTGATTACCGTTGGGGCCGCAGGCGGGCTGGTGGACCCTCTTAAGATCAAGGTTACTGATCTGACAAAAACTTTTCAGGATCCACTGGCGAAAAAGGTAAAGGATTTCCTCCGTTACCGATATAATTTTTCGAAGAACAGCAAACGTCGCTTTGCCGTTGAGTGTGTGTTCTCTGAAGAGGCCGCACGCTACCCCCAGCCAGATGGCTCCGTATGCGAGAAAAAGCCGGGAGCAACAGCCGATATGGAATCCATGAAAATGGATTGCGCCAGTGGTTTTGGTGCGGCAACCATGGTTACGGCGACGTTCGGGTTTGTAGCAGTTTCAAGGATTATAGAAAAGCTGACTCGAAAGCTGGAACGCTCTTAATATGCAGCAGTAAACCGATAACGCTTGTCACAGAGGAAGGCCGCCAGAATTTCTGGCTGGAATACAGGCATGAGAATAAAGAAAGCGGTTGCCAGAATAGTGAACCTGTACCGCCAGTATGGCGGCGAAAGGTATGGTGAGGATATCACCCAGCTTGAACACGCTCTTCAGGCGGCCGATCTAGCTATGGTGGATGGTCGTGATGAAGAAATTATTGCAGCTGCGTTTCTTCACGATATTGGGCACTTGCTGGAAATAGATGGTGTTGAGCCAATGGGGAACTATAGTGTAGTCGCCCATGACCGGCTGGGGGCTGACTATCTTCTCAATACTGGCTTTCCTGAAAGAGTGACAACCCTGGTGGCCAGCCATGTACAGGCCAAACGGTATCTATGTGCTATTGAACCTGGCTATGAAGACCAGCTCTCTGAGGCCAGTCGGGAAACATTACGCTGGCAGGGCGGTGTAATGACAATGGACGAAGTTTCTGATTTCAGCAGCCGCGGTGACCTTGAAGAGGTTCTGGCCTTGCGTCGTTATGATGAAATGGCGAAAGAGCAGGGTAAAAAGTCGGATAACCTGCATGATGTTGAGGATATTCTTTATCGGGTTCTCAGCCAGCAGGAAGCTGTGGCTTAGGGGGGTTCTCAATAAGCTTTACACCCTATCTTTCCAGCCTCCCCGAGGCTGGACTGTCCCTGAGCGAAAGTGGGAAAAACCATCTTTATCCTGCACGCTCAGGGCGGTATAAAAATCATCCATGAACAGCTCGGGCATTTCTTCTTTCATCGCTGCATGGCATAGCCCGGTTGTCAGATCGCTCATTTGAGTCAGAGAACTGGTGAGGTGGTCTAATGCTTTCTTCTCGGCCTTGCCACGACGACTGTCATCTTCGATAAGCTCGCCTTTGCGCAAACTAACGGCTGTGTGCAATCCTTCGATAATCAGAAAAAGCTGATAAGCTTTCATGATCTGAGAGCTTTCAAAAGCCTCAAGTTGCTCATCGCTCATAATCAGTTTCATTTCTACCAGCCCTGTCTCTGAGTTGTCGGAAACCCGAAGGGCATTCAGGGTAATGCCATGATTAGCTGCTGCTACTTTCAGCGCGTTCAGGTTTGTCCCTGATGCTGTGGATTCTGGTTTCAGGAGTTTCTCAATAATATTATTTCCCTTATCTGTCAGCAGCCCGTATTTTTTATCCAGCTTCTGGACTTCGGCCAGAAATTTTTTCAGGCGTTTTGGGTACTGCTTATAATGATGAAATTCATTAACTCGTGCAGATGGCTTGTTCCCATTGGTGGCAAGATGATGGGGAAGAAAAGATGTGCTGGCCCTTTTCAGCTTGTTCATAGCCGTACTGGGTTCGTAGACTATCTTTTTTTTCAGCCACTGAATCATTTCGTTCCACTGGCTCGTTACCCATGTGGCCAAAGATATCTTTCGTTTGGCTATCGGAGTAGTCAGATGAACTCCCTGTTTGAGTGAGGCGACATTTGGCTCGTGGCGGGTAACGGAAACCCCTTTATCTGTGGAGCCTTCTTCAATCAATGAAGAGTCAGCTTTTCCAGTAAGTGCCGGAGTGTTCTGGCGACGGAACTCTGTGAGTTCTATTGGTGTTTGCCTTGGTGGAACTGGCTTTGGCATGGTTGCCTCTGAAAATCCGTTTCTGTTTTAGTCTAGCTACACAAATTCAAAGAGCATCCTTCGGCGAGTTGTTTTGCTCACTGTTTCACTTCTTGTACGGGGAGCTCTCTGTTTGCCCTTGGGCTTTTTTTTGGGGGGCTGAACCCTTCCTCTCTTTGTGGGGCGAGCTGTTGCCGAGGCTGATGGCTGCGCTGCTCTGGTTCTCTTGCGAGTTGGTCGATGAGCGGAGGGCGTTATGCGGGCTGTTGATGTCGTGCCGTCTGCCCATTCAATCTCAGGCAGAGATTGGCGAAATTCATCCATGCTTGGCTGTTTCAGCTGTTTAATACTGGGATAGATAGTGTTGAACTCCTGCATCCTGCTTATAAACTGGCGTTCAGAGTTTTTAGTGCAGCTGCTAAGTTTTAAAGCGATAACTTGTTTGAGAATTGTTCGTAGTGGTTCAGCCTCGGGCTCTCTGGTAAATAGCTTTAAAATGGGGCTCTTTTGCTGTAAGAAGAGCGCGGAGCTCATCTTGTCAAATCCCAGATGGTAAATGCAACTTAGAAGGTATTTTGCAGTGGTGACGGGCGATTCCCCAACAGTTGTCCCTTCTATTGGCCTCAAATGCCACTCTGGGTTCTTTTTGTTAAAGCGGAGCAGATTCTGCCCTAATGTCTTGATGGATTCGCTTTGTAAAATGTTCTCCAGTGCGGTGTTGTAGTATTCATTCCCATCGCTGCCGACTACGGCATGTAAGAGGCTGAGTTGATGGGCTCCTTCCTGAATGTCCACTGTTTCAAAAGTTATACCTGCTAATTTGAGAATTTCCTCCGCAGCATAAATTCCCCAGAGACGATGAAGACTCAGCATACAGGTGGGTAAGGGTAAATTATGGGTGCCGAGATAATTGGCTGCTGTTGACAGTTTGTTACGCTCTTCTGTTTCAAGGCGTAAGACGGTTCCCGGAATTGGTTTGCCCACTTCCATTCGTTTGAGGAAGTATGTTGCAAGAACCTTGTAATACTCCTGTGCTGACGGCTTTAGAATGTAGGCGATACCTGACAAGTTTGCCTGAGTAAGAACTGGTGAATAGGGTTCTTTACACCATAAACAAAAGTTCGCATGAGCTTTTTTGCATTGCAGCCCTGATGGTTGGAATATCCCCAGTTTTGGGGCCTTGACCTTATCCAGAGCATGGGCCGCTGCGCCTTTTGGTTTTAACAGGTCACCATTTACGATGGATACCAAAGCAAAGAGGTAGGCTGGAGAACTCTCGTCCAGAATATCAAGAAATGAGCAGGAGCGGCGATGACTTGATTTTATGCCCAAGCGAAAGATCGCATACTCGACCAATTGGTGATTCCATGATGGCTGCTCTTTCAATTCCGGCCATTGTGGCATGGCAGATGAGCTGTTATTTAATGCCTGTGCCAGATCTGTAAATATTTTTTGGAGAGGGGCCGGGGCCCTGTGGCTTGCACGATTTAACCCTCTTTGAATTCTCTGTTTTAACGCTCGTTCTCTCTGGTTGAGGTGGCCAAACACCGCTTCACGGGATGCTTCAAAAGGTTCTGGCACAGCTTCTTGAGAAGGCTGTTCCACCTCGGAAATGGATGATCTCATCGAGGAGGCGCTGCTATGAGAAATAGCGAGCTCTTCTGGTGGGAAATCCATAGAGCTAGAGTTGGTTGTTGCCTCTACCTCGCCCTCATAATCTGATACAGGATCATATCCATAGTCATAATTGTCGGGGGAGGAGTGATATACAGCCTCAGGATAATCCTGTGCTGGCAGCATGCTGTAGGAGTCTAATAATAGAGAATACGATGATGTGGGCCCTACCTCGTCAATGACATCCCACTCTTCAGATGAACTTTCTTGCTGAGTAGATCCTTCGCTTATGGTTTCCTCTTCATCGTGTATGTATTGTCCTTCCTCGGACGCAAATCGGATATTGAAACTATCTTCTCTACCTTCCCGCTTGTTTATTAATAGTTGTTGCACAAGGGTGGATAGCTCTGGGCGCTCATGAATCAGCTCCAGAAGTTCAGAGTAGTTATGCTCTTTGTCCGTGGTGAAACCTCCTGAGTCGGGAGTCTCTGCCGGGTTAAGAGCTTCGAGTATATTTGTAAGTTGCTGCTCCCTGTGGATGAGGGAATCTCTAAGTTTTGAGCTCTCATCCTGTAGCTGACCGTGAAGTTTGGATGTTGCTGATAGCAGCGCATTCATAGAAGAGGCAAGCGTTTCTGCTCTATCCAGAGAATGATTTGCTATAGAAAGTTTTTTCTGTAGTTGTAATCACTGCTGTCCGGTTAAAAAAATCGAGAAAGGCGTGAGATGCCTGTCTTTAGTGGTTTGCGGTAAAATAGCGGTTGTCGAGACAGCTATTTCACAAAACAAAAAAGACAGACATGAAGCATCATAACAGCGTTTTCCAACAGTTACTCAAAACAATCCCACGTCACCAGTTTCAGAAGGTCGTTGATCGCCACAACGGGGATCATCGCATCAGGACTCTGTCATGCTGGACTCAGCTCGTTGCCATGATGTTTGCTCAACTGGCCAGCCGGGTTTCCATTCGGGATCTGGTTGAGAATTTTAATACCTGCCACAACCACCATTACCATTTGGGTGTCTCTCGCATAAAGCGCTCTTCATTGTCAGATGCCAACAGCACTCGGGCGGCCAGCATTTTCGCAGAAACCTTTTTCTTTCTATTACAAAAGGTCAGAAGCCATCTGCCTCGGGGAGCGGCCAGTGATATGGTTCGCCTGATTGATTCCACGACCATTGACTTAAATTTAAACCAGTTTAAGTGGGCGCATTTCCGAAAAACCAAAGGCGGCATAAAGCTGCATACTGTGTATGACCCGCAGGCCGATACGCCCACTTTTTTCGAACTAACCACCGCCAAGAAAAATGACTGTAAAGTGGCTCAGAACCTTCCCATCATGGCAGGTGTCACCTA
>NZ_CAMZOG010000100.1 GCF_947331445.1 Parendozoicomonas sp. Alg238-R29 | reverse complement strand
GCGGTACCGCAGAGATACCTTGGCTTTATTGCCTTCTTCAAGGAAACGTATCAGGTTGCGTAGTTTTACCTGATAATCTCCATCTTCAGTTCCAGGACGGAATTTAACTTCCTTAACCTGAGTCTGAACCTGCTTCTTCTTCGCAGCCGCCTTCTGTTTCTTGTCCTCATAGAGGTGCTTGCCGTAGTCCATAATCTTGCAGACTGGAGGTACAGCTGTCGCGTTAATCTCTACCAGGTCGAGCTCGGCTTCCAGAGCCAGATCAAGAGCTTGTCTCAGCGGAACGACACCGACCATTTCGCCATCGGCAGCAATCAGTCGCACCTCTTGAGCGCGAATATTCTGATTAATCGGGGCACGAGGTGCCTGTTGCCGACGATCCCGCGGATTCGAACGTTTGATTGGTAATTCTCCTGTTTCGCCTAAATTATCAAGAACAGTATTAAGAACGGCTACGCTGTTCAACATTTGCTGCAAGCAGCTCCTCAAATGCGTCTATGGTCATAGTCCCAAGATCTTCACCGGAGCGCGTGCGTACAGCAACAGAATCTGATTCTACTTCCTTATCGCCAACTACAAGCAGATAAGGTACCCGTTCAAGGGTGTGCTGGCGGATTTTAAAGCCGATCTTCTCGTTTCTCAAGTCCGCTTTAACTCGGAAACCACTGTTTTTCAGTCTGCATTCTACATTTTCTACGTAGGAGGCCTGATTATCAGTGATGTTGAGGACCGCAGCTTGTGTAGGTGCAAGCCATACTGGGAAGCGACCTTCGAAGTGTTCAATCAGTATACCGATAAAACGCTCAAAAGAACCCAGTATTGCCCGATGCAGCATAACAGGCGTCTTACGCTCACCATGTTCATCAACGTACTCTGCACCCAAACGACCAGGCATTGAGAAATCCACCTGAATAGTACCACATTGCCATACACGACCAATGCAATCTTTCAGAGAAAATTCAACTTTTGGGCCATAAAAGGCACCCTCACCGGGCAACTCTTCCCAAGGCAGGCCAGCAGCATCCAGCGCTTCAGCCAGAGCCTTCTCAGCCTTATCCCAGATTTCATCAGAACCAACCCGCTGCTCAGGACGTGTGGAAAGCTTATAAATCAGGCTGTCCTTCTCAAATCCGAAGTCCGCGTAAACATCATGGAGAAAATCGATAAACTCAGACACTTCAGATTGGATCTGGTCTTCTGTTGAGAAGATATGCGCATCATCCTGAACAAAACCACGTACACGCATAATACCATGCAGGGCACCAGAGGCTTCATTACGGTGGCAAGAGCCAAACTCAGCCAGACGCAAAGGCAGATCCCGGTAACTGCGCAATCCCTGATTGAACACTTGTACATGACAAGGGCAGTTCATAGGCTTAACAGCCATAACACGCTCATCATTTTTCAGAGTGAACATGTCATCGCCAAACTTGGACGCATGACCTGATTTTTCCCATAGGGAAATATCAACCAGAGAAGGCGTTTTAATCTCCTGATAGCCGCGTTCAATCTGCTTGCGGCGCATGTACTGTTCCAGAGACTGGTAAATACTCCAGCCATTTGGATGCCAGAACACCATGCCTGGCGCTTCTTCCTGCAGGTGGAACAGATCCAGTTTTTTGGCCAGCTTACGGTGATCCCGCTTTTCCGCTTCTTCCAGGCGATGCAGGTAAGCTTTCAGGGCTTTTTTGTCTGCCCATGCGGTACCGTAAACACGGGTCAGCATTTCGTTGTTGGAATCACCACGCCAGTAAGCGCCGGCAACTCGCATCAGTTTGAAAGATTTCAGCTTGCCTGTAGAAGGCACGTGTGGGCCACGGCACAGATCTTTCCACTCACCCTGCTGGTAAACAGAAATCTCTTCCCCTTCTGGCAACTCTTTGATGATATCAACCTTGTACTTTTCACCCATGTCATCAAATTCACGGATGGCATTTTCCCGACTCATAACCACACGCTCAATAGCAATGTCAGCTTTGGCCAGTTCTTCCATGCGCTTTTCGATCAGCGCCAGATCTTCAAGGTTGAAAGCACGCTCGTAAGCGAAATCGTAGTAAAACCCGTCTTCAATAACCGGGCCGATGGTTACCTGGGCACCAGGAAACAAACTCTGGGTTGCCATCGCCAGCAGGTGGGCGGTGGAGTGACGAATAACGTCCAGACCGTCTTCATCGCGACTGGTAATGATACTGAGAGCAGTATCCTTTTCAATAACATGGCTGGCATCAACAACATCGCCATCAACACGACCAGCAAGAGTGGCCTTGGCCAGACCTGGGCCAATATCCTGGGCAACTTCCATAATAGAAACAGGTTGGGCAAACTCGCGTTTGCTGCCATCAGGAAGAGTAATAACCGGCATAAAATTCACCTTAAATTCAATTCAGTGGCAATCCAAACCAGGGACTGCATGTTCACGGGCAGTGGCAGCCCTTACCAAGGACTGCATGCAACATAAAATCAACTCATAGAAGAATATTGATCTGAGCAGCACATCATACCGGTGATAACTCATCTCTACCACCGACATCAATCAACCAAATCACTCTGAACCAACAGCCGCCACGGTGTTTTTCGATCACTGGACGTTCTGTCAAAAATTTTCTCAATAGCATAAATGCCCTGCTGCCCGGGATACCAATCCACGGTTGCCAGAATGCGCCCAGTACGAACATAATTCAGCAACTGTGGATCGCCATCAAAGCCAGTAATACTCAAGGGGATATTTTTCAGATCTGCCGCCCGCATAGCACCAAGAGCCATCGCATCATTCGCTGCAAAAATTCCGTCCAAATCCCGAAACTTATCCAGTAACGCCATTGTTACATCCTGAGCTTTCAGGGCATCCCATTCAGCGGACTTTACAGCAACAACCTTAATCCCTGCCCCACCAAGGACACTTTTGGCGGCAACAACCCGCTCAAACGATGCCAGCTCCCCAGGAGATCCAGACAAAATCGCAACCTTCCCACCTTTGCCAACTTTCTGAGCCAGATAACTTGCCAAATTTCGGGCTGCGCTGGTGTTATCCGGCCCCACTCTGGGAATAATCAATCGATTGCGACTTAACAATTCAGGATCAAGCCGACTGTCGATATTAACAACAGAAACCCCTTTCTTTTTCGCCTCAATCAACTGTGGGATTAATGCCCGCGTACCAACAGGCGCAACAATCAACCCATCAACCTTTTGCACCATCAACTGCTTGAACCATTGCTTCTGAGCAGCAATATCTCGGTTATCCAGAGAGCCACCAGAAATCACCCGACAACGGGATGCTCCACTGGCAACCCTCTCCTCACAATAAAGCTTCGCTTCCTTTTCTAGCTGCTGATAGATAAACCCATCCAAACCATGCAATACCATACCTATAACAGGAACCTGGCGATAACCCCCTTTCCGCCCAATCTCTTCACCCTGCACACTCCCCTCCACCGTTGAAAACACCACCAGCAAAAAAATATCTCGACAAAAACGCCGACAATGACGCATCCGGGGGAGCCACAGAAGGAGACAAGGAACCACAAATCACCTCAGCCAGAGCGAGATTCAAAACCGGAAAAGCCAACACAGTGTAGACACCAGACTCAACTGTTAAAGGTTGGACTTTCAATAACTTACGGAACGATCGCTCCGTTTTCATCGATTCACGCCTGCCCTAACAGATAAAGATATTCCTGCAAGTCGGTAGAAGTTATCTAAGCTTGCCCTCCAGTAAAGATCTGGCTCAGGGAGAGCCAGCCCGTCATTACTCTGGGTAATCCCATGACGACTCTGGGTAATCCCACAACAGAGTCAAGTATCCGTTCGTAAAGTTTTTTAGCAGCGTAGCCTGATAAAAACATTTGAAATGAGACCAATAAGAGGAAACAGGGCAACTTATGAGCATGTTAAACAGAACCAGGCATCTGCTGACTCCGCTCTCAGCACTTCTTCTTGCCAGCCCAGCCATAAGCATGGCTGAACAGAACACTCCTGATCCTACTCCGGTTATTCGCTCTGAAGCCGCACAGATTACCCACAAAGGAGCCAAACTGTCCGCCGACGATGACGGCAGGCTTCATTTGCGTATCAGCCATGAACTGATGATCAGCAAACCTGATCAGCTCAAGGACGCTCTGCTTGAAGTCATCCTTAATAGCCAAACTCATCGCAGCACTCCCACAGAAGTGGATGGCGATGGAAAAATTCATTACCTGGTTGAACTGGGTAAAAACGAATCGGGAACAGAACTTTTCCTTAAACCTGTCTCCCTGGAGTCACCAGTCACCAAAGCCATCAGCGATATTGCTACAGGTACACTATTCCTGTTGTCCATGAAAGCTGTTGATAAAGCCAATAAATACAAAAATGGCGGAGACTCTTTTCAGTTCGGATCCGTTGATGAGGATTTCCTTTACCAAAGCTTCCCTCGCAACTACCTCCGCCAGGGAATGCTACTTTCCGCATTTGGAACGGGTGAGGCTATCAGCACTCTTGGCTCCGCCGCTCTTGGGCGCACCAAGGGAGAACAGAGAACCAACCTGGCAGACGCTCTTCCGGATTTTGCCAGCACTGGGCTTATGGCGCTGGCATCCAGGGGCGCGTACACCGGAAATGTAGACATAATCAGCGCGTCGGAATGGCGAGATATCATCAGTCTGTATTCGATGAGTAGCACCACCAACACCTTAAGCACCACCCTCCAGAAAACTATTGCCTCCATTGGCCATGACCTGACCGACTGGAGCGACCAGACCATAGACCGTTCCGCCCAAGCCAGTCAGATCGTGCTCAGTTCAACCATATTAGCAATATTGTCCAAATACTCAGACTACAAACCCGGATCAAACGACAGCAAAAGCTGGGGGAAAAACTTCCTGACCTCCTCCATGGCTATCACTGTCACGTACAATGTGCGTGAACTGGCTTCGGACTTTGTTACCGACATGACTGGCAGCAAGACCTGGGGGGAATTTCTGACTGCCGGTGTTATGGCTGCAGGGGCTGGTATTGTTCAGGCTAGGAACAAGGGTAGGCTGAAATTTAATAATATGACTTATAAAGAAACCTCAACCTTTATGGCAGCAGAAGCAGCCGGTGCGAGTCTTGGCTTTGGCCTCCAGAGAGCTGTTAACGCCCTTGTAGGAGATGAAAGTTCCTCCAAAGCCCGGGCAGCCCGAATCGGTACAGCTTTCGTGGCTGCCGTTGCCCTGAAAGGAGCGACCGAGTTAGCCACGCTTTACATACCTGGTGGCCGCACCTGGAAAAAAACCTTTACCAAGGTGCTAGGTCCTATGGGAGATGGTGTAATCATTGCCAATATGTTTGACATTATGAACCTGACCAGTGAAACCGTTGTCGAACCCTGGTTTGTCAAACCTATTGCGCAATCCCTTGGCCTGGCAACTCCAAACAAACAACTCCCCGCCCTGCGCCTGAGAGCCAACGTTATTCGTCGCCCACTTTTAGAGGGCTAAACGCCTGTCAATCACCGGGGTAGGAATACCCCGGATTTACTGCACCACCCCAGTCTCTGTTAGACTTCACGACTTTGCGCCAGCTGAGCACTAAGTAAACGGAATGACAGATACGCGCCCCAACACCTGCGACTACCGCCGCCTGTTTCTGGAAAACATCCCCCTGCTGGATGTCCGCGCCCCCATTGAATACGACAAAGGCGCATTTCCCAAAAGCACAAATTCTCCTTTATTAAACGACGAGGAGAGAGCACAGATAGGCACCTGCTACAAACGCAAAGGACATGATGCAGCCGTTGAACTCGGCCACCAGCTGGTTGCCGGAGAGACCCGCGACGAAAGAACCCAAAGCTGGATTGAATTCACCCAGCAGCACCCTGCAGGGTACATCTACTGTTTTCGGGGCGGAGAACGCTCCCATATGGTTCAGTCCTGGTTAAAAGAGGGAGGCGTAGACTACCCCCTCATAACCGGAGGCTATAAAGCGCTGCGAAACTGGCTGTTAGACTATCTCGAAGATTCTATAGATCAGTGTCGTTTTATTATTCTTGGCGGCAAAACCGGCACAGGTAAAACCCGCCTTTTGACACGCTCTCCTGACCATATTGATTTAGAAGGGCTAGCCAACCATAGTGGCTCAAGTTTTGGTCGCAGGGTTGGCGGGCAGCCCACACAAATCGGCTTTGAAAACAATCTAGCCATCAATCTGTTAAAGCTTCGGGATCAAGGAATCAACACCTTCCTGCTTGAGGATGAAAGTAAGCTGATTGGTCGCTGCTGCCTGCCTCCAACCCTGAAAGCCAAAATGGACACAGCTCCCATCTTACTCCTGGAAGAAGATCTGGAAACACGCGTCCAAATCACCTTCGAAGAATACATTAGCCAGAATCTGAAAGAGAATATTGCCCTTCACGGTGAAGAGAAAGGTTTTGGCCTTTTTTCAGAAGAGTTGCTCGCCAGTATAGATCGTATACGTAAACGCCTGGGTGGAGTCCGCCATCAGGAATACCGCTCTATTATGGAAGAAGCTCTGGAACAGCAACAGAACGGGGAAGAACCCTCCCGCCACAAAGATTGGATTGCCGCCCTGCTCCGGGATTACTACGACCCCATGTACGAGTACCAGCTTGAGCAAAAACAGGATCGCATCGTGGCCACTGGAAACCAGCAGCAGCTTGCTGAGGAATTTCTTCTCAGCGGAGCCCTGTCCAGTCTCACTCCAGCTTACTAGACACGAATAAACGGTCGGGCTGAGCTATGCGAAGCTCGACAGTCGAAACGACATAGAAGACTAGCCTCTCCCGGTTCCTCTCTCTACAATCCGGTCATAGGCTGATAATACGAATAGCACTGGACACGCCATGACCAACACCTTTTTCAACGAAGACATTGATCGCCGGGGCACCTCAAGCCTGAAGTGGGATAAGTACAAAGAACAGGACATCCTGCCCATGTGGGTAGCGGATATGGACTTTCAGTCCCCTCCGGAAGTGGTTGCCGCCCTGTACGACAGGGTTAGCCATGGCGTTTTTGGCTATACAACTCCCCCGGAAAGTCTCGAGCAGATTGTTGTAGAGCGACTCAACAATCTTTACGACTGGCCTATTGAACAGGAATGGTTGGACTGGCTGCCCGGACTAGTCTGTGCACTTAATATATCTGTACGCACCTGCGCCAAGGAAGGTGAATTCGCTGCTGTGCCCTGCCCAGTGTACTACCCATTTCTAACGGCACCCGGCCTTGGCAATCGTCAGATGATGCAAATCTTCTGGAACAAAACCAACAACGGCTCCTGGGAACTGGATTGGGACTGGCTGGAACAGAACATTAATAAAGACACCAAAATCTTTATGCTGTGCAACCCGCAAAACCCTAACGGTCGCGTTCTTACCCGAGAAGAACTGGAAAGGCTGGAACAGTTTTGCAAAAAACATCAACTGGTTGTCTGCTCCGACGAAGTTCACTGCGACCTGATACTGGATCGCGACAGTTGCCATATCCCTTATGCGACAATCAGCGATTATGCGCGGGACAATTCCATTACCCTGATGTCCCCGTCAAAAACATTCAACTTGGCAGGCCTTGGCTGTGCCTATGCAGTCATTCCCAACCCGGAGTTGCGCAAACGTTTCCGCAGAACCCGCAAAGGTATAGTCCCTGATCCCGACAATATGATTTTTGGTTTTGCGGCCGCCGAAGCGGCTTACCGCAACGGCGAACCCTGGCGCCAATCTTTACTGGAACACCTGCGCAGTAATCACGAATATCTGATGGAACAGATAAACAACATTCCCGGATTAACCATGACACCCCACCAGGCGACATACCTGGCCTGGATCGAATGCAAATTACCGGAAATCAAGAACGCACAGTTGTTTTTTGAAGAGCACGGTGTTGGCTTATCTGCCGGTGCCCCTTTTGGTGATCCAAACTATGTGCGGCTTAACTTTGGCTGTACCCGCAAACAGTTGGAAGAAGCAGTCCGTCGCATGAAAACAGCCGTCAGCAAACTTACATAAAAATCATAAAAAAGGGACCAAACGGCCCCTTTCAATAACACTTATTCATCAGTGTCTTCACTGAAAAAACTGTTTATAGAATCCTGGCTTCTCGCCAGCGGTTTCTCTTTTACGCCTGGTAATAGAGGAAGAACTGCCTTCTGAATCAGAGCTATGTACGCCACTGCTTCTTTGGGGTGAACGGGAGCGATCACGACTACCAACAGAAGTTCGTTCACGACTGTCAACAGGAGTTCGTTCACGACTGCCGGATCGACTCCGACCGCCGCTTCCTGTCTCCTTTAACCGCGCTAGCGTATCAGCTTCAGTGGCAGTAGAGGTTGCTGAGAAATTCTGAGCAGAAGAATCCGTTACAGCTGTCAGAGAGGGTTCCATTGCTATGTTGTTCTCATCCCCACCATCAGCAATAACTGTTGTGCCAGCAATTGTTGTGGCGCCGTGGGTAACACTATCAACACTATCAGTCTCTTGAGATACCACAGGGTCTCCCTAACCTACCATTGATCAGTCAGATGTTGGGGTTTTAGTAGCTCTACGTTTGACTCCAGAACTGAGTTCTTCGCCTTCATCGCCTTCATCGCCTGACCGAGGACGCTTTCTAGAAGCTCTCACTGCAGTAAGATTACCCTCTAACTTTTTAAGTTCGACGTCTTCCAGCTCTTTTTCACGCACTTCATAGTCAGATACTTTCAGATCCTGAGTCACTGCGTCAAGTGTAGCCTGAAGCTTCTTCTGCTCTTCAATAGCTTTACTAGTGCTACGAAGAGAACGCAGTTTTCCAGTTGCTTCTTTAGACGCTGCCAATGCCTTTTGGGTGCTCTCAAGTACCTCTTGCAACCGGGCTATCTCGGCTTCCTTCTGAGTATTTCGCTCTTGCAAAACGCTCTGGAGTGTCTCAGTTGAAGCAAGCTTTGCAGTGTTTCCTGTTTCAGCATCAGCCGTAATCACTGGCTCATTGACTGCCGAAGTCGCTGTTTGATTTGAAGTTAGCTCCGCTGCCACCACCGGGTCAGTGTGCGAAATACCCGCAGAGTCGGACTGACTCTTGGTAACATCGCGCGCTGCAATAACCATTGGAGCTGTCTGGCTAGAGCTAGAGCCTGCGCTAGGGCCAGAACCAGGACCAGTGTTAATAAGTTTTCTTTTGACCTTCTGCCGTGGGTGCACCAGACGCTCACTCAGGCATACCTGAAATAGCTTCTTATGACACGCAGTACTCATGCAGCATTGCAGAACCTCACACATATGTCTGGCGTTATTAATATTGGCATTAACCTGCTGACTATGTTCACTCAGTCCAGCAGATTCATCTTCCGGTATCACCATGGCCTCTTTAGCCATTGCAGTAAGAGCCCGATAAAGCACAACAATGCTTTCGTGGCTGTCCAGTGCTGCACACAAGTTGCTGACTACATCCCTACTGTCCCGTTCACGACCCTGGAGGTCGCCATAAGGCACATAACCATCCGCTGTCTTCTCTAAAACCTTTGCTCGGGGTCTGGACAAGCATCTCACAATCCTCCCTGCAGCACTTCCGGCGTCCGACTCAGAAGATCCTTTTTCCACTTTAACAATCTCTGCCATCAAACGGTTAAGGTCTACCCGGTCTCCGACCAGATACAGGAAGGCACGGGCACGGGCAATATCGCCTTCCACATCAACATGCCCAGCCTCATGGAGAGCAGCAAGGTGACACTTACGACTGGGTGCATAATCTACGCCGTCATCGTCTTCCATTGGGGGGCTGATAAGATCGCCCAACAGGGAGTTCTTGTCCCGCAGTTGCCTGAACAGTTTATTGGGCGCAGTGTCAGCCTCATAAGTTTTTTCTTCGCCTGACGTTCTTGAAGTTTTCACATAGTCTTTGTGATCCATACACAGGTGTACTGTCATCATAACCAATGAAGGTACATCCACACACATTATGTAAAGACTGTCACGTACCTCAGTCGGGGTCATCTCACAAGCCAGTCTGGGGTCTTTCAGCATGTGCAGCTTTTCTTGAATGGTGCGCTCATCTTTACGACCTGCCTTATCAAGCTTTTGCCGTTCTTTTTTGGCTGCCTGTTCCATTTGTATATAACTATGGGTATACAATTCCTTAAGAGTTTTCTCCATTGCAGCACTCACATCTGGGTCTGCACCCTTGAGCGCGTCCACACCACGCAGACCAACTTCCTGCCGAATCGCATCTGAGAGTTTTCCGCGGTAGCGATCGTCACCAAGAAGCTCGCCTAAAAACTTTTCTGTCAGCTCTTCATCAGCCAGAACATTTTCCAGACTTTCCCTATCACTGGTGGAGGTTGAGATCAGAGCGGTGTACACAGCCTTCGCCAGAGAGACAATGCCAAGAATCTCATTGTCTTGATTAACAGCTGTGATTGATCTGAAAGCATTAGTTTCCAAAGCCAGCACAACAACGGCCTTCAAAAACTGCTGACGACCGAAACCGCGCAGAACACTCAAGTCACCCTGGTGTTGTTTCACAACGTCTAAAACACTATCGGGAACACCCAGCGCCAGCAGTAGAGACCGGTAAGGCCCCTTTGGGCTAACCAGCAATCGGGAAAGACCGGTCACATTGAATGACCCACTAACCTCAGCATTTGTCAGAGCCTGATAGACATTTTCCAGCATGGCATCATGATTATCAGTGATTCTGACAAAGGTATTGACTGCATTTGCAACTGTAGCCTCACGTGCTGAAAGCTGTTTTGGTTGTGGCTTTACAAATAGTCGGCAAGCCTCTCTGGCATAATTGGCACAAATTTCCAGTACGGAAGCCTTGGCTTCCGGCTCACACACTACCGCGGTATAAGGAGTGTCTAAACCAAACAATGTTTTACGGTTTTTCTGAAACTTATCCCTTTCTTCACCGTGCTCCCCGGCGTACCCAAGGAAGCTCACGAATTCAGCTACGTTTTGCATTTTGCTTTCTCCAGCAGTCTACGAGCGGCACGCGCCTGCTCTATTCAAGCACCCTACAAAGACCAGCGTGCCGCCCGGCATCCCATGTCTTAACAGGTTCCCTTTCACGTAATTGACTGATAATGGAGATGAGTGGTTCATAACAGCTTGAGCAGTGTCGCTAACCTGTGTTTTCCTTGTTTATGGAAAGCGTGACGAAAACCGCCAATTGCAGCCGGTGTCAGTGTTCGTTAGGCTGCCTTCATAACCATGTTGTGAGCCTGTTGTGTCTGAACATTCCTGTACCATTACCCCTGTTGGTATTATTCGTTCCTGCTATCGGGAAAAATTTGGTATTCCACGGCAACCGGGGCTGGCCGCCAGTGCCCGTGCACGGCTGGTGCTGACCGGAAAAAGTAACTGCCCGGAAGCCGTGGCAGGCCTGGAAGCATTCAGCCATTTATGGATACAGTTTCTCTTCCACCAAACTCAGAACGATGGCTGGCGCCCGACAGTTCGCCCGCCAAGACTGGGGGGCACTAAAAGGGTTGGAGTGTTTGCCACGCGCTCTACTCACCGACCAAACCCGTTAGGTTTGTCGCTGGTCAAACTGGAAGGTATTCATCAGAAGAATGCTCAGGTGTGGTTGGAATTGTCGGGTATCGATCTTCTGGATCAAACACCAGTTGTTGATATCAAACCCTATCTACCCTGGGCTGATAGCGTTGACAGTGCAGAGGCTGGTTTCGCTCCCACAGAACCTGATGACCATCCGGTTTGGTTTACTGACCAGGCTTTGGAGCTCTGCCATCACTATGAAGAAAAGAATGGACAGCCTTTGCAACAATTAATAGTTGAGGTTCTGAGCCAGGACCCTCGCCCGGCTTATTTAAAGAAACGCCTGCGAGAAGATTACGGAATACTGCTCTGGGAATACAATATTCGCTGGCGGGTAACCGAAACTGGCTTTGAGGTATTTGCCATAGAGGCAGGACACTGATTGCGTTGCAGTCAGAGTTCTCTGACTGCAACTTGTGTAGAATCAGTGAATCAGTCACAGTAGGTGACAAGAACAGAACAACCATAAGAATAAAAAAGAATGATGAAATCACTGACTGCAGTGGTTATCGCTGCCTCCTTATTGATAGCCTCAGGCTGTTCATCAACCCCTGAAAAAGGCGGTGAGACAGCGAGCCTTTCCTCAATTACCAAACCGGTGTTAGGTGTAGCCAAAGCTGCAGGCCGTGGCGTGTACTGGACTTTTGATGAAAGTTCAAAGTTGGTTATCAAAGGTTTGAAAGCTACCCGTGATGCTATTCCGGAAAACATTCGCAATACCACCACAGAAACTGCCAGCACAGCCGGTGGTTTGGCTGCTGACGGTGCTCTGTTGACCCTTTCCCTGCTACCCGATGATGTACAGAAACTTCTGCCAACAGAGATTGAAACTTCAATTCCTGCACCATCTGCGCCGGAAACCGCGCCAGTTCCCAGCATCCCCGAAGATGCCGACGCACTGATTTTTGTGATGCGCCCTCATTTCACGGGTGTATTTAACCGTTTTGAAGTTTATCTGAATGGCAAAGAGCCTGAGAATCTGGCTGGATATACCCGTCATTATGAATATATTGCCCTGCCTCTTAAATCTGGCCGCTACGCTCTGCACTCAAAAGGTGAAAACTGGTCTTCTGTGAATGTGACGATTAATCCTGGTGAGCGTATTTTCCTGGAGCAGAAAGCCAGTAAAGGGTTATTCCTGAGCAACCAGAAGCTGGTTCAAATCACGCCACAAAAGGCCAGTGAATATCTGACTTTTACCGAGCCAGGCTCTCTGGTACTGGAAGGTCAGGAGGTTCCGGGGCTTAACTACATGGATGAAACCACACATCTTGCGGATTACGCATTTCGCCAATCAAGTAAACAGCTGACCAAAACCACCGAGACCGTTAAAGAGTTATACACCCAGATTGTTAGCCCTGATTCTCCCTGAGAAGATCTGATTTCAAGAAAGGCTCAGTGATACACTGAGCCTTTCTTCTTTCTACCGACGGTAAATATGATTATTCCCTGGCAACAACTGGAACAGCCAACCCTGCAAAATCTTATCATTGAGTTTGTATCCCGCCACGGCACAGACAACGGTGATGACACTGAACTTTCTATGCGCACTTCGCAGGTTTTGGAGCAACTGCGCAATGGCAGTGCTGTTATCGTTTGGGATGACCTGACCGAAAGTGCCAACATTGTTCCCGTCGGCGATGTTGGGATCGCCTAAATAGAATATTTATTTCTAAAGCCTCTGCTATGTTTCAGGCCGGTATTCTCCGAGGACAGGCCAATGTCTCTTGCATCGCTCAGGCTTTTCACTGCCTTTTTGTCACTACTTCCAACACTAGTCTTTGCGAGTAAAGAACCCACTCAAGCTATCGGGGTGCAAATGGAACGCATCCAGGAGTCTGAGAAATTTTCCACTAGAATGGAATTAAGGAGTTACAATTCCACTCAGCCGGTTGCCTCCATGCCAACAACCTCTAAAAAACGAAGAAGTAATTGGAGAATCCCACCGAAACTCAACGCTAAAGTCTCCCGTCACACCATCAACGAACAAAAAGTCTTTATTACCGATAAAGAAACCGGTGGTGAACTTGTGAGCAGATGGATGGTTAATCTGCAAAAAAGAAGAACAACAACCGGAGAAGGAACAACATTTGGACTGGCAACAGGTAGCTCACCGGTTCTAGTTTATGAAAACTTGGTGAAAGCCTATAACAATGGTGATTTCACCACCGAGAATTTAAATACAATCAATCTGGACGAATACGCCAATTTAGAAGCAGGACACAAAGAAACCTATAAACAATTTATGAAGAAAAATCTTTTTGATGACATAAAACTACCGGAAAGCCAGTTTCATATCTTCGGCTCTAACCCACACTCTAACGACGAAGAAGATGAGGAAATCCAGCGCATCAATGAACTACTGAAAACCTATCCTCGCCATCTGCAGCTTCTTGGTATCGGCCCTAATGGACACATTGGTTTTAATGAGCCCGGCAAAACACTCACAGTCGACACTGGAGCAAGAGTGGTGAAGCTTGCAATCGCCACCTGTGAGGCAAACAGCCGATTTTTCGATAACGACATTAATGCGGTTCCCACCCATGCCCGCACTCTGGGCATTGCCGACATTCTGGCTGCCGATTCGATAGTTATCCTGGCCTGGGGCGAAGCGAAAGCCAGAGCGATACAAAAAGCTATTACCGGGCCGGTCGATTCGCTTCTTCCTGCCAGCTTTCTCCAGAGACACAAAAATGTAGCCTGGGTTATCGATAAAGAAGCCGCCAGCATACTTTTTGGGAAGGGTATGAGAATAACAAGAAGTATGGCTCGCATGAATCTATATCTTCAAAAACAGATTCCGCAAGCCAATCAATAAAAAGGGTTACAGGCTACAGCGCCTGAGTTGCTCACCATATTCACTGGCACGCCACTTCACTTTGGTGGCAACATTCAGCAGCCACTTTTTACTCTTATGGCTGCCACGGGAATAGCCGCCCCACCCTTCGTGATAGTTCAGGTACTGTTTATCTGCGTGCCAGAGAGAAACACCATTTTTCTCTCTGGATTTGTAGGTGTACCAGCCAATAAAGTCGATAGCATCTTCAAAGTCATCCCGGTCGG
>NZ_CAMZOG010000099.1 GCF_947331445.1 Parendozoicomonas sp. Alg238-R29 | reverse complement strand
GTCGCCCTCGCTCGATAAGAAAACCAGCGTCGTCAGTTTAGTCTACGAATCGTGGCTGAGGTTAGGTGGTAATCAGGTACTCTGAAGAGGAAGATTGAAGGTCACCAAAATCAATCATCTTCAGCCGTTCTTTCTTTTTAATACGGCGAGATGCCGCCGCAATATCGGCCTGTCCAGCCATCATGGCCTTAAAACCACTGGAGGAACCGTGAGCCTTTACCTCCACTGCAACCTGCTGCCCGGTGGCAATATGGGTGGCCAGAATGTTCTGCTCGTTCACCACCGAAGTGTTGAGAACATTCACATCCTTAAATCCGCGGGCCTTCAGCCAGCTTGCGACCAGCTCTGGCCCCAACTTGGCACCGATAGTGTTTGACCCCTGCATGGTGAACAGAACACCCTCAGGTTTCTTAAACAAAGACCGCGCCAAATCTTCGCCTCTGGCCAACCCGCTCAGCAGCATTAACACCATAAACCAGCGCAATACCGACATAGTCACTCCTCCCAAATTTCCTGAGGAAATAAGCTAGCAAGGAACTATTACAAACTAATGAAAAGACCTTCCTTTAATAAAAAGCCTGTTTGTTAGACTTAATTGTTACAGGAACACACTTATTTGATTCAGACAGAAAGGACGTTGTCATGGATTCAGGAAGCATAGGAAGACCCTCAACCCCATCCACCCTCAGCCCGGTGGATTCAACGTCCGATGACAGCGCAAAAGTCCAGGAAGGCAAAAACGGCACTAAAACGGTTGAACCTCAGGACAAGGCCAAAATCAGCACAGAGCGCCCTCCTGTTCCGCCAAGATCCCTTAAAGTATTGGCTCGAACAGCTGCCCAAAACCACGGTGTACTACCCAGCGTCCAACAAAAAGCCCAGCAGTTTGAAGCTAAAAAAACATCCGAAACAGAAGAGCAACCAGCCCCGAAACCCAGAACTCGCACCCAGAACGGGGAAGAGATTTATGCCAGCCGGTCGTCTCTGAGAATACAAACAGAAGGTGAGAATAAACATCAACCAAGTGTGAAAACAGAAAGTCAAAAACTACGTGAAGAAATTCAGGAAGATAGGGCATCCGGCAATGCGACCAGTAATTTCGGTAATATTAAAGAAGAACTTGTTAAAAACATGATGCCCACACCGTCTTCTGAGAGATCAGAAAATAGCGGAGATCCATCACTTGATCAGGCAAGAAAAGATCTGGAAAAAGAAGAGCCATCATTTCGTCCTAGAAGCAAATCCTTGAGAGAACGCGGAGCATCTGCTTTAAAGAACATCAAACTGAAATTTTCCAGAAGCCAATCGGCACCCGATTTAACAAGAAGCGAACCCACACCAAGGCTTGCTCGCACTGAATCAGCGCCCACTGGCTTTATACAAACCGAAAAACTTTCAGACACACCGTTTAGCCGCGATGATAATCCACTGGCACCAATTCGTAATGAACTGGAAGGCCAGCTTCAAGATATCAAAGACAACATTAAAACCATGAAAGATATCCTGTCTAAATCCAGGAACCCGAAGACTCTCAAAATTGCTGAAAAAACCCTTCCAAAGCTAATCGCTTTACAGCAGCGTACGGAACAATCCCTGGAGACTCTGGATGGTTTATCTCCAGCCACCCTAAACGATCACGAGATGCAACTGCTCGATCAACCTTCTGTCGTTCAGGGTGGAATGGATAAAGCGATGAAAGCTATTTCACGACAGCTTCCCCATATATTTATGATGGAGCAGAGGGATGACATTTCTGATGTCAAGGATGGGGACGGTGATAATTTTGAAGAGATTGAAGAGAGCAGGCCTCAAGTGCAACCCAGACGTTTTAGCGCCTTGGCCGCTAAACGAAGTGCAGCTAGCAGCTCTGCCAGTGTTCAACCAATGAAACAAACAACTTCAAAGCAAAATCTCTCCCCAATCCCTGGGACAGAAGGCAAACCGGCACCTGCTTTCAGGGAAGCTGAACAGCTTTCCGAGACACCGTTTAGCCCTTCAGAAAACCCAATGAAAGACGTCGCCGACAGACTTAAGGCACAGCTGGATGACGTTGATTCAAAAATCACAGAAATTGATAACTTCGTAAAGGTAGCTGCCAACAAGAAAGCGAATAAAAAGAGTAAAGCACTGGCCCAGAAAGCTCTTCAGGCCCTTGGTAGCGTGAAGGAACAGATTGAAACTTCAAGAAATAAAGTTCTTTCACTCTCTCCAGCCACGATTGACAAAGAGGGGGTCAAACTTTTCGAGCAACCTGACATGCATCAATCTGCTATAGATAAAGCCATTCAAAAGTTCGCGGCAGTCCGAACAGATATTGCAAGCCTCCAACCCCCACAGAACGTTGAGGCACAAACTCCAGACGCAAGCCAAACCCTGCAGATTCTTGATAATCAGCTCGCAAGCCTTAAATCCAGTATTCAAACCCTTCAGAAACAATACGAAAGTATCGCCCCCAATAAGAAAAGCCTCAAATCGGCCAAGAATTTTTTAGCTAGCAAACCACTACAGCAACTTGAGTTCGAGTTAGACTCGTCAAGAGGAGTTGCAAAAGCTGGTGGCGAAGTCGATTGGACATCCTTGAAAAAACTGACTGGCCTGGTTAACAAGCAACTTGCAAAAAGTAAGCTCTACGACACAACAGCACTTCATAACGTTCAGCTAACACCTCCAGTGGTGAAATAAACCCGGTTTTATTTTTCGTGTTCAAACGGCATAAAACCGAGGTAACACTTATCCCAACCCCAGATATGTGTTAAAAGAATAAAAAATAATCGACAGATAAGCCCATGTTAGAAAAATACGAGCTGGTTTTTTCCGGGGAAACCACACCAGGCGCACCACTCGAGAAAGTCCGCGCTAACGCCGCAAAACTCTTCCATGCCGGGCCAGCCCAGTTGGAAAAACTTTTTTCCGGCTCTCCTGTGGTTCTCAAGAACAATCTGGACAAAGCAACTGCGGAATCTTATCTCACCAAACTCAAATCTGCCGGGCTTGTCTGCTCCCTGCGAGCCATGCAGCAGAAACCTGCACCGCAACCCGCTTCTCCAAAAACCAAATCCAAAGAACCTGCGCCAAAACTCTCACCAAAGGCGAAGCCAGAAGAAGGCAGTCTTTCTATTGCTCCTGTAGGCGCAGACGTAAACCCTCATGAAGAGATTCCCGTTCCACCTATGCCAGACACCAACCACTTCTCCCTGAAGGAGCAAAAAGGCTACCTGTTTGATCAGGACGATACACCTCCCCCACCTCCCCCTAATACCAACCATATTACTCTGGAGTAACTGTCGACCTGTCAAATCGGTCAATTGTGCAACAAAACCCCGTGGTAGGATTTCCAGCGAGTGCTAAATAACAACAAACAATAACAGTGCGCAGGATCCCTCCATGCTCAAGCAAAGATTTTTTGTACTGATGGCCAGCTGCTTGCTGGCTTTCTCAACACTCATTCAGGCTAACCAGACAAAAGACTGGAACAGCTATCCGGATGAGCTGACAACATTCGATTACAGTGGCGACAAGCTGAAAGAGAACTGGCCCACTCTTACCCGTGGCACTAAAGAACCTTTCCCCGACGTTGCTTATATCAAATCCATGGGAGAGCGTTTCCCGGAAGCTATGGCACTTTCTGTTAAAGAGTTAAGAGCCAATGCCTCTAATATGGGAATTGATTATGAAATCCCTAAGCAACTCACGGAGAAGGATTACCAGTTTTATTCTGAACTGATTCAGCAAACCTGGCGCTACCTGTTTGAAGGAAAGTTCCAGGAAGCCAGAGAGTTGGGAATGCAGCTCGGACCGATGGGTTATATTCCTGGCCTGTATGCCCAATCCATCTATGCTCAACATCTCGCTAAGAGCCAGGAAGAAAAGCACGACATGCTTCGTGAAGTTATCGATACCACAAAGCGTATGGAAAGCTATGTCCCCAATTACCCTTTCATTTTGTTTGGCAGCGCCTACGCCAAAGCCCGGATCTCTGAAGATCTTTCCATGACCAAAGCTCTGGCAACTGGCTATACCAAGCCTATGAAACACGATTTGGAAAACCTGGTATCACTCTATCCTGAGCACATGTATGGCTACGCCTCTTTGGGTGGTTTGCATGCAGGCATTGTTGAGAAGTCCGGCAGCAAGTTTCTGGCTCGTATGACATACGGTGCCACCACTGACGACATGGAAAAGTACTTTGGTGTTGCCCTTGCGGTAGAACCGGCTCTGCCAGTGACTCGTCTGGAGTACGCTATCGCTCTTGTTCGGGTTTACGGTGACGACAAAAAAGATGAAGCCATTTCTTATCTGAAAGAAGCGGTTGAAATGACCCCGGTTCACGCCGAAGAGAGTCTGGATATTGCCAAGGCAGCACGTCTGCTGAAAGAGTGGCAATAAACCTAAAAAGTCAGTGCAAACAAAAAGGCTCGAAGCTGTAAAAGCTTCGGGCCTTTTTTATTCAGGGAAGAAGGACATCAATCAACCAGTTCGCGGCGACCAGCAAACGCATGCATCAGTGTACCGCCATCGATATATTCCAACTCACCACCAAGAGGAACCCCATGGGCAATGCGGGAAACTTTCACACCCTTCTCCCGCAAGCCAGACGCAATATAGTGAGCGGTAGCTTCACCTTCCACCGTAGGATTGGTGGCCAGGATAACTTCTTTAATACCGTCACCTGCAACCTGTGCAAGCAACTGATCAACACCAATATCATCAGGGCCAATACCGTCAATGGGCGACAAATGCCCCATAAGAACAAAATAACGTCCCTGAAACCCTCCAGCCTGCTCAATAGCCAGAACATCAGCAGGGGTTTCCACCACACACAATTGTCCAGTTCCACGTTCAGGACGGGTGCAGATATCACAGATATCTTTTTCCGTTAAGGTGCGGCAACGCTGGCAGTGACCAACACCGTCCACAGCTTCCTTCAAAGCGGAAGACAGCTTTGCTGCACCTTCCCGATCCCGTTCCAGCAAATGCAATACCATTCTCTGGGCTGATTTCGGACCAACACCCGGCAGGCATTGCAAAGACTCCATCAATTGAACAATCAACGGGCTGAATGACATGCTATCGAACCACCTCCCTGATTCATCTTACTTATTATTCTCAGAATGGCATCTTGAAGCCGGCCGGCAAGCCCATGCCACCAGTCATATCGGCCATACGATCCTGTTGATTTTTTTCAATCTTGCGAACTGCGTCGTTTACTGCAGCGGCAATCAGGTCTTCCAGTATTTCTTTCTCATCCTCCATCAGGGAAGGATCAATCTCAATGCGACGAACGTCGTGACGACCAGTCATGGTCACCTTCACCAAGCCAGCGCCAGCTTCACCGGTCACTTCTGCGTTGGCCAGCTCTTCCTGCATTTTCTGCATCTGCTCTTGCATCTGCTGAGCCTGTTTCATCAGGCCACCCATACCACCCTTCAGCATAACAACCTCGTCTTGCTAAATATCAAATGTTTATGAACCAACCGGCTCAATAGTTTGTTCAAGTATGCGACCGGAAAATGCCTGCACAAGGGCCTGTATCCGGTCGTCAGTAAGAAAGCTTTGTCGTGCAGCTGCCAAGCGTTCCAGCCTGCGTCGTTCACGCCAGGCCGCCGGGGTTTCTGTAGCAATATCCCCGGTTTCTACTTCCAGAGAAATATCTTCCCCAAAATACTGGTTCAGCGCTGTCTGAATACGCTGCCGGTGATTGTCGTTGTAGAGTGTGTCGTGCTCTTTATCGAGGCGCAGCAACAGTTTGTCCCCATCGCAACTTACCAGTTCACAGTGGGAAACAATTGCGCCAGTGACACCGCCCATACCCAGCGTTTGACTCAGAGGAATCCAGTCGCTGATCTTTAAGTTAGCGAGGGGAATTCGCTCTTCTTCAGTAATAGCAGGAACACTGCCCTGAACAGCTAGCGTCGCCCCCCCTATCGGGTCTGGAACAACGGCAGATACCTGCTGCATAACGGGCACATTAACAGGAGGAGCACCCATAGACTCTGGAGAAAGCTCCGGTATGCTTCCGATATCTGGCTCAGAAACAGGCTCAGAGTCATAGAGATCCAGTGGGGGCGCTTCAGCAACCACGGGTTCTTCCACAACATCGGCCACGGGCTCATCCCAAGGGGGGGGCTGCAAGTCAGATGCTGGCGCAGGCATCGCATCCTGAACAGATACCGGTTCTGAAGGCGCATCAGGCTGAGCTGGTTCCGGGGCTGGAGCCGGCTCAACTATTTGCGCTTGCGCGACAGGCTCCGGTTCCTCCGGCTCGTCTCTTGACTCGGAGGTTGGGGCTGATGATTCCTGAGCTTTCCGGGGTTCCCGTTGGGAAACATCATTAGAGCCACCACCTGGCAAGGCTTGCTGAGGAGCAGTAGGCACGCCATCCGGACGGAAGGCCAGCATCCGCAGCAGAACCATTTCAAACCCGGCTCTGGGGTCTGGAGCCAAAGGCAAATCCCGGCGACCAATCATGCCGGTCTGGTAATACAGCTGAATATCCTCAGCCGTCACTTTGCCTGCCAGTTCGAGAATTCGCTCGCGATCGCCCTGACTGTTATCCACAACATCCGGTACAGCCTGTGCTAATGCAATTCTATGGAGGGCAGAAAGCATATCCCCCAGCACGGCAATATAATCTGGGCTGTGCTCTGCCAGTTCACTCACCGCATCCAAAACTGCGCTCGCCTGCCCAGCCACCAGAGCATCGAGAACCCGATAAACCTGATCCTGATCGATAGTTCCCAGCATAGCTGTTACAGCCTGGCTGGTGAGCTTATCGCCACAGTAGGCAATCGCCTGATCTGTCAGACTCAAAGCATCACGCATACTGCCATCAGCAGCACGACCAAGCTGCCAGAGAGCAGGCAACTCATAGCCTACTTTTTCGCAATCCAGAACATGTTGCAAATGCTCAACAACCTTCTCGGGTTGCATATTTTTCAGGCTGAACTGAAGGCAGCGGGAAAGAATGGTAATCGGCAGTTTGTGGGGGTCAGTGGTCGCCAACAAAAATTTGATATGAGGGGGTGGCTCTTCCAGAGTTTTCAACAAAGCGTTGAAGCTGTGGGTGCTGAGCATGTGCACCTCGTCAATCAGGTACACCTTGAAGCGGCCACGAGTCGGTGCATACTGAACGTTATCAAGCAGCTCTTTGGTATCTTCCAGACGGGTACGGCTGGCCGCGTCGACTTCAATCAAATCAACAAAACGACCTTCATCAATTTCCCGGCAGGCGGAACACTCACCACAAGGTTCAGAAGTAACCCCGGTTTCGCAGTTCAGGCATTTCGCCAGAATACGGGCAATACTGGTCTTACCAACGCCCCGGGTGCCGGTAAACAGGTAAGCATGGTGTAGCCGGTCATTGTCGAGGGCATTCACCAGCGCCTGCAGAACGTGAACCTGACCCACCAGTTCCTTGAAGGTACGGGACCGCCATTTGCGCGCAAGCACCTGATAACTCATGGGTTATTTGCCACCATTCAGTTAGCTGCTCGAAGAAGAAAAAACAGGATTATATGCTAACCGAGTTGATGCGAGGATGCACGATACGATCAAACACAAAGGAAACAATTCAGGAAAATAAGAATGTAAAGCGGGAAAAATGGAGGCGTCCCCTGCCAGCCAACACCCCGGCACATGTGCGCACTGCTACCGTTGCTCCCTTCCGGGCCTGGCGGAGTTCACAGCTGCTCATTGCGGGGGGACCGACAGAGTCCGCCATCGCGAGATTCGAAACAAGAAAAACCTGCCCGAACGCGGTCGCATTCTCCATAAACCCGACCACTTTTGCAAGAGGGAAACGATTATTTCTTACAGCTCATTAAGATGCCAATGAGTAAACGCGCTTCAGGTTTTCAACATAACCTTTATCGAGACACATGGTCTTGCCCGGCGCATCAGAAATTTTCGCAACTGGCTGACCATTGCAGGATACGAGTTTCAAAACCATGTTCAGTGGGCAGCCGCCCACATCATTTGTCAGCCAGGTGCCAATACCAAAACTGGTGGCAATACGCCCCCGGAAGTGCCGGTGAATATCTAACGCCTTGGTAAAGTTCAGCCCATCGCTGAACACCAACACCTGATTGGCAGGATCAATATCCAGCAGCTCAAAGTGTTTGAGAGCTTGCTCTCCCCATTCAACAGGATCACCAGAGTCATGGCGCAGACCGGAATAACAAAGAGCCAGCTCCCGATCAAAATCCCTGAGAAATGCAGACATGCTTATTGTGTCCGTCAGAGCAATACCAAGTTTACCCTGATATTCCTGATACCAGACTTCCAGCGCCTTACGTTGACTCGATGCAAGATCATCCACCAGTGCCTGATGAGCCTGCAACCATTCATGCCCCATTGTTCCAACCGGCTGCAGGCCAAGCCTTTGCGCCAACATAATATTGCTGGTTCCCATCAAGTGAGTTGACTCTCTCTTAACAAGAGTTTCCAGCAACTTCTGGTGCCACTCAGAACTGAAGCGGCGACGGGTACCAAAATCGACAAAGTGGAACTCTTCATCCGCATCGAAATGCGCATCAAGCCAGTTCAGTTTGGCATCAAGGTTTTCTCGCGCTAGAGCAAGGCAAGCGCCCGCTTGCAAGTGGCGGCCATAAAGTTCACTGACAATAGCAAGGATATAGACTTCAAAGAGTGTAACTTCCAGCCAGGAGCCGCGCACATTGATCTGCAAACCTTTTGGAGAGATCTGAACATCAACCTTCTCAGGGTCAAGCCGCTGCTCGGCAAGCCAGTCCAGATAATCTGCCTGAAAAACGCCGCTGACCTCCAGCCACCTTTGCTCCCTACCATCGAGCCGCAGATCGGCAAGATGCCTTATCTGCTCACGTACCTCATCACTCAGAGGTGTCAGGTCAACAGGCGTACGACAATGAAAGCGTGCATCCACAACCGCTGTCGGGTAATGATGAAAAATGCCCTGCTGCATGGTCAGCTTGTAATAGTCAGTATCAAGCAGCGAGGTAATAATGGGATCAGATGACATACAACAACAGCCAAGAGTGGCAGAACCACTCGTTTTCAATAATCACACCTGAAAAGTCAGATGCACGTAAAGTCAATTCACTGACAAGCTGCCAGCATTTTCTACAATTTTCACACCAGCACGCTCAAGCTCAACAAGAGCTGTTTTTGACGACTCCGGCGCCAACCCTCGGGTTGCTGCAAGATTCAGCACAACCTCAAAGCCCCCCTTGATCAATTGCAGTACCGTGATTTTTACGCAGTAGTCCAGAGCCAGGCCACCAACTATGACAGTTTCAATGCCCCTATCTCGTAAGAACTCGATGACACCAGTACTGCGCTGATCAGCCAGATCATGGAAGCAAGCACCATAGGGATGCATATCTGGCTCAACCCCCTTCCAAACGAAATAATCGTAATCCTTCACCGCAGGCAAACCATCAAGAAGCTCAAAACCCAATGTTCCTGGAACACCATGGCGCGGCCAGCGCACGTCAACATTGTCACCATCAACAGGAGTCAGCATGGGAGCATCCGGTGTTGCTTCCCAAACAGCTTCTACAGGGTGGGAATCCTTTGAACCCACTCTGAAAAATGCAAGTTCAGCCTGAGCATTTAACTCTCCAACAATCCCCTGACCGCCAGCCACGGGCAACTCTGCCGGGCAAAGCTCGGTAAAACAGTTCTGGGCATCCACATCAAATGCCGCAATTTTTCTTTTTGATCCCAGGCTCAACATGCCGAACTCTACAAAGTGAACTACATTCACTAACATAGTGAAACTGATTCCAAAAGCTGTCAAGATGTCAGATCATGTGTTTTTATAAGACTGGATCACAATGACTTGGAGATTTGCTCGATTCTGTTATGAGTGAAAACCTGCTTGAAACCACATCGCCATTGTCAATGGCCCTTATTTCTGTAGATATTGTCGCATTGCGCCTCAACAGTGGCCGACTACAGGTTTTAACCTCCGCTGCCCGACACCCACGCGCCAAACATGATCGAGCTTTGCCAGCAGGACGAATTGATCCAACCCTCGATGAACAACTGGAGCAGACTGCCCGTCGCCAGCTCAAGATACTGACTCAGGCTGAGCCGTCATGGCTTGAGCAGGTTGAAACTATCGGCAACAGTTTGCGAGACAGTCGCGGATGGTCATTAACTGTTGTCTATTTCGCCCTACTTAGAAATGAACCTGAGCTGGATACACCGGATGCCCAGTGGCTTGATGTTGGCACCTGCTGCAATTTGCAGTTGCCAGACTTGGCTTACGACCACCAAAGATTACTGAAGTCCGCCATTGAAAGACTGTGCAACAAAATCCAATACACAACACTACCCTTATACCTTCTGCCTGAAGCCTTCACGCTGGCAGATATCCGTGATGTTTTTCAGGGGGTACTTGGTAAATCTCCTCCAATGCGGTCTATCCGCAACCGCTTTGGCAACGGAGATATTGTGGAGGATACTGGTAAAAAGCGTTACGGCAGCAACAGGCCAGCCAGCTTGTACCATTTGAAGAAAGGCAACCAAAACCGCCTGTTTAACCGCCTCTACGAATCAACTCAATAGATTTGTAAGAGCAGAGTCAAGCTCCGGATGGTTAAAGCAAAAGTTTGCTTTTTCTAAACCAGCAGGCACGGGATTCTGCCCTTCCAACAATAAAACCGCCCCCTCCCCCAATAAAAACCGGAGCACGGGAGCAGGCATAGTAAAAACAACTGGCCGATGTAGAACACTGCCCAAAGTTCGCGTAAATTCACGATTAGACAGTGATTGTGGCGCTACAAAATTAAAGGGACCGCGGGCATCAGAATTCAGCAAGTAGACAATGCCACGCACCATATCTTCGATATGTATCCAGGGCATCACCTGCTTTCCGGAACCCACCATTCCTCCCAGCCCCAAACGGAATGGGGGTAACATACGAGCCAACGCTCCATTCTGACTATGGAGCACAACACCAGTGCGAAGCAAACACAGTCGCGTTTCATTGTTTATCTTTCGTGCCTCACCCTCCCAACCCTTGCAGAGCTGTGCAGCAAAGTCATCACCGGCAGGCACGCTTTCAGAGAGAGGTTCACTCCCCCGCTCCACACCGTAAAAACCAACTGCAGAGCCACTGAGAAATACTTTGGCGGGAGAGGAAAAATGATTGAGCCAGCTCACCAGATCACGGGTAAGGTCAATGCGACTCCGCCTCAGGAGCTGTTTACGTTGCGCACTCCAGCGGCGATCCAGAACACCTTCACCTGCCAGGTTAATGCAGGCATCTGGCCCCTTATCGCTAACCCACTGTTCAAGATGACTGATACTTTTCACTGATGATCCAAGAAGAGCAGCTACAGCCTCAGGTGCCTGTCGGCTCAGCACCACAACGCTCCAGCCATCGGCAAGCAACGCTGGCACCAGGAACCGACCAATAAAGCCTGTCCCTCCGGTTAACAACAGAGTTTTCCCTTTCTCACTACCAGCCATACATTGCCTCTTGCACTTGAACCACAAAGCTATAGTTTACGTAAGCAGACCCTGTACAGATTACAACTCTGAAAACATATCAGGTAGAACAGACCACAGGCTTTGAGTGATGACACCATCCAAGAAATTACAATTAGTCTGGCTGCGCAGAGATTTACGCAGTAGAGATAACAAGGCTCTCTACTACGCCAGCCTGCAAGGGCCAGTTATTTGCCTGTGGCTGTCATTTGAAAAACAATGGCAGAAACATAACGATAGTCCCAATAAAATCTGGTTCTGGCATAAAAATCTGGAAGCTCTGGAGAAAAACCTTGAGACCCTTAATATTTCTTTAGTTACCGAAAATCTTCAGGACTTTAATCAAGCACCAAAACTTATTACCAAGCTGGCTCAGGATTTAAATTGCGAAGCGGTTTGGTTTAACAATGTGCATGAAGCTAATGAACAGCAAAGGGATAGAAATGTCGCCAAAGCCTGCAACGATGCTGGGTTAGCCTGCCATCAGTTTGATGACGACACTCTACTTCCTCCCGGCTCCGTACTTAACAAACAGGGATTACCCTACAAAGTTTTCACCCCGTTCCGGAAAGCACTTTACAGCCAAATTTCTCCTGAACAGTGGCAACCTCTTCCCCCTCCGGTCAAGCAAGCACCTCTCACCAACATCCCAGAGTGCAACCCTCTTCCTCAACTTCGGCCAACCGCAAAACACATTGATAAAAACTGGCCTGCCGGAGAAAAGTCCGCCCACAAGACTCTTAAAAAATTCATTCAGGAAAAGTCGGCCACTTATAAGAAAAACCGTGATTACCCTGCTCTAACGGGAACCAGCTCAATTTCTCCCTGGCTGACTGCTGGAGTTTTATCCATACGGCAATGTTTTTCAGCTGCAGTTGCCGAAAACAATGGTGAACTCGATACTGGCAATGAAGGGCTATGCTGCTGGGTCAGCGAGCTGGCATGGAGGGAGTTTTATCGACATATCCTTATGCAATTTCCCCGGGTAAGCAGACACAGAGCCTTTCAGGCTGAAACAGAATTCATAGCCTGGAACAAAAATGCCGAACATTTGGAAAAATGGCAAAAAGGACAAACAGGTGTTCCTATTGTTGATGCTGCCATGAAACAACTTGTGGAAACCGGCTGGATGCATAATCGTCTTAGAATGGTTGTCGCCATGTATCTCAGCAAAGATCTAATGCTTGACTGGCGACTTGGCGAGAAGTTTTTTATGGAGCACCTGATCGATGGCGATCTGGCATCCAACAATGGCGGCTGGCAATGGGCCGCCAGCACCGGTACTGATGCCGCACCTTACTTCCGTATATTCAATCCAGTCAGCCAGTCCCAAAAGTTTGACCCTCAAGGAACATTCCTGCGAAAGTGGTTACCAGAGCTGGCATCAGTAGATGACAAAACTATTCACGACCCTGCTGCCAATGGCTCACTGTTTTACGATGAAAGCGCTTACCCTAAGCCACTTGTCGATCACAAACAGGCAAGAGCAGCTACCATTGAAGCCTTCAAAGCTCTGAAGAATGGATAAATCGAGTGATAAAAAAACTAACAGCATTAGCCACAACAACACTCTTAACATCAACCATGGCTTTAGCCACGCCAGATCATGAACGACAGCTGCAGTTAATACAAATGAAAGGCTGCGCCAGTTGTCATGGCACCAAGGGGCAGGGAAATACAACAATGAAAGGCCCCAGGCTAGCAGGGCAAACTCAGGAACAGCTGATTGAAAAAATTAATGCTTACAGAAGCGGGGAAAAGAAAAATCCTACTATGGCTATGATGACGTATTCACTCACCGATCAGGAGATTGAAACTCTGGCCACCTATTTCAGCCAATTCAAATAGCCTCCTATCCCGGTTGGGTGAGCCCGGAACAGGAGAACAGAATCAAACTTTCCGCGACTGGTATTGATCCTCACCATCCACATGAGGCAGCAACAGATTAAGAAGAACAGCTGCTACTGCGCAAAGGCTGACGCCTTTCAGAGTCAGACCAAAGATTTCCACAGACAGATTACCCAGCCCAAATACCAGAACCAGAGCAACAATCACCAGATTGCGCGGAAGGCTCAGATCTACACGCGCTTTGATCAGGGTACTCAAGCCAACAACTGCAATAGAACCAAACAGCAGAACCATGATTCCACCCATCACCGGCGTTGGAATGGTTGCCAACAATCCACCAACTTTACCAATGAAAGCCACAACAATAGCAATACAGGCGGCCCAGGTCATAATGGCCGGATTGTAAGCCTTGGTCAGCATAACCGCGCCAGTCACTTCAGAGTAAGTTGTGTTTGGTGGGCCACCAAGCAGAGAAGCAAACGACGTTGCCAGACCATCTCCCATAAGCGTGTTCTGCAAGCCAGGCTTCTTAAGGTAATCCTTACCAGTCACAGAACTAATCGCCAGCATATCGCCAATATGCTCAATAGCTGGAGCAATAGCGACAGGGAGCATAAACAGGATAGCGTTGATATTAAATTCCGGCGCGGTAAACGAAGGGACCGCAAACCATGCGGCCTGAGCAACCGGCTCAAAGTTCACAACTCCCATTGCCAAAGCCGTGGAGTATCCAACAATAATGCCGCATAGAATAGGAATCAGCTTAATCAACCCCTTTGCCACAACCGCCGCTATCAGCGTGGCTATAAGGGAAACACCAGCCAGAATCATAGAAGTTTGCGGGTCAATCGAAGGGTTCGCCGAGCCATTGGCCATGTTTACGGCCACCGGAGCCAGCCCCAAGCCAATCACCATAATCACCGGCCCAACAACAACCGGCGGAAACATACGATAGAGAATGCCACTGCCCCGCAGACGAACCACAAGACTTAAAACCACATAAAGCAAGCCAGCCGCAGCAAGACCGCCCATAGTTGCAGAAAGCCCCCATTCGGCCACACCAAAACTGATGGGAGCGATAAAAGCAAAGGAAGAAGCAAGAAAGATAGGCACCTGACGACGAGTCACAAGCTGAAAAATCAGAGTACCAGCACCGGCGGTAAAAAAGGCAACATTAGCATCAAGGCCGGTAAGAAGAGGAACAAGAACAAGAGCACCAAAGGCAACGAACAACATTTGTCCGCCCATAAGCGCCTGCCTGAACACAGACCACTCATCCGCAGATGGGGTCCCAGGGTGATTATTTGTCATGGGTATCCGATCCCTTTTTTATAAGCGATTTTAGCGAGCTTTCATTTATTAGGGAACGGCAAAGGGAGCTCGATAGAATGAGCTCCCCTACGCAACAGACTGTTGCCAGGTATGATGGAATATATGGCGCGCTCAGGAGGATTCGAACCTCCGACCGCCTGGTTCGTAGCCAGGTACTCTATCCAGCTGAGCTATGAGCGCGTAAATGGCGCGTCCTGGAGGATTCGAACCTCCGACCGCCTGGTTCGTAGCCAGGTACTCTATCCAGCTGAGCTAAGGACGCATTCAACGGCGGCAAACTATAGGGATTCGCTTACCCAGAGTCAACAGAAAATACCGTGAACCTCAACTTCAACTCCCCCTCACAGACTTACTGCGTAACCAACACAAAAAAGCCGATACGAATAACGTATCGGCGTTCTCAAAAGAGGGGGGAGATTGAGACAAGATGTTTAAAAAAAGAAGATGGCGCGTCCTGGAGGATTCGAACCTCCGACCGCCTGGTTCGTAGCCAGGTACTCTATCCAGCTGAGCTAAGGACGCGG
>NZ_CAMZOG010000098.1 GCF_947331445.1 Parendozoicomonas sp. Alg238-R29 | reverse complement strand
CCATCCATGCAAGACAAGTAGGCATCCAGCTTTTCACGAATACGGAAATGAGCCAATGGCGTGCCGCTCAATGCGTTACAGGTACGCCCGCATGCGTTGCAGCGGTAGCGTTGATGACCAGCATTCTGCCCCCAGCGCGTCATGGATTCACAGGTGCAGCGAGGGCACCGCGGGTGCTGATCAAAGTAATATTTGAGACGCTCAAGAAGACGACTATTGCCCGTAACCTCTGGCGTTTTCGGGCATGGCGGTAGGGTTGTGTGCAAACATGTCAGCTGTTCAGGGGACAATGTACTGAGAGATTTCAGGAACTCTTGGAATTGTGTTTGCTGCATGACGATGGTTCCAATTACACGACAGAAACCGGTGCTCAGAAGTATAGTTCATGCACCAACATGTATTGTGAACAGAGCCCAGTTTTTGCAAGCAAGGGAACATAAAAAATTACTTTTTACAAGTCGTATTATTTATTCCAGGAACATCGTGTTTTAATTAAGGTTCCTCCGAATCTTATTAGTGACTCATCATCACTTAGTTCGCAGCGCAGCACTGCGGGTTCACCGCCAAATTCGACATTTGGCTCTTCCGAACGTTTTATTGCGTAGAAGAGTCGGTGACTTTCATTGTCAACATGGACTTGTACCAGCGTACTCGCCACGAATTCGAGTGGGAGAATGCTTCTAATTATGGAACGCATATAGAGAGCAGGTAGTTCAAACTCACCGGCTGAATTTGTAACTGTGGCATCATCTTTTTCCCCAACATTATCCCAATCTACTGAACGAGTTATTTCTGCATTTTGAATCGGCACACCATTTTGGGTGATGGTTATTTTGATAGCTGAAGCAATGCAGGCCTTTCCGGCATCTAAAATAGACATGGCAACTCCTGATGATGAAAACAGAGTGAAAATGAGATAACACAATAGCTTTGGGTATATTGAAAATTTCATATTCAACCCATCTTACGTTACTGGCGCAGGTATATCCCTGAGAGGCTAAAACGACAACTCATTCCCTAGATCTACCGGCTTCGTTTCTTGCCCACTCACGAGCATAACGTTTTTCACCCTGCTTTTATCCGTCGCAATAATCAGATGACGTTCCGGACGCACACGGGAATGCCGGTTCATCATGTCGATCATATCTTCACAATAAAAATCCTGGCAGATATCAGAACGCAGAGCGGGTTCCAGCTGACAACCGTCATCGGCCTGATACAAACAGCCCTTCTCAACGGACTCTTTTGGTATCTGCTCCAGATACATGCTCAACAGCAACTCTTTCGTTACCCCCTGTTCTTCCAATGCTCTCTTAAGAGTGACACGCTGGAGAAAGGCATGATGCTCTCGCCCCTGAAGACAGCAGAACCCTCGGCAAGTGGCACACCCCGTCACCAATTGATCCCCAAGGTGGGGAACAACCGGGGCAATCAAAGGTTCCCGGTACACGTCTTCGGTTTTGTAATCATCCAGAGTATCCAGAATATTCTGCAAATGATCTGTCAGCGCCTGCCTGGCTTCATCGCTTACAGGCGCAACATCATAAGGATTAAAGGGTAACTGTGAGACGGCCAGCTCGTCAGGGTCAAACCCGCCCATAGATGCCTGCTCTAGCGCAAGCTTGCGCACCTCAGCACGGCAAGCCGCCTCATCCGCTTCTCGCTTTTCATCCTGCACGGCAATCAAGTCTTTCTGGCTGGCAGCCCTGCAGGCAATGTCACCACAGAAATCCCGTGTTGCCGGAATGTGTACTGCAAGCGACTGCTTGCAGTACTTACACTCTCGTTTTTGTTGTCCTGGCATTGGTTGATGCATTCAATCAGCCTTAGTCCAGCTGATATTCAAATGCACCGTCCTCTGAAGCGGCGATATGCACTTTATTGACTGGTTGATCTTCCGCCATCCGCGCCAGACAGGCTCCAGCCAATTCTGGCAGCAGTGAGCGGGTCAGGATATTTTCGATATTCCGCGCCCCGGTATCAGACTCCTGACAGCGGGCGACAATATGAAGCAGCACATCTTCGTCGTAAGAGAAGCTGGCACCGTAATGCTCTTTCACCCTCTTCTCAATCCGGCGCATATTAATCGCACAGATTTTCATCAGGTTCTCATCATCCAGCGGATAATAAGAAATAAGGTTGGTACGCCCCAGAAACGCGGGCTTAAAGTGCTTCAACAACTGCGGCCGGATATTATCCAGCAAGACTTCTGGCTCAGGTTTTTCTTCTACCTGCCCCATAATCGCACGAATGGCATCTTCCCCAGCATTTGAGGTCATGATGATCACGCAATTTTTGAAATCGATATCCCGGCCTTCGCCATCTTTAATGGTGCCCTTATCAAACAGGCTGTAGAAAATATCCTGTACGCCCGGATGAGCCTTCTCCATTTCGTCCAGAAGAATGATGGAGTGCGGCTTACGACGAGCGGCTTCTGTCAGAACGCCACCTTCGCCATAGCCTACATATCCGGGAGGTGAGCCCAGCAACATAGAAACCTTATGCTCTTCCTTAAACTCAGACATATTGATAACAGTGAGATTTTGCTCACCGCCATATAATTCATCCGCCAGAGTCAGTGCAGTTTCCGTTTTACCCACGCCACTGGTTCCCACAAACAGGAACACACCAACGGGCTTACGAGGATCTGTCAAACCTGCACGTGATGTCTGTACGGCCTGAGCAACCGCCTCAAGGGCATGGTCCTGACCAATCACCCGTGTTTTCATCCGAGTCGCTAATTCACGAATGGCATTGATTTCATCGCTGACCATCTTGCCAACGGGAATTCCTGTCCAATTAGCAACAACTTCAGCCACAGCCTGTTGATCAACACAGGCCTGCATCAAAGGTTGCTCACCCTGAATGTCATGCAGTTCGCTGGTGAGTGCCTGCAATTGTTCACGAAGTTCTGGTAATTGCTCTTTGAACGGCAGTTCTGACTGACTTTCCGCTGTTCCGTCTTCACTCTCAGCCGACTCTTCCGGAGTGGCATTCTGCAAAAAGCAGGCATCAATTTTTTCCCGAATATCCCGAATCTGCTCAATCAACTCCTGCTCTCTCTGCCACTGGGATTGCAAGGATTCCAACAGTTGCTCTGCCTCAACCTTCTCTTCATTCAACGAAACCAATCGCTCACCATGCCCCTCATCAGCCGCATGCTCGCGTTCCAGCATTGCCAGTGTGGTTTCCGCTGTTTGAATACGGCGCTGGGTATCTTCAATCGTACCTGGAGTTGAAGACAGGCTCAGGGCTACACGGGCACAAGCAGTATCCAGCAGGCTTACCGATTTATCTGGTAACTGACGACCAGGAATGTAGCGATGGGACAGTTTGACAGAAGCCTCTATAGCCTCATCAAGAATGCGTACTTTATGGTGTGCCTGTAGCGATGCAGAAATACCCCGCATCATATTTATGGCTTTCTCTTCATCAGGTTCTTCGACTTTCACCACTTGGAAGCGACGAGTCAAAGCGGGGTCCCGCTCAAAGTATTTTTTGTATTCTGCCCAAGTTGTTGCGGCTATAGTACGCATCTCTCCTCGAGCCAGAGCGGGCTTGAGCAAATTGGCAGCATCACCCTGCCCTTCCTTACCACCCGCACCAATCATGGTGTGGGCTTCATCAATAAACATAATGATGGGAGTGGGTGACGCTTTCACTTCTTCAATCACCGACTTGAGACGGTTTTCAAACTCACCTTTCACGCTGGCACCTGCCTGCAGCAGGCCGAGATCCAATGTCCGAACGACAACACCTTTCAGCGGATCTGGGACATCGTCACTGGCTATACGCAAAGCAAAACCTTCTACAACTGCGGTTTTACCAACACCGGCTTCACCAGTAAGAATCGGGTTGTTTTGGCGACGGCGCAGAAGAATATCAATGCACTGTCGAATCTCTTCATCACGGCCAAGAACCGGATCAATTTCACCGTTAGCAGCGCGTTCTGTCAGATTAACCGTGTACTTATCAAGAGAAGGGGTTTTGGTCGCTTTAGCAACTGGCTGTGCATCACTACTGGATACAGAGGCGGTAGTTGCAGACTCTGCAGTTGTTCCTACACGGGCACGAGCGGTTTCTCTAACGGATTCAGGAGCCAACTCCCGTAATACCGAACAACTCTCCAACAATTGACGACGAAGCTGGTCATCAAGAAGTATCGCAGCCAGCAAATGCCCTGATGTCATTTGATTATGGCCACAATCAACGGAGGCAATCATCCAGGCATTTTTAGAGGCTTCAACAATTGATGGAGATAACGCTGCTGGACGACTGCTGCCACTTTTGAACTTGGCAATGGACTCAGCTAACTGTTTGGCCAAAATCGACGGGTTAATTTCATGAAGTTCAAGCAGGCTGTAAAAATCCGTATCACTACGATCAAGAAGCTTTAATAACCAGTGTTCAAGCTCAACGTTATATTGATTATGTGCAAGGCAAAGCCCAGCAGCGCCTTCGAGAGCATCTCTTAATGTGGGAGACATTCTGTCGACCAGCGCTTTTAGATTCAGGTTGATCATATTTCTCTCTTCCCTGTTTTTATTCTGCTCCTGCTTTTTGCAGGTATTTAACTTCTTTGTTGCGCTCAAGCATACCAGCAGGCAGATAACGCTTGTAGGGGTGCATGTGTGACAATTCCACTTTTTCAGATATTAACCACACTCTACAAATGGTTGTAAGTTTCAGGAAGAAACTTATTATTAACGTAATTAAAAAGCACAATGATCATTACATTTTTTTAACAATCTTAATAACACGCTGATATGTAATGGAGAGCAGCCGCTATGTCTATAAACGTAGAAACCGTAAGAGGCATTCTCGAAGGTGGAGGTAAGGTTGCCTTCTCTAATAACCAGATGTCGAGCACCATGTGTGAATCTGTTCCCATAAGGCCCGCAGCATACGGTGTTTATGATAACTTCCGTATGGCTAAAGCTGCTATCGGAGACAATATCATCACCATGACTGGAACCAAATCCAACGACAGAACAGCAAATGCCATAAAAATTGAATACGATGATAACTATGCCTGTTGCGGCAGTATTGGTGCCCCCAGCTTCATTTATTCTGATGGTTTCAGTGGCTGTGAATTTCATTTATACCGTGGGCCTCTGAATTACATTCACGCCGTTCATGCATCCCGAGCAAGTAAAAAGCTGGCAGATCCCACCGACTATTTCACAAAGCGTGGTGGCACCCGCATTTATCGCTGGGACAGCCTGGGAGCCATTCCAGATGAGCTTTTGATGAAATACTGTACCGGAGCGGTGCTGGCAGTCGTTAATAGAAACCAGATTGATGTCTTTGCTTTAGCTATTAAAGATCAGGTCGTACACAGCGTTATTCAACATGACACTGTGCAAATCAATGCCGCAATTCCTGCCTGATATATTTTCCCTCTGGCAGAGGACTGCCAGAGGTCTCCTCCTCTCATTCGTTACATTTATTATTTTCTTAAAATTAGAAACAATCTCGATACGATTGATAGAAAAAACTGTTTCATCAACGTGCTAATGTCTTTAACAACTTATTGATTAAAAATTTCAACTGGTTATCAGAGGGCTATCATGGGCATCTTCAGTAAGCTATCCAAGGAAAAAATAAGGCTTGATCGAGATGTTTTCGATTCAAATGGCGTGGATATGCATAGCTGGGGGGACGTACAGTCTATTCACCCAAGCCCAACCAGAAGTGGTTTTAACACTCACCACAGAACATTAAAGGATGGTGCACAATTAGCATCCTCTGTTGCTGGTGTCTTACTGCCGCCAGTAGGAATGGCAAAAAATGCAATAAATCCTGTGCTGGCAGCGAAATCACTTCGTAGCACGGTGCATCATGTGAAAGGCCTCAAAAAAATAAAATCTGCTGTACGTTCTTTTCAATGTGATGGTGATCAGGTTGTTCATCAAACAATTGCATCCGTAGTTTTACCAGCCATCATCATGAAGAAAGAAAAAAAGGTCAGAAAGAAATGCACAGCATCAACTGTGGTACTAAGCCCATTGGTGTCTCTGGAGGAAGGTGCTCGTAGTGTTTATAAAAGAGCGACAGGGACACGCAGTAAACAACGCCATTTTCACTGCGAAATTCTAACAACTCACCTGGTTTTGTGTCACTGTGGCTTAGCTGAAGCTATTGTTACTGAGCTTTGGGGAGAAGAAGAAATGACACACCTGAGAGCAATGAGTAGCAATGAGGCAGGGCCACATATCTTCGAAAAAATGAGCTCTATGTAAATCAACAGCAATGGTGCAATGAATAGGTTTAACAGTTCACTGCACCATTTCAATCCTACTTGAGTTTTCGATGCCAACGCTTGCAGTCATTCTCAGAAAACTTGTCCTGAAGATCTTCCCGGACCCTGTACCACTTATCCATCTCTTTGGCTTTACCGCCACGTTTTCTCAGCGCGTTGTACTTTTCAATCTTATCTTTCCATTTCTGACACTGCGCCAGTTCTTTATTAACTTTCGCCCCGAAACTCAAGTTGGCAACAAAACAAAAAACTAAAGCACTCAAAACTGCTTTCACCATGACCATCCCTGCCCAAAGAATCCATCCTCAGCCGGGCACGGAAACAGTGATCAGTCTCTCATCACTTCCATCGTTTTCAAGCCGACTATTAAAACCCAGCATAGGATAATAATCCGATCTTTGGGAAAGCTGCAGTGGAGGCAACTCCCTTTCTTTGACACGCACATGAATTTCAAAGTCCAGCTCTGTACCGGCCACAAGTTGAACGAGCGAACGCATTGATTCCAAACGCCGAGTACCTGGTAAGAATGTCATATAGAGCTTGTAACTCATCGGTTCTAACACAACACGAAACCGACTTTGAATCTGCCAGCTTTCTTCACCCAAAACGGCATTTTGCCCCAGAACATTATTCACGCCCCGATTGCGATTCACATCACCGGGTAACTGAGTACGAAGGTCTTCTGGTATCTGGTACCACTCGCCAACAAACTGCTCAATATTAGCTTTCAACCCAAAATGGTGCAGGATGGCACTTTTCAAAGCACTGGCAGAGCGAACATTACGACCCAGCAAACCGCTCATACCGGCAGCAACATCGTCAGGCAGTTTCATTCGATTCTGTACATGGTTGGTACCGAGACCAACCAAAGACTTCATTGCAAGGCTGTAAATATCATTGTTTGCGCCAGGCTCAAGTGCTTCTGCTTCCAAGCGCTTCTGGCGCTCAAAATGAACAGGCAATTGGTATTTCTGCCATGCGCGATAAAACAGAGAGAGCGTGCGGTGATGAAATATATCGAGGAAATCCCTTAAACCGCGATTCCTTGCCTTCAGTTCTTTCAGAACAGTCTCTGTCATGGGTTGGGGAAGAACACCCTGACTACCGGTCAGCCCCATAAAGGTCACTTCCATCAACCACTGATGACGACTATCAGGATCACTCAGATCTTCTTGCTCCTGAATTTTTAAGCGGGCAATGTCAGAGGCTGAAAAAGACAGACTTTGGGAAGCAACAAACCGGACAAGTTCCCTATGGGGGGGAGCCAATTCAGCGACCGGTTGGTCAGCAAATTTTTCTTCTTTCGCTTTCTCTGTTTGACTAATAGCTTCAAGAAGACGAACAGCCTGAAAGAAGTCGAACTTCTGAGGCTTGGTTCGTAGCTTGTTAACAACCGAGTGTTTATTGTTGAGGGCTTTTTCCTGCTTCATAACGTAATCCTGCTCGCCCCCTTACAACAGAGCCTTTTCACCGGCACGGGGTGACCAGCGCTTAAACTCACCATCCTTGCCACTCAACTTTACAATAAGCCGGACAAACGAATTAATGCTGCAATACACCCCTAAAAAGCGTTCGATAACAGAACTAAACAACAAGGGGCTGGTTCCTGTCAGCATCATAGAATCCAGTTCCAGCTCAACCTCCGTCCCTCGGCACAGCACCACTGTATTATCTATGGGAATAGGAGCGGTAATTGTACGGGTATCCATATCTCTCAGAGATTCAATCAAGTTACGTGTACTCGCAGAATCCTTGAAATTATAAAGGCGCATAATTTCTTTAAAGGCTTCACAGGAATCAGTTCCACGGCTTAAAGACAGAAAGTTGAGGTTCAGGTGTGAGATCAACCGCCAGTAAGCCCCATCTTTCAGAGGAGCACGCACAACAGCTGTTGGTGGAACCACACAACTTATACGCTCTGTTGGTGCATCACCATCGACTATCCCGAATCGGGGCTGACCGCCACCTGTTGGCAACTTTTTGGGGTAATTTCGATTTGTGCACTGGGTATCCAGATGCAGAACGCTGTTGCCACTGAGATACGGATTAAATTCCAGATCCACCAGCCGAATATCCACTTCACTGGCCTGCTCATTAAAATGCTCACCTTCCACCGTTTCACGACGGCGAGTCATCCAAAAGGCTGTTTGACCAGCTTCAGCCTGATGATGCTGATAACTGTAGAAAGGGGTAAATTCCCGTGTTTTTCCTGAACTGTCACTACAGGTGACTTTTTCTATGGCCCAGACTTCTAATTCATCACGGCGTCGTACATCACCAATAACCGGGTACTCATAGCGAGTATGATCCAGAGTCACCGGTTCCGCTCGCTGGGGAAACAGATTGACAGCAGGCGCACAGCCAAGGGCAAACATTTTGGCAGACAGCTGATGTTCTAGCTCTTCACTGCCTTCCTCAAGATAGATATAGAGATGAAAGCTCTGGGATTCGTTGCCAGCCAGAGGCTTGTTTAATCCATCGATATCAATGAACAAAAACTTCTCAGGAAAAACAAAGTATTCCGTCAGTAAGCGATATCCCAAAAATGCATTGTCAGGATAAGGAATAATGCCTTCATCTTCTTCAAAGCCAACCGCTCGAATGGCATCAACATCCAGAAACTGTGGATGTGGGTCGTCTTCACCTCTGGCAACAACCAGTTTCACAGCTTTCGTCAACAGCAAATCATAGAGCGGATAAACATGCTGCGGTTGCCCACGCAGAAAAAAGCGTGTTGTTTCACTCACCACATCGCCAATAGCCGCTTCTTCTGCCAGCGTGCCAAACTCCAGTTTAAGAACAGCATTGGCATCGGTAATTTTGTTTGAAGCAGGTGCCACAAAAGGGCGAGGCATCAAGCTGGCATTATTCACAGATAGTGCAGGAACGGTTGCATCATAGCGAGTAGTAAAACGACACCCGGCACCGGACACCTGCTCAGTATCCAACATTGTTCCGGCAGGAACTGTTGCGGGCGCATCAAGCAGTTCTTCCGGTTCAAATTGCACGACGGTCATGGAAGGAATTGGGCGAAGATAGTGAGGATACAAGGTTTCCAGCATCGCTTCCGTCATTTCCGGAAATTCATCATCAAGCTTCTGCTGAATGCGGGCATTCAGGTAAGCAAAACCTGAGAGCAGCTGGGACACCAAAGGGTCACCGACGGTATCGGCATCCAGTTGCAGTGAACTGGCCACGGAAGGATGACGGCGGGCAAATTCACCAGCAGACTGCTGAATAAATGCCAGTTCCTTTTCGTAAAGCGGTAGCAGCTTTTCACTCATTGTTATTATTCCCTGTTACGTATTAGGGCTACGCTGACAGCGTTACCGCATTTCCAGAACATCCACCGACTGGGTCACCGGATCCAGAGCCGAATCAAAAATCAACAGTTCCTGGGCCGGATTGGCATGCAGCACAGCTTCCATACGAAAGCGTATAGTTGGATCTTCCGGATCGACGCCCTGCTTACTCTCCACCCGTACGGATTTAATACGGGGCTCATAGTGGCGAATGGTTTCTTCAACCTGACGACAAAACTGATTGAGAGCTTCGGAAGAGTTCAGATTAATCGTCGAGAGATCTGGTAAGCCGTAGTTCGGCAGCCCCTTCTTAACTTCCTGCAACTCATCTGCCGGAGAGACGCAACGAAAACGGGTATTCATAAGGTGCTCAAGATCCCGACGCACACTTTCTCGCAGTTGCCGTAATTGCAAATGGTTAGCTCTTACATTGCTTTCGTGCTGGAGCAAGCGATCAAGCACTGGGGCCATTAGTTTTTTTTCGTTTTTTTTATGCATTTTTATAATTGAGCGAATCTAGCTCTCGGCCTTAAATGTCCCGTTCTTTCCTGATTCAGACAAAGCTTTCAGTTCTTTGAGCCATTCACAATGCTCAGCATACTCTTTATCCTGCTCATCTGTTGTCCATTTTTCGGGGGCACGGTATGGAGTGTATTGCTGGTCTGGGTAACGAGCATCAATAGTGTCTTTTTGAGCTTGAGCCACATCTGACAATTGAATTGAAACACTATCCATAATTTGGCTAAAAAAGTGATCTATGGGCTTGGTATCCACAACTGGCTTATCATTCTTGTTGCGCCTCCATTGTGAATTATCTTTCATCATAAAGATCAAATAATGATTATGCGTGATCGGGTAGTGAGCAACATAATAGCGATACTTGCCATACTCTCGGTGTATCTCAAACTGCACAGCAGGGTGATCACCCAATTGAATTACTTGCCATTTATGTGGTGCAGAATGTATCTGCTGGCCATGATAGAAAGTATTCTCATTCCTCCCATATTCATTTCTTACTTTATCTAAAACGATATTTTCTAAAATTTCATACTGAAAAAATGAAGAGCTTTGATCATTTTCCTCACAGTATTCTATACCGCAGAAGAAAAATAATTCCCCAACATTCTCATGAAAGAGAGGGCCATTCATTCGCCACGCTCTCGAAAGCAAAGGTAAATACTGCCTATCTTTCTCAATATCAACTTTATATCGAGTAAAATCATACAGATCAGCTTTTGCAACTACTGGACGCTCTTGCGAGTAATCTGATTTATGCTTTGGCAGCTTAAAATGGAGCTTGCTACCTGAGATATCTAAATTTACGCTTCTGGCCACCCGTGCAAAGTCAGGCGGCCTTGGAATAAAAGGTTTAGTAATTGGAAAGATTTCAAAAAGCACTGTTCACTCCTAACTTAACCAATCCAATTCTTAGGCAAATTTTCTATCAATAGCACTTTTGATATGGCCTCCAACATTTTGATGGAACCCCTTAGCCAACGGAGAATTATTGATCGCCAGTTTTGCTGCGGGTACGGCAGTTAAAGCAGCGCCTCCAATCTGGCTGGCAGCGGCTGCAACAGATGCCTGCCCTGCGGCTGTGGCCAGAGCTGCAATCATACCTGCCGGCCCAGTTCCCATAAATGCCAGAACACCAGCCGTAGCGATCCCAGCAGACATCAACCCTTTCGCACCACCTATGGCACCAGAGACCTGGCCATATGCATCAGTGGCTTTAAAGGCATCATTATCATTATTGATACGTTCACGGGCATTCAAGCCTGCACCAATTCCAGCCCATTGAGAGCCAAGCTGCTCAACAATATTAGATGGGTTACTGTTGTAGTAGTCGCCCTTGAAGCTCATACCCAGATTTTGTCCCAAGTTGTAGGCACTGTTTAAGTTGGAAGTCGGGCTGCTCAAAAACATCGTATGATTAGCGCTCAAGCGAACACCCTGATCACGAAGAATACGCATGGCCTGAGTCAGGATGGCAGAGCCATTTTTTTGAGTGATCCAGCGTACTTTCATCTCCTTATCCTTAGACGCTGTCTGCATAATATCGGCAAGTAATACAGCGGCCTCCCGATTAGCGGCAGAACTCTCAGGCTTTACCGCAGCCTTTAAAGCCCGCCAACCCTTAAAATATCCACCAGATGGGGTAAAAAACAGATTATAACCAACATCTTCCACATGCCCGGAACCAACCTGTTTCACATTATCAATATGATCTGAAACCACTTTCGCAACAGGGTCAGATTCATTCCCTGAACCATTAACACCTACCAAAACCCAGTTATTGGACTGACGCTTATCGTTTAAGCGGTTACCTGACTTGCTCTTGCTAGCACTCCATACATCGCCAATCTTTTCAGCCTCCATAAGCTGAGGAGTTTTCTTTGATTGACGCTCCTCTTCATAAGCACTATCAACCTGAATATCTGTTACCACATAACTGTTATCCATCGAACCGTAGTAACTCACTGGATGAACAGTGACACAGCACCCTGGCAGATTCATGCGAAATGCTTCATCGCCTTGAGACCGAGCTGAAGAGATATAGACATAGTCACTGGAAAATTTACCGCAACGCAGCCGCTTGATTTCACGAACTATCAAGTTGGCCCAGTAGTTCGTTTGACCACGCCCTTCTAAAGAATCAAATACAGCCTTAGCCATAGGTGTTGCGTATAAAATTCGGCCTTGATCTCCAGCAGTCAAACGAACCAGGTTTTGATTAAGCACACTCATTTCACATCCCTTGAAGGTTTACTTTCTATGGCTAAATTTCAGAGCCAGCTACTTCATCCCTGCCAGCTCCGTGGTTAATCGCAGTTCTGACACCAAATGGTCGGCACTGTAATGGGGCCGCAGATAGATTGTGCTGTAGTAAGCACCGGCTGAGCCGGGCTGTTCCCGTACATCAACTCTTGCGCCCCGTAATGGATAGCGGGCCAGCATTTCCCATTTCAGGTCATCTCGCCCGGACACATATTGATTCAGCCATTCCTGCAGAAAGCGTTCACAGTCTTTAGCGGTAATAAACTGACCCACCTTGTCTCGAATCATTACCTTGATGTAATGGGCAAAACGGGAAGCCGAGAGCACCTGCTGCAACATGGCACTGATACGGGCATTGGCGGTGGCAGATTTGTCTTTAAATTTCTTTGCCTTGTGAAGCGATGGACAGCTGTGAAAAGCGGCGAATGGAGTATCGTGACAGTGACAGAGACTCATCAAGCCCTGGTCTGAGAGTTCTCTTTCTATGCTATCGGTTATCAATACCGGGGTGAGAATTTTGTTTGCTACATCCGCACTATCGGTTGGGTAATCCTGCGGCACCCAGGATGTCACCAAACCACCACCGTAATAATCTCTGGGCACTCCGCGAATATGGGCAAACCATCCAGCTTCACCAAATTCACGAATCAAAACACTGCCAAAAGCGTAACAGGCGTTGCCCCATAAATAGTCAGACCCATCCGGGCTGCTGGTGTCTTCTATAAAATTCAGCCCAGGCTGAGATTTTTCCGGGTAAGGCTTGCGAATCAAAAAGCCGGGTAAAGTGATTGCCAGAAAACGGCTGTCTTCACTCTCCCTTAACGAACGCCAGCGCAGATATTCTTTCTGCTGAAACAGCTGGTCGTAATCAAGAGGATGCCCCAGACTTTCAAGATCATCCAAACCAAATAACTGGGGAGCGGCACTGCAAATAAAGGGAGCGAAAGAAGCCGCAGCTATCTGGGAAAGCCCCTGAAGGGTATAAACGTCATCGTACGGATGGCCATTATAAGGTTTGTGGGAAACCTGATAATCCCCTAACAAAACGCCATAAGGCTGACCACCCGCCATATCAAATTCTTCACTGTAGATCAGTCGAAACAGTCGACTCTGCATAGCATCAGGAGACCGCTCGATATCTTTAGTGATTTCGCGCCAGCTAATATCCAATACGCGCACTTGCGTCATACTGAAATGACCGGCCAGATCAACCAACCCCCACAATCCACGCCAGCTACTTTCCAATTGCTGAAATTTCGGATGATGAAGAATCGCGTTAACCTGCTCATTAATCTGCTGATCAATGGCTGCAATTTCAGCGTTCAGGTGATTTTTAAGATCTGCAATAGAGTCGTGGGCGACAGCCCCCCGACTAATACGTTGAAACCAGAGCGCCAGTGCATGACCATCGTCTGGTTCATAGAGGAACTGACGTAAGGCAGTTGCCTGATCAACAGGTGCAGCAGTTTTAAAAACAACATCAACCCGCATGCTATCTTCCTGCCCCAAAATCAGATCATCCTGCACAACTGTGTCCTTACGCTGAAACTATAAAGTGAGTGAGCACTTCTGTTGTCTGTGCAAACAGCTCGCACAGACAACAGAAAGTCATATTGCTAAACCATCAGCTTGGGGAAGGAATATTGGCCACCATCCGTAGGGAAGTAGTCAGTTCTTCCATCTGCAACCATGGGCGCAGATAAGCCACAGCACTGTAGGAACCTGGAGCACCAGGGTTTTCCTTCACTTCCACACGAGCAGCAGCCAGCGGATAACGGGCTTTCATTTCAGCCGATGCATCAGGGTTACCGTTGGTGTATTGAGCAATCCACTTGTTCAGCCAGATTTCTGCATCCTTGGCTTCCATAAAGGAACCAATCTTGTCCCGTGCCATAACCTTGAGGTAGTGAGCAATACGGGCAGTCGCCATGATGTAAGGCATACGGGCAGAGATAGATGCATTGGCAGTGGCATCAGGATTGTCGTACATCTTTGGCTTCTGGGCAGTCTGAGCACCGAAGAATACAGAGTAATCAGTATTCTTATAGTGACACAGAGGCAGGAAACCCTGACCGCTAAGCTCTGCTTCACGACGGTCGGTAATACCGATTTCTGTTGGGCACTTCTGGTCTGTATCGCCATCATCGCTCTTGAAGATATGACTGGGCAGACCTTCCACCTTACCACCACCTTCAGCACCACGAATGGCCGTACACCAGCCAGTTTCTGCGAAAGCCTTGGTCAGGGTAGTACCCATCACATAGGCAGCGTTCATCCAGGAGTACTGGTCGTGGGCAACGTCCAGCGCCATGCCGCTTTCATCCAGAGGGAACTCTTCATAATTGAAAGCTTCTACAGGCTTGGATGCAGCGCCATAAGGCAGACGGGACAGCGCCTTAGGCATAACCAGATTCACAAAGCGGGCATCTTCACTGTCACGGAAACTGCGCCACTTGATGTATTCCTGGGATTCAAAAATCTTGGCAAGGTCACGAGGCTTAGAAAGTTCAGTGAAATCATCAAAGCCAAACATTTCAGGGCCAGCTGCAGCCACAAATGGGCAAAAACCAGCGGCAGACACGTTAGACATCATGCTCAGCAGGTCAATATCTTCCGGATGGTTGGAGAACTCGTAGTCGCCAATCATGCAAGCGTAAGGTTCACCACCGGCAATACCAAACTCTTCTTCGTAAACCTTTTTGAAGATCTGGCTCTGGTCAAACTCAACAGCCTTGTCCAGATCCTTAAACAGTTCGCGCTTGCTCAGATTGAGCATACGAATTTTCAGGTTGGAGCTGGTTTCGCTGTTCATCACCATATGATTCAAGCCACGCCAGGAGCCTTCCAGCTTCTGGAACTTCTCAGCGTGCATAATGGCCGCCAGCTGCTTGGAAATCGCACGGTCAATCGCATCAACAGCAGAGTTGATAGTTTTGGTCAGGTTACGATCCCAAGAAACCGTGCCCTGCATAGCTTGCTTGGTTAAGTTCTCAAGAAGATCTTTGGCTTCATCAGGCTCAGTCTGCTTGGTCGCACCAATCGCCTGGTCCAAAAGACTGGAAGACACTTCCGAAGTAACAGCGCCTTCTTCTAACGCGGTATCTGTTTCCGTGCTCATTAAGCGTCCTCCCCATCTTCAGATTTCATACCCAGATCTTCTGACACCTTGGCGATCTGATCGGTGTTTTTAAGAATGCTTTCCAGCACTTCTTCCAGCTCTTCAGAGCGGTCAGCCTTGCTCAGCAGGTCGCGCAACTTGTTACGAGCAGCCAACAGTTCCTTCAAAGGCTTAACCTGATCAACAATACTTTCTGGTTCAAAGTCATCCATATTGTTGAAGTCCAGCTCAACAGCCATTTCGCTGTCGTCATCCGCCAGGGTGTTCTCAACTTTCATGTCTAGCTTGGGATTAATCTTTCCCATCACCTGATTAAAGTTATCCCGGTCAATCTGAACGAACTTACGCTCTTTCAATGACTTCTTGGCTTTGGTGTTGTCACCGGAGTAATCACCCATGACACCGGCAACGAATGGCAGCTCTTTGACGACTTCTGCGCCATTGGTTTCCACGTCGTAGGTGATATGAACACGGGGCTTACGCACCCGCTTGAGTTTGTCGTGAATGCTATCGGACATTGTCGTCTCCCTGTCGTTTTATT
>NZ_CAMZOG010000097.1 GCF_947331445.1 Parendozoicomonas sp. Alg238-R29 | reverse complement strand
TCTGTTGCGATATCTGTTGCGATATCTGTTGCGATATCTGTTGCGATATCCGTGCCAGCTTTTATTTTATTCATTGGTTTTTGAGGAGGTACCCAGCCAGAGCCTCTCATTACCTTGAAGAAACCCAGTGCTGGTTTAAGGTGAAATAATAAACGACGAAAAGCGGAAGCCGCGTTCCGGTTTCAGCGGCATGACAATTCCGCCTAAAAAATAAGATTGAGGAAATTGGGGAAAGAGATGAAATATTGGGTTTTCAGAATAGCCGGCATCTTCTCACTGATATTGCTTAGCTCTTTTACTCATGCGCAAACCGTCAATGAACAGGTTGAGATGGCTGTTACTAAACATTTAAACAAAGCCATAGCCAGCTACGCGAAGAATCTTGGCAGTAAAAAATATGCTATTCAGCTGGCCCCACTTCCTGCTTTGAAACTCCCTCTCTGTTCCCATAATCCTGCCGTCAGCGCTATTGGTTCAAGCGGCACGATCACATCCAGAATGACGCGCAAAGTTTCTTGTGAAAGCCCAGTATGGTCTTTAAATGTCAGGGCTGAAGTTTTGATTTATCGCACAGTTGTGAAAAGTATGCACAAAATTGAAAGAAATAGCCGGATTTCCATAGCTGACCTAACTACCGAAGAAGAAAACATTCTGAAAGTTCGCGGCAAGTATTTCTCAAACCCTCGCCAAGTTGCAGGGCTTAATAGCCGCAGGCAGATCAGCCCGGGGAAAATAATACAACCTTCCATGACTTCCCAACCCGAGATGGTGGAAAGAAACAAAACCGTTCGCATTCAGGTGAAAAGTTCAGGATTTTCGGTATCGATGAAAGGCCAGGCTCTGGAGTCTGGCTCCCTGGGAGATCAAATCCAGATTCGTAATATGTCATCCGGAAAAGTCATTACCGCTGAAGTGATTGGAAAAGGTATTGTCAGTCTCACTAATCACTAGGGGGCGTTCACCGGCTCAGTGGTTTCATTACAGACCCTATGAGGTTTACGAAACGCTGAACGCCATGCAGAAAATTTTCTGAAGGAAAAAGAACAATACTGGAAAATTGGAATACCAAAAACTGGCCATTGATAGCAGCCAAATGATTTAACTACATAGGTGAAGCGATATCTTCCTTGATAGTCGCCAATTATCTATTTTATTAATTTCAGATTTTCTGGTTACTCTGGCCTCAGAATTTTCGGCAGCTGGTTGGAATAAGCCTCTTGATCTGCCGCATCAATATCTGCCTGCGGGATCAGATTTTCTTTCGGTAAGCCATTGTCCTGAATTGGAGCAAAAAGTCTCTTAATCCGGGAAGCCATATTGTGGTTCAACACCATTAATTCAACTCGCCGGTTTGAGCCATCTTCCGGATTATCAGGAATCCTGGGTTCGTGATCAGACAGTGCGGCAACCATTATGAAGTGATCGTCTGTGACACCGCCAAAGCTCAAGATTTTCTGGGCAACCAGTGCCCTCTCACCAGACAGATTCCAGTTGCTGTAACGGTAAATGTTTGTTTTGGTAGCATCGGTATGACCACTCACCATAATTGGGTTAGTGATCTTCTTCAGAACCTTGGCCAAAGCCAGCAGCAGATCCTCATAGAATGGATTTAATCGAGCACTGCCGCGTTCAAACATATGCTCTTCATTGTGATCCAGAATAACCAGCCTTAAACCTTCTGGCAGTACTTCCATAAACACATATTCATCGAGATGACGATCATCCATTTCTCCACTCAACATCTGCTGAAGCTGTTTTACCAGCTCTTCAAAGTCCGCTTTTTCACCTCGTTGAGGAGCCTGTAGATCACCAACAACTTCGGTTCCATCTTTCCCTTTCATACTGGGGCCGACGTTATCCACTCTGCGAATAATATTGGGAGAGCCACCCAAATCTATTGGATGAGCCGAGCCCGCTTTCATAAAGGTTCCCGGATCCTCGAAGTAAGCAGCAATAGCGGCTTTTTGCTCATCATCGGTCACACTGAGCAGCCAGAGTACAAGGAATAGCGCCATCATTGCGATGGCGAAATCCGCAATCGCTACCTTCCAGGAGCCGCCATGGTGTCCACCATGTCGGCCTCTGTTTTTTTTAACAACAATGATTGTTGGCTTATCCTTGCTCATGGGGATTTATCCCAAAGGTTACCCTTCGAGGATCTTCTCCATCTCTTCAAAGGACGGTCGGCTTTCCGTGCAGAGGACTTTACGCCCGGCTTCAACGGCCATGGCTGGAGGCGTGCCATGACGGTTACTGACCAAAGCCGCTTTTATGCACTCAAGGGCTTTAATTTCATAATGAATGGAATGAGTAATAGAGGAAGCTATAGGACCAACAACACCGTAACCTAAAAATACCCCCATAAAGGTTCCCACCAATGCTGCGGCAATGTGAAGACCAAGCTGATCGGGAGGACCATCCAGAGATTGCATAGTAATTACGATACCCAATACCGCCGCCATAATTCCAAACCCGGGCAAGGCATCGGCAATTTCCTGAAGGGCCATTCCGGGTCTGGACAACTCTGACTCGTAGGTTTCAATTTCATGCTCCATCAGAGCTTCGAAATTGTGGGTATCAAGGTTATCCACTAACGACAGGCGAATATTGTCAGTAATAAACAACATGGTCTGAGGAGTTTTGGTAATGCGGGGATAGCTTTTGAATATATCGCTGCTGCCCACATTTTCGATATGTTCTTCCAGAGCTTTACGGCCACCTTGTTTACGAGACACTTCAAACAGCTGGTTCAGAAGTTGTAACAGAGCTTCATAATATTTCTGGTTATACCCTGTACCGGTAAGGGTAAAACAAATATGACGCCCGGAAGCCGCCACCACTTTCCATGGATGGGCCAGACAGAACGCACCAAAGGCACCACCGGCAATAATCAAAATTTCATAGGGCTGCCACAGACTTATTAATTTACCGTGGGCGAGTACAAATCCACCGAGGATACTGGCGATCAGAATAATAAAACCGGCGAGCTTAAACATGTTACTGACTCCAGTCCTTGAGAATGGTTTTCAGTTTTTTCAGTCCCTGAGCATGGAGCTGACACACTCTGGCTTCTGAAATATCAAAAACCAAACCTATCTCCTTCATATTCATTTCCTGCACGTAATACAGGTTAAACAGCTGCTGGCTTCTTTCCGGAAGCTCTTTTAATGCATCGGCCAATGCGCCCTGTTCACAATGCTGAAAAATGCTGGTGGCGAGTTCATCTTCATAGTCTGAGGGCTCGCCACCAGATTCCAGAACCTCATCGAAACTGATCAAGCGAGCAGAGTGGGTGCTAGCAAGCATGTTCTGATACTTTTCAAGAGACAGGCCGAGAGCTTCGGCAACCTCTCGATCATGAGGCGGGCGCCCCAGAGTCTTTTCCAATACAGCGGTAGTTCGGGAAAGTTTTTGAGTTTCTTCGCGGGTTCGGCGAGGTCGCCAGTCGCCCTGGCGAACCATATCAATCATGGCTCCGTGAATTCGGTGCCGGGCAAACTGTTCAAAGGAGGCTTGTTGCGTTGCATCGTAGCGGCCAGCAGCTTCAATCAAACCGACCAGCCCAGACTGCATTAAATCATCTACAGACGCCACGTGACCAACTGTGCTGACCAGGTGCAAAGCTATCTTTCGCACCAGCGCCAGATGCTTGCGAACCAGCACATCTACAGAGTTTTGGCTCTGATTCTTGTAGGCCAGAATTCCTTCGCTGGCTGCTTTCACTGTCAGAGCCCGATGCTACTGAATCACAACATTAACAATCAGAACATCTTCAATCTGCTCACCACCCTGCTCATTTAACAATTCCCGAACTTTCACCAGGGCTGAAGCCCGAATTCTGTTTGGCGCATCAACCAGCAAGGTATCCTGATAGGCCATACCACTCATATTCTGGATCAGGGCATTGCGGATCAGAGGGGTGTTTTCTTCCAGAATAGTGACCATACCCTGATCTCTGGTAAGAAGGGCAAGCTCAAGCTGCATATAATGAGATTTTCGCTCCCCAGTGAGAGAAACCACAAAAGGCTCAAGTTCAAAGAAAAGAGCTTTAGGGACAACAGCTGCCTCTGCGGCTTGATCTCCGGCAGATTTCATCAGAAAGAAATAAGCTGCGGCTCCGCCTCCAATCAGCAATACGCTAACTATGGCGATGATCATGATAAGCTTGGAAGAGCCCTTGCCTTTTTCTTTTCCCGTTTCTTTTTCTGTGCTCTGGCCTTCTTCCTGATCTTCTTCAGCCATTTGAAGCTCCCTGTCTTTTACACGTAAATATCAAGCAATCCCTGCTGAATACGTTCGGTACCGGATGAAACCGAATATTCGAGATTCACACTACTTTCATCGGGAGAAGCGCCGGTTTCCTGAGCCATATTCTCCTGCTCAGAGTGCTGGAAACCGTTTTGGGCGAGTCCACGATCATGGGAAATATCCACATTCACCAGATTCATCTGCAGCTGCTCAAAGAACTGCCGCAACCGGTCAACCTGTTGGTTAAGCATATCCCGGAGTTGCGTGTTGCCAGCCTGAAACTGGACAGAGACCTGGTCACCATCGACATTCAGCATAACTTTCAGCTGCCCCAGCTCTGGAGGATCCATTCGCAGAGTGGCGTTACGTTGATCTCTGTTTAGCATAACCATAAGTCGTTCCCCCATTTGATCTCCCTTCAGAGACTGGCGGGAAAGAAGGTCCTGGAACGAGCGGGATTCACTCAACTCCAGCACCTTTCTGTCTCCAGACGTTTCTACACCCACAGAGTCGGTTGGCTGGGAAGGCAAAACAGCAGCAGATATGTCAGCATTTTGAGCATGAACAGTAGCAACCAGTGCGGATGGCTGAGACGACGAAGAAACCATTAAAAGAGGTGAAGTTTCCACCTTTAAAGCACTCAATGTGTTCTGCAACAGTTTCTGATCAAGTACAGACTCCGGTAGATCAAGGCCAGAAATGTCAGGCGAAATTTGCAAAGATTTCAGTAACTCTGGAACCTCCGCTTTCTGTTGAAGCTCGACTCGTTGCTGGGTAAGCCTCTGGGTATCGACCGGTTCATCCTGAAGCCGAACCTGTTCAGTTATAACCGGCTTAATATCTGCCGGTGTTGTGATTTGTTCTTTAAGTGCTGTTTCTCCTGCCTGTCTTAACACAGAAGATTCAAAACCTATCGGTGACTGGGGTTGGCGCATCTGTGATGAAACGGATGTACTCACATGTGGGAGTGGTGACACAAGAGCTTGCTGAGAATTCTGCAGCACCCTACCCGAAACCGAGTCACTCCGTAAGGCTGGAACAGACTGCAGTTGATTATCCAGAGGAGCACTCAGCGCACTATCAAAATAATCTGCAAAAGACAGTGTCTCGGACGTTGTACCGCTTTCAGCATGGGGAAGAAAACGAAGTTCTGTGGATATTGTTCGATGGCTAGAAAGACTTACACCGCCCATACCCAAAGACACTCCAAGCTGAGAACTCAGCGGAAGTGCCTGGGGTAAAACTGGCGCTACCTGCGCGGCTGGTGATTCATCCATGATCTGTATCTGTTATTAACTGTTTTTCAGCTGTCCGGTCATTCGATACTGTTGAACCGCATTTAATCGACTTCCACTCTGAATCAGCAATTCTTTCAGTTGGGCTCGCTCTTCATTCATATCTGTAACAATATCTAAATATTGCTGCTGCAGTGAAAAGAGCTCTTTTCTGAGCTCGCCATCAGGTACCTGGCTGGCAAAAATATTTTCTGCCAATAGGCGAACACTCTTCTCCCGAGTCATCAGTTTACTCCAGTCCCTGTTCTCCCAGGCATCCTGAAGCTCAGCTTTGGCCTCCCGAACCTGCTCAACACCAATATCAGGCATGACCATTGACCCCACTGGACACTGATCCACTTTCAGCATTTATGGCTGGAATATTTCCAGGGGCCTTTTGCCCGATACCATTCCAGGCTTCCTGAATCTGTTTCATCAGATTGGTGACTTCATCCAGCTTCTCAAGACTGTTCTCCGGCCCTGCTGCTAACAGCTGACGTACACTGTAGTGATAGAGGTTGCGAAGGTTTTCGGCCATTTCACCACCAGCTTCAATATTGAGAGATTCATTAAGAGCCAGGATGATTTCGACGCAGTGAGCAATTAAATCCCCCTTTTCAGAGAGATGCCCACGCTCCATGCAACCTTTTGCCTGAAAAAGGGATGTCATCAACTCTTTAAACAACAGTTGAATCAATTTATACGGGTCAGCCACTTCCGCCTGAGCATTGTTCTGAACCTTGCGATACGCTGCGAGTCCACTAGTATCCATAAAGCTCGATTTCCGTTATCTATCGTTACTGTTTAGGCTGTTCAGATTATTGGTCAAAAAACTGCTGGTACTATTAAACTGGCTCAATGCACGTTCCATAGACAAAAAGCGACTTTCCCAATACCTGCGTACCTGTTCAATCCGAAGATCAAGATCTTCCAGCTCGCGATCCAGACCCTTAATATTTTCATCAAGCCGATCCATGCGCTCTTTAACAATGCCGGTACTGGAATCATAGCGGTCAAGAAGTGTAGTCATTTTTCCCGAAAGGCCATTATCACTAGCGAAAAAGCCCTGCAGAGCAGAGAAGTTCTGCTGCACAGCCTCACTGAGTTTGGCGCTATCTGTTTCCAAAGTGCCATCGGTAGCCGTCTTAATACCAAAATCAGCCAGCCGGAGGGATTGGCCGTTTACCTCGATACTATCACTCAGAATATTGCGCACTGAACTGACCAGAGAGCGAACAGTTGCATCGCCAGTAAGTGCAGAGCTGCCCTGACCTTCAGTGAAACGAGTTAAGCTGTTTACCGTCCTGGTAAGTTCGTTGTAGGCAGAAACAAAACCCTGTATTGCATCTTCAGAACTGGATTTATCTAGAGAGATATCCACACTCACCGGCGTGGTGCTGATTTCTTTTAAATTGAGGGTCACGCCGTCTACCACACCTTCAATACTGTTATCGCTATGCTCGATGACAATACTGTTAGGGTTGGCCGGATCACCAATCACAATTCTTGCATTGGCTGCCTCCTGCAACTCACTGAGGCCAGTTGTAAGATTTAAATCGCCTGCACCAGCTGTCAGATCAGACGCATCAATAACTACTCCATAGTCTGCACCGGTTCTAGTGCTATTAATCAACAATCTTTGCTGGTTACCATTGTTAATAATGGTGGCGGAAGCACCGGGGTTATTATCTGCGCTGTTTATGGCATCCCGAATGTCAGCCAAAGTGTTATTTGCACTGTCTAGCGTGAGTGTTAGGCTTTCACCATTTACTGTGAGCACCAGATTACCGGCACCAAAAGTAGCACCTTCAGCAAAACCAGCTGTAGCCTGTTGCTGATTAGTGGCTAACTGTTGAACAGTGAAGGAGTAGCTGCCGGTTACAGCATTATTAGTCAGAGCAACATCCAGCGCCTCCGAATTGCTAAAGGTCGCTCTCCGCCCATTAAAAGCTTCAGACTCCCCCAGTTTCTCAATAGCCGAATGAAAACCGTTAATAGCAGATTGCAATTGCCCAAGGGCAGAGAGCTCTACAGTATCCTGTTGCTGTTGGCGCTGAATTGAAGATTGACGAGGTGCCCGCTCGGCCTGAACAATTGTATTGACCAGAGACTGGGTATCAATGCCTGAAACTAAACCGGATAACTGTAGCATGGCCGTACCTGGCGTTTATTACTGTGAATACTTTATGGAGCTTTAGAGAGATACGGCTTCCCAAAAAAAAGAATAGACGAGGAATACACTTCCTCGCCTATTCTGAGCCAGCTAAAAACCAACAAAAGCTGACTTTTTATCTCAAAGCTATTAACGCAGCAGAGACAATACGTTCTGAGTTGTAGCGTTAGCCTGAGACAGGATTGCAGTACCAGCCTGTTGCAGCACCTGATACTTAGCCAGGTTTGCTGTCTCCACTGCAAAATCTGCATCCTGAATACGGCCTCTGGAAGCAGAAGCGTTCTCGCTAATATTGGATAAGTTTGAGATTGTCGAAGTGAGCCTGTTTTGAAAAGCACCAAGAGTCGCTCTCTGGGTATCCACAGTCTGCAGTGCAGTATCAATCAAACCGATTGCTGCTTGAGCATCACCGCCGTCACCAATATCTATAGCGTCGACACCCAAGGCTGCGGCGTCAGCGTCAGCAATAGTCAGAGCAACTGTTTGGTTAGCATCTGCACCTATCTGGAAGTTTACCGCAGAGAAAGATCCATCAAGAACATTTCGGCCACCGAAGGTTGTATTGTCTGCAATACGTGTAAGCTCTGTCGTGAGAGCCTGGGCTTCAAGATCCAAAGCATCTCTCTGCGCTGCCCCATTCGTACCATTTGCAGACTGAAGTGATAGCTCTCTCAGTCTCTGCAAGATATTTGTTGATTCCTGCAATGCGCCTTCTGCTGTCTGCGCCAGAGAAATACCATCGTTGGCATTCCGTACAGCAACTGCAAGACCTCGAACCTGCGAGGTCAAACGGTTGGCAATCTGCAAACCAGCAGCATCGTCTTTGGCACTATTAATACGTGAACCTGAAGACAAGCGCTGTAGTGCTGTTTGCAGTCCAGCTTGAGAACTTTGTAAGTTTCTTTGAGCATTCAGCGAGAATACGTTTGTATTTACCGAAAAGGACATTTATTCACTCTCCATCCATGGATTAGGGCTTTTGTTACCCCTTGTGATAATTCAGGCTCGGTACAAGACATCAATGCGCACCAAGCCCAACACTTAACTGTTCGGTTAAATTTCTGCGGGGCTTAATAGGAGAGTTTGTATTTATTTCGAATAAAAGCCTCTGAATTTTCACATTTTTTTTGACAAAAAAAACAACTCAACAGTGAAATAATGTTTGCCCTGTTGCAGATTCTGACACCAGTTCTAGATTGATAATTGAAGGGAATTAAAAGGCTTATCGGTTGTTTCAATTTGAAATAACGCTGCTTCCTTTATCTATGCACCATTGATTGTCGAACGAAGTGACGTTCAACAACCCCGAAGCGATGGAACAACAAGAATGACACCAGAAATCGTTGTCGATCTTCTCAGGGATGTTCTAACCATGATCGTTATCATCGTCTCAGTCATTATCGGGCCGGGAATGCTGCTGGGCCTGGTGGTAAGTATTTTTCAGGCCGCCACTCAGATAAATGAACAGACTCTGAGTTTCCTGCCCCGACTGCTGGCAACCCTTGTCACTATTGGTTTGGCCGGCCACTGGCTGATTCGGGAATTTATGGAGCTATTTCAGCGAATGTATACCGTGATTCCGGAATTAATTTATTAACAGGCTTCATCAATGGAATTAACCACCGCACAACTGACAGGATGGATTGGACAATTTATCTGGCCACTATTCCGTGTAGTCGGGTTGCTGATGACTATGCCGATTATTGGCTCCGCACTGGTGCCTGCACAGGTACGCCTGCTTCTTGCTGTGGCAATTACGTTATTAATTGCTCCACTTTTGCCAACCATGCCGGTTGTTGAACCGTTGTCCCCAGAAAGCCTGCGGATAACTCTTCAACAGATCTTTATTGGCGGCATGGGCGGTCTTCTGCTGCATGTTTATTTTTCCATTTTTGCCGTGGCCGGGCAAATGGTCTCCCTGCAAATGGGCTTGGGAATGGCGATGATGTATGACCCGGTTAACGGTGTGAACATTCCGATTATTGCCCAACTTTATCAGATCATGGCAACGTTGATGTTCTTGGCTGTGGATGGCCACCTGATTGTTATCAATGTTCTTGCCAACAGTTTTACTGCCCTCCCCATTGGCCCAGTTACCAGTACGACTCTTGATCTACATACCCTGACAGTGCAGGTGAGCTGGGCACTGGGAGCGGCCATACTGATTGCTCTGCCAGCCATAACCACCATGCTACTGGTAAATATTGCCTTCGGTGTTATGAATCGAGCAGCACCTCAGCTGAATGTTTTCTCCCTTGGTTTCCCCATGAGCATGATGGCTGGGCTGATTGTACTGGCAGTATCGGTGTCAGGTTTACCCGGTTTATTTACCGAGCTGACCAATCAGGCTCTTTCGAAGCTTTCTGTGATGATCGCCTATGGCTGAAGATCAGAACAGCTCACAGGAGCGTACAGAAGAACCCAGTCAACGAAAACTCGAGAAAGCTAAAAAGGATGGCGAGGTTCCCCGATCCCGGGAACTGGTGACTACCTGTATGTTTCTTGGGGGCGTATCAGCCATAATGGCTTTCAGCCCGTTTATGTCTGGTAAATTCCAACAACTGTTTACCCAAAATCTGGATTTACGTCCTGAAATTTTACTGGATACATCCCATATGGCTCGCCACCTGGGTGAAAGTGTACTCATGGGAATCAGTGCTCTTTTGCCAGTATTTGCCGTGATTCTTTTCTCAGTACTTGTTGGTAGCTTGCTAATGGGCGGCTGGGCGTTTTCACATAAACAATATCAACCCAAAATTTCACGGATCAGCCCTATTCAGGGCATCAAACGCATCTTTTCCATTCGCTCTCTGGTTGAACTGTTTAAGTCCATTCTGAAAGTCTCACTGGTTGTCGGCACATTGGTTCTGGTTATTGTTAATGAATGGCCTGAGCTGATTTCTTTAAACCGACAATCCGTTCGCCCAGCACTTATGCACAGCCTGATGCTGGCAGGAACGGGGGTTTTGACTTACGCCTTTGCCCTGGCTTTGATTGCTGTAATCGATATTCCGTTCCAGAAATGGCAGCACGTTAAAAAGCTACGTATGACCAAACAGGAACTGAAAGATGAACAGAAAGATACTGATGGCCGCCCAGAACTGAAAAGCCGTATCCGCGACATTCAGCGGGAACAGGCTAACCGCCGGATGATGCAGGAAGTGCCCAAAGCTGATGTGATCATCCGAAACCCGACTCATTACGCTGTGGCTTTAAAATACGATTCCCAAAAAGCCAAGGCGCCTTTTGTTATTGCCCGGGGAGTCGATGACATCGCCATGAAAATCATTGAAGTGGCCAATGCTCATGAGCGCCCGGTTGTACAATCACCTGCTTTAACCCGCGCCATCTACTATTCAACCAAACTGAATCAAGAAGTGGCGGCAGATTTGTATATGGCGATTGCCCAGATACTGGCTTATGTGTACAGGCTTCGGCAATTCAGCGCCGGGCTGGGGCCAGAACCAACACCGTTACCCAACGAGTTTGATATTCCATCGCATCTTCGGCGATAAAAATAAAGAACCTCAAGGACTGAGAGCATGGCAGAACAGGCTGCGGCCCCAACGGGCTTTATGGCAAAAGTAGGAAAGCTTCAGATTGGCATACCAATAATGGTGCTGATCCTGATGGCGATGATGACATTGCCGGTTCCGCCCTTTCTGCTGGATATGTTTTTCACTTTTAATATTGCGCTGTCTTTGCTGGTGCTGCTGGTGAGTATCTATGCAAAGCGTCCTCTCGACTTTGCTGTGTTCCCAACATTGCTGCTTGTAGCAACCCTATTACGTCTGGGACTGAACGTTGCTTCCACTCGTGTCGTGTTGCTTCAAGGTTATAACGGCAGTGATGCGGCTGGTAAGGTCATTCAGGCCTTTGGTGAAGTGGTTGTTGGTAACAGCTACGTGGTGGGTATTGTAGTATTCGCCATTCTGGTAATTATCAACTTTGTAGTAGTGACCAAAGGTGCGGGCCGTATTTCAGAAGTATCTGCCCGTTTTACCTTGGATGCATTACCCGGCAAACAGATGGCGATAGATGCCGACCTGAATGCCGGTCTGATTAATCAGGAACAGGCACTGGAACGTCGTAAGCAGGTTACCAGTGAAGCTGACTTTTACGGTGCCATGGATGGTGCCAGCAAATTTGTGCGTGGCGATGCCATTGCTGGCTTGCTGATTCTCGGCATCAATATTATTGGTGGTTTGCTGATTGGTACCATCAAATACGGCATGACCTTTGGTGATGCCTTTAATGTTTTCTCTCTGCTCACCATTGGTGATGGCCTGGTTGCCCAGATCCCTTCACTCCTGCTTTCCACGGCTGCTGCAATTATTGTCACCCGTGTTTCTGAAACAGCTGAAATGGGCGACCAAATTGCAACGCAACTGTTCGCGTCACCCCGTGCGCTTTCGGTTACCGCTGGAATTATTTTGATTATGGGAATTGTCCCTGGCATGCCTCACCTTGCCTTTATCAGCCTGGGCAGTGCTATGGCCGGAGGAGCATGGTGGATTTACAAGAAGGGGAAGGCTGAAGAAGAGGCCACAGAGATAACACCAGCCAGTACACAACCAACAGGTGATGCACCTCTTACCTGGGAAGATGTTCCTTCCATTGATCCACTTGGTTTGGAAGTTGGCTTTCGACTGATTCCACTTGTGGATAAAAATCAGGGTGGGCAAATGCTTGGGCAGATAAAAGGTATTCGTAAAAATCTTTCTGCACGACTGGGCTTTCTGATTCCCAGCGTTCGTATTCGCGATAATCTCTCTCTACCTGCCAGTGGTTACAGCATTACCTTGCAAGGCGTAAGTGTTGCAGAAGGTGACGTTGAACCGGGTAAATATCTCGCCATTAATCCCGGACAGGTTTATGGCGACCTCGAAGGAGTTCCCACAACTGACCCAGCCTACGGACTTGATGCAATCTGGGTAACAGAAGAATTGCAGGAACAGGCCACCAGCCTTGGTTATACCGTTGTTGATGCGCCAACAGTTATCGCAACTCACGTGAGCAAAATCATTGAAGAGAATGCCTGTGAACTGCTTGGCCATGATGAAGTTCAACAGCTTCTGGGGAACCTTGGTAAACAATCGCCTAAAATGTCTGAAGAGCTTGTTCCCAAACGCTTATCTGTGAGTCAGCTGCAACAGGTTCTTCGTGAGCTGTTAACCGATAGAGTGTCTATATCTGATATTCGCACCATCGCCAATACTCTGCTGGCCACTGACGAAACTATCAAAGATCCTATTTTGTTATCCGGGAGAATCCGTGAGGCGCTGCGCCGCAGCATTGTGCAAAATTTAATCGGCTCACAACCTGATATGCCTGTTGTCACTCTTGATGAGAAGCTTGAAGAAATACTTCTAAAAGCCCAGCAACAGGCTCAACAAGCAGGAAATACTGCACCAGACAACATTGCACTGGAACCGAATATATCTAACCAGTTACAAACCAACCTGCCAGATATAACCCGCCAGATGCAGACCGATGGCAAGCAACCCATCATTATTGTTTCACCTTTGTTACGGCCATTGCTGGCGCGCTACGCAAGATTGTGCACTGACGGCTTACAGGTTCTGTCGTTTAATGAAATTCCTGACAACCGTAATGTGCAAATCATTGGCAAGGTGGGTTAGCCATTAAAAACACAGCGATATAAAAAAAGCTGCTAATAAAACTGGCAAGAATTCCGGTTAGTTTTATAGTCAATTAGATACCCTCTTTTGTTGTAGCCGTTTTCTAAAGAGTAAGAGCGCTTAGCTGCAAGGATTGCAGGAGAGAAGCTGTGAACAGTGAGAAAATTGAAACGCTGCTGAGCAGAAGTCGCAAGAACGAACGGATTCATATTGGCGACCAGTTCGATAAGCTGCAGCGTTTCGACCTGACCAACCCGGATTATAAAATTCATGATCTGGTACCGACCCTGTCGGTACTTTATAAGCGTTATGCACAGCTGCTGCGCTTCAGTCTCTACAATCAGTTTCGTAATAATCCCGAAGTTGAATTTACCGGCGTCGACTCTGTGAAGTTTGTGAATTTCAATACAGAATCGCCAGATCACAGCCTTCACATTTTTAAGGTAAATTCACTCAAGTCAGTGGGCTTTGTCACTGTTAGTAATCAACTGATCGGAGCTCTGATTGATCTTTTCTTTGGCGGCACCGGCACAACAGAAATTACTCCAGATCGGGAAATGTCCACAACCGAAACCCGGATGCTGAACAAGTTTCTGAGTGCGGCTATGGATAACCTGAAGGAAACCTGGGAAACCATTCTTCCCTTTGATATTGAATTGCAAGATAACCAATCCAGCCCAATTTCCACACTGTTTTCAAATGACACTGAGTTGATACTGGTAAGCCGTTTCAGTATCAAAATGGCCGATACCGAAGGTACTCTGGATATTGTTCTTCCCTATCGAGCGCTGGAGCCTATTCGGGAACGTATTCAGTCTTATCGCCATACGGATCAGGATCCTTACTGGGAAGAAAACCTTCGCGGCAATGTTCTATTGGCCCCGGTCGAGATCAGCGCCACCATGTGTCAGGTTGATCTGGTTTTGAAGGATATTCTCAACCTGAAATCCGGAGACATTATTCAAACCAATATTCCCGGTCAGGTTACGGTGAAAGTTTCTGGCCTGCCATGTTTGAAAGCGACTGTCTGCACCATTGATGACAGTCTCGCACTGAAAATTGTACGCCGAATGAAACCCGGAAGCCGTGGGCAGCAATATAACTCAAGGATGAGGACGGATAATGAGTGACGAAGAAAACACGCCCTCCCAAGAGGGAGAACAAAACCTTCCACCTCAAAATAACGGAGAGAAGATAAAAGACCTTGGGGTTGAGGAGTTAGCCAAAGCCCATGGTGGCGGTGATGCGATTCAGGCAGAGAGCAGTGAATCTAACAGCCCTGATCTTGGTTTGCTTCTGGATATTCCCGTTACTCTTTCATTAGAGCTGGGTAGTACTCGCATAAATCTGGGCGATTTATTAAGGCTGAACAAAGGCGCTATTGTCGAGCTGGAAAAAGAAGCCTCCGAACCTTTGGAAGTAAAAGTGAATGGTACTCTTATCGCCTACGCCGATGTGGTGGTTGTAAATGATCGTTACGGCATTCGCATGATTGATGTTATCAGCGAATCAGAACGCCTGAGGAAGCTTTCCTGATATGACAAACTATTTGATTCAAATCGGCCTTCCTCTTCTGGGCATTGTTGGTTTAATCGTCACCTTAGGCATATTGGGCAAGCGCCTGAACCTGAGTAAAGTTCAAAGCCAGAGCCCGATTAAAGTTGTTGCCAGTTCGCCACTTTCTTCGCAGGTCAAACTTTGTCTGGTTGAAGTAGGTGGTCAGCAGCTTTTGCTCAGTGTATCTGCTCAGCAAACCACTTGTCTTCATACTCTTCAGGAAAGACTTCCGGCGAACAAAGTTGGTACAACGGAGTTTTCCGATTACCTGACTAATTTGCTGAACCGGAACAGCGCATGACCCGAGCCGTTTCGCTGCTGGCAGTTCTTGCCGCTGCCAGTTTTACCGAAATAGCCTTCGCGGCCCCTCAGGGTATGGATGTACTGACTGTGACCAAAGATGGCGACAGTCAGCAGTACAGTGTAACCCTGCAGATTCTGCTGTTAATGACAGCGCTGAGCTTTCTACCGGCAGCTCTGCTTATGCTCACCAGTTTTACCCGCATTATTATTGTGCTCGCTATTCTTCGACAAGCCCTTGGCCTTCAGCAGACGCCACCGAACCGGGTACTCATTGGTATGGCTCTGTCGCTAACGCTACTAATTATGATGCCAGTGTTTGAATCCATATATGCCGCAGCTGTTACGCCTTATCTGAATGAAGAACTTAGCTTGCTGGAGACCATGAAGATTGCTTCTGAGCCAATTAAAGGGTTTATGCTCTCCAATACCAGGGAATCAGACCTTGTCCAGTTTCTCGGTATCGCTAATATGACACCACCGGATAAGCCGGAAGACATTTCTTTCTCTATTCTTATTCCTGCATTTGTCACCAGTGAGCTGAAAACTGCTTTTCAGATTGGCTTTATTATTTATCTGCCTTTTCTGGTGATTGATCTGGTAGTTGCTAGCGTTCTGATGGCTATGGGTATGATTATGCTTTCCCCACAGATGATTTCTTTGCCTTTCAAACTTATGCTTTTTGTTTTAGTTGATGGCTGGGCTCTGACCATGGGTACTTTGGCCAGTAGTTTCTTTTAGGTTTTCTTGGTTTCATTATTCACCATTAGCTCCCCCTGATCTGCACTCCCCAATATTAAAATACAGGCTCTGTTCACAATAAATGTGGGTTAAGCCAATGAGATGCTTCCTGATCTAACAAACTCTCTTCCGAGAAGATATGTGTCTTTAAAAATCGTTTCCAGCCCAGATAGCGCGATAAATATTTCGTTGCTACGCCTTTGAAAAAACCATTAATCCAACGTTTGAGCTCACTGTGATAAGCATTGACCGTTTGAATGTGATAAACCTTCTCTCGCACATACTGGCCTGCCGTAGTGACCAATTCTTTCAGCGTCACGTTGAGTTGGTCTGCCAGTTTTTCATGGGACAGATGAGCATCCGTGCACAGGGTGCTGCCTGGTAAAATCCGTCCTGCCAGTTGCGTGAAGAGTTCATCGTTACTCACATGTTCGAGAACGGCATCGGTTACATGTTGCTGACGGTCGCAGGCCACCATGACGGGAATTTTTCTGATTGTTCCTGACTTTTCACTGGCATTCTCCGACGGCTTTT
>NZ_CAMZOG010000096.1 GCF_947331445.1 Parendozoicomonas sp. Alg238-R29 | reverse complement strand
AAAAAACAGACGACTTTAACCTTCCACCAACAAAGAAAAGAGCAATATCTTCTGAGGTAGCGTCTCTCACTGGCTCAGAGCGACCTCTCCCTGTATACCGTTTATACTGCCGTGAAAGTATTAAGTATCGGGAATCACTTGATGACGATAACAACAGTGATGCAGAAACAGACGTGGAAGACAAACATCTGTATTCAACCCCACAGGAAACTCTGAAAAGCAGCTTCCCAAACTTGCCTCCCGAAGAGTTGAAAAAGCGTGCTTCGCGCTACTGCTCACCGGCCTCTTCAATGAATCCCTACAGAATGTTGTTGGGGTTGAATGAGGCCAACCCGCGCAATCTACCGGATGTCCTCTTACTGGTTCAGTATCTTCGCAAACACCAACTACTGTCTAAGGAAAGTTATATACGGCTTGCCTCACAGATCGACATAAAAAAACTAATCCTGAAAAGCTTTGACCGGCAACCACCTGACTTGCCCTCTCTGCTAAAAAGGTTAACCCTTGCTGATTTTCCAAAGCAAAGAAAACAATCCAGAGCCTGGTACCTCGAAGATTTACTGGAAGTTGTCCCTGACATTCAAAAGATCCTGGAAGATCGCGGTAACGACAACATCCGACAACTCGCCGTTAGAGCTTGCCAGGGAGATACAATATCTGCTGTTTGGTTAAAACTACTCTCATTGCACAACATTGATTTATTAGAAGAACTGGAAGAAGCAACAGAAATAGTTAATGAATTACACGCATCTTTTCAAAAGGAGCTAATGGAACTCCATGCATCTATTCCAAAACTGAAAAGCGATACCGCTAACGACCCCAAACAATACAACAATGAAACCTTTAGCAAAGAGGTCGTGGACTTTATTTCCAACCCGTCACCTACATTTAATCAAAACGAAGCCCCTCCTACTCCACAACTGGTGGTCGATTATAAAAATCAACACCCCGAGGAGGTGACCTCCAGACATATGAGCAACCTTAAGTTCCTCCCTGAATTAATACAAGAAAAAAAACTGGTAGATCACATTCTGGAAAATCCAGAATCCCACCAAGCAGCATTGGTTACACTGATTTACCAAAAATTGCACCTACAAGCAGCGCAGAAGGATGGTATAACAGGCCTGAAAAGGGAGCTAAGCAAGTTGTATATAGATGATGAGAAAAGGGCCGCTTGGGCTCTATATAACCCATCAACCTGGCAAATCTACACACTCATCAAAAAATATTGTGGACTAACACGATTTGAAGAAATCAAATACCTCGCTACTCAGGATATAGAGCAGGCAATAGTAGAGTGGCCTGACACTCTGCGGGACTTTGTACTAGGCTGGGGCCTCAGGGGAAATTTCTCATCTGGGCTATTGAGAGAATTCGGCAGCCAACGACACCAATGGCAAGAGAGTGACTTCTATTTTTTGGTACCCGAACTACGCAATCTTGATAAAAAAAATGCAGATTTAATTACCAATGATTTTATAAGAGAGAACCTGAAAAACAAAAAAGTGAGGTGTCCGGATCATATTACATTCTTAGCCAGACACGGTCATGAGAAAGCTATTTTTGCTCAGTTCTGCCACCATATGCTTATTCAGCCACTGAGTTCCCTAAAGACCCTTGCAAATGTCACCAATATTCCTATACCTGAATGGCTAAAGTCGGCCGACGATCTTAATCATGTTTGGACTCATGAGAAAGTCAAAACGTTTCTCAAGCAATACTGGACAAAGGCCGACCTGTCTTTGGTGAAAAAATACCCCTCAATGCTGAACGCTGCCCGAGAAATCGGGCTAGATGTCGATGAATCACAGCTTTCTACCAGCCCTGATCAAGCATCGTCACACAGCCATCCATAAAGATAAAAAACCATCGATTACCCAGAGAAAAATCATACCCCGAACAGCCGTGCGGCATTCGGGGACTTAAACGGGCTATCAGAAACTAAATATATAACCCTTTTTCACAATAAAGGGGGCACGAAATCCACCTTTAAGAAAATAATGAATTCCCTGATCTTTATCGTTAACAACTTTGTAGCAGCCCCAACCACCTCCAAAATCCGAGCAATACTGGTTGTCTTCTGCTTTCCACTGCCCTTCTGCTGGTAAAGCATCTCCTTCACTCATCCAAAGTGTGAGTCCGGACTTTGAAAAATATTGCACGGTTTTTTTCTGGTAGTGCACACCCGCAATGCTGTTTCCGGACATTAACTTATCTATTTCTGCAGTGCTGAGTGCAGCTTCAGACGCACTGGCAGGAAGAGACATCAACAGACTGGTAAGAGCAATTGGGACTATAAAAACTTTTTTCATCATATTGGATGCTCAGGTTTATGAGTACGACATATACGTCACCCATCATACAATAGATGCAGCTAACAACTGGCCACAGCTCTCCGGCGTTTAAGCAAAATTATTCCTCTACCAAGCGCCGCCAGTAGTAACAGTACATGTCTGTCCAGGATGGCAGGGCAATGACTTGGTCACCGAAGATCTCGCCCCAGTCTGCATAGCTTTTGTTGGACGGAGTCTTTCAAGATAGTTGACCCAAAAACCATGGCGATGGTGAACAACCATTACTGGAATAAAGAGTTCAAACCAGCACAATTCACTGGAAAAACTATTTGGCAGGCGGCTCATGCTATGGCACTGCAATCACCTGATACAATGGCTGCAGCGTTGTTAGAAAACTCTTTGAAGAACGCTAAAACTCAAGCTGATATTGTGCGTTTTAATAAATCGAAAACGAATCTTTGAACAAAAGTGGATATATAAACAAAACGGCAACTGCAGACTATATTGATACTGTCACGCAAAGCTATATGTTGCGCAAAACTATATGTATCGTGGAGGGTATTATGTCTGCATTGCCCACTCAGCAAATGGCCAAAACCAACAACAGCAGCCAATTCGGTTTTAAAAATCTGCCGGAAAATTTGCGCCGCAAAATGGTTGATAACAACGTTCGCCATCTGCATCTGGAAGTGTTGCTGGGAACTGAGTCTATAAAACAGCGGTAGCGATTTTGGTTCTGTTGACATAAGTGAGAAGTGAGAGCCTTTTCAGGCTCTCACTCAGGCTTGTTGTGCAAGCCGATCAACATCAGCCGACCAACATCAAATGTTGGCTTTAAAGAGCACTCATCAGCTTTTTGCCGATATCTGTGTGATGTTGCATGCCATCAAACTGATCAACCAGTTTCTCAGGGCCAAACGTCATCACAGAAACCGGTGTGCTGGTATGTGTACCAGTACCCCAAACGACGTTCTGTTGTTCAGCCAGTTCACGTCCCAGAAGGTTCAGATGAATCTCATCGCCATACACATAGAAGGCAGTGAAATCTTTTACAACTGGAAGAGTCTTGGCGGAAAGATACTTGTGACCTTCGGCCAGATAAGGGTTAGGCCCACGCTGGAGGATACGCTCAGCCTGCTTCTCGCTGATCTGGAAAGGTCCGGTTTCTGCAACAACAGAAGCCAGAGCTTTTGGAGTCTGCTCTGCAGCCGGGCGGGCACGGAACTTATCCATAATGCCGTAGAAGCTGGCAGTCTGATTGTAGAGGTTATCCAGAATCTGTGGCGCACCAAAGTTGAAGTTAGGCTTGTAGTCACGCTTGCTGAAACCTGCGCCTGGCAGCTTGCTGGCTTTAGGCAGGTTGCTGGCAGAATAACTGAAGCCAAAAGAGCCGGTTTCATGGTCAGCGGTTACAACAACCAGTGTGTCATCACGATCAGCCGCCCATTCGTAAACAGCTTCTACCGCTTCATCGAACTTCAGCATTTCGTGCAGCATGGTTGCCGCATCGTTGTTATGGGCTGCCCAGTCAATCTGACCACCTTCAACCATCAGGAAAAAGCCGTCCTTATCCTGCGACAAAATATCGAGAGCCTTAACAGTCATCTCTTTCAGAGTCGGCTGTACACGCTCTTTGTCGTTTTTGGTCTTGGTGTATTCAATACCATCCATCATGCCGGAGTAAGCAAACAGGCCAAGAACCTTGCCGTCTTTGGCTTGGTTCATTTCATCCCGGCTGAAGGCCAGCTGATAACCGGCTTTTTGGGCATCCAGCAGAAGGTTCTTGTTATCTTTCCGCTTGGACTTCACTCTTACGTGACCGCCAGTTAACTCTTTCACCTGCTCGTAGGACTCCCCCTTGTCATTAACAGACTTGGGAATCCAGTAGCGAATACCACCAGAAAGCATGACATCAGGCCCTACTTTCAGCATGTCTTCAGCAATCTGGTTTTCCATGGAGCGATGGGGCTGGTGCGCTGCAAAGGATGCAGGAGTAGCATGAGTCAGACGTGTATCTGAAATCAGGCCTGTAGCTTTGCCGCGTTTTTTCGCAGCTTCGAGAATAGTTTCTGCAGGATCACCGTTGCGATCCAGACCAATGGCTTCTGAAGGAGAGAGCTTGCCGGTGGCCAGCTGACTCGCAGAACTGGCAGAATCAACCACCATGGAACCATCCGGGTAAGTCATCGACAGCCCCATGGTTCCGGCATTGGCCAGACGGGTCATGGCTGTGTCTTTACCCTTATAAATAGAGTTTGGAGCCAGCTCGGCATAGCTTTCCAACATACTGAGCTGTTGAGGGCCCATGCCATCGCCAACCATCAAAATGATATTGCGGGCTTTGTCTGATTCAGCAAAAGAGCCGGATGACAGCGTAGTTAACGCCAGTGCCGCAGCACAGAGTTCGCGCTTAAACCTCATACTTATTATTTCCGTTTGCGTTGGTTTAATACATTCCTGTTTCGCACGTGACATATTGTCATGAAACTGTTCGATTTGTATTACATTTTTGACACGTTTCCTACAGGTTTTTTACATTGTCGTTTATATATGTACACTGTACGTCGGGAATAAACTATTACTTCCTCGTAGTAACTCTCTTTTGAGCATTGGCCTGCTTCATGGCCTTGACTGCTTAAGCTGTAGAGCGTTTGAGGTCATACGGATTGACTCAAGATGCATCCCAGAAAAACTTTAATTACCGTTTCTCTCTGCCTGCTGGCTTCTGTTTACACGTCCACGGCTTCGTCAGCTGCCCGTGAACGTGTCACCCTTTGTAGTGATAAAGGCTATTGGTTTCCATTTACCCTGATGAAAGATTATCGGGCGGCTGGTGTTTTTATTGACATGATGAAGGAAGCAGCCATACGGACAGACCGAAGGGTTTTAATACGACCAGCCAGTTGGTCGCGCTGTCTGCGCCTTGCAAAAGAAGGAAAAGTGGACGGCATTCTTGGCGCTTCCTACAAAGATGAGCGCAATGAATGGATGGAGTACCCACCTACAGCAAGAAGAGGAAAGGGTGGTGAGCACAGCATGAGTCTGGTGGATTATGTAATTGTGACCCCCAAGACCTTGCCCTTCACTTATAACGGAACACCATCAACACTTCCCGGACCAGTACGCGTACCACGCTCTTATTCAATTGCTGATGATCTGAAAAAGAATCAGGCCAAAGTAAAAGCAACCTATTCAACCGACCGCAGTGCTCTGGTTGACCTGGTAAGAATGCAGGACGGTTCCGCTGCTGTGCTGGGAAGCATTGCTAAAGAATTTCAAAAGAACCCTTTCTTTTCCAACAAATACGACATCCAGAAGAAAACTCTGAAATCAAAAAACTACTATCTGACGTTCTCTCGAAAAAGTGATTTACCACGTGAAACCCGTGAAACACTTTGGGCAGCTTTACAAGTGATTCGAGAAGATGAAGACTTGATGGGGCTGTTTTATGAAAAATACTTAAATGATGAAGAGATTTAATCTTCATAAAACATAGTTAACACTATAAAAGTGGTGAAGAGACAATGCCTGGTGCGATAATCAGTTACTCCCAATCGGGGGCCAATATGAATCTGGCCGAGTGCCAGGCTGTGTCATTCTGATTAGCGATTAGTCATAAGTTTAAAAAACCTCTCCGAAGAGAGGTAAAAATGCCAGCCGGGAGCTGGCATGAGCTGTGCGAGATACTCAGGCAGAAGCCATATCGTCTTCTGTTTCCCAGCGTAGAACCACTCGTCTGTTTTTCCGGCTGCGTTTTTCAATCTTTGCACAAACAATCCGACCAATTTCACTGGTCGTTTTAACATGAGTTCCACCGCAGGGTTGAACATCGGTGTTTTCAATACCTATCATTCGTACGAAGTTATTAATAACCGGCGGTTTTACATTCGATGTTTTTGCAAAATAGCCAGACTCCTCCAACTCTTCAGGTGTCATCCGAAAGATGTTGACTGGTTGATTAAGTGCAATGAGTGCATTGATTTCTCTGGTCAAACTGCCTTTTTCAATTGTTGGTTCCGGTAGATCGAAATCAAGTCGGCCTTTTTCTTCGCCAATACTGCAACCGGTAACAGGTGCATCAACCATTGCAGAAAGAACATGCAGGCATGTGTGCATGCGCATATGCCGGTAACGTTTCTCCCAGTCAATCACACCTGAGACAGCCACCCCCACATAATCATCAGTCGTTGAGTCACTAATTTGGTGCCAGATTTTTCCAGGATCTTCTCTGTCCCATACGGTTCCCGTGACTGTTAAGGTTTTCCCATCTTCGAGAACCAGAAACCCTGTATCCCCAGGTTGACCTCCTCCGGTGGGATAAAAAACTGTTTGATCGAGCAGTACCTCAACACTCTGCTCCCGTTTCCTTACTGCAAGAATAATGGCACTCATTTCTTTCTGGTAAGGATCAGCATCAAAGAGTTGTCGTGTGGGAGCGGGTGTACTTTTCATTATTATTTCCCTGTAGCTTACGGCTATGTTCAGTTATTAATTCGGTTAAGCCATATGGATTCAAAAGTGTGAACACATGATTTTTATCTGCCAGTTGCAAATGAAGTGGCAGAGCAGACAACACGTGTGGAGTTATCGATTGAAAAGCCTGTGGCTGGAACTCAAAAGACACTTCAAACAAATAACTGGTTAGAGATTTAACCTTACATACGGCAAAGTCCGTTTGTGTGTAATTATTATCAACCAGTTGCACATCACATAATTTCAGCCCCGTGCACATAAGCAGAAGCTTATCCCCCAGCCTCATAACGCCAGACACCTGGACTTTTTCGTTACTTGATAACACTTGTTTTTTTGAACCAACCCCACTGCGCTGCAACTGAATCTGATTGATAATATTTACATTTCCATGTGCAGGAATATCGGTTGTGATAACGCTATTTGGACTGATAAAAACATGATTACCAATGCAGACATCCCCCAACACCCTGGCAAATGCTCCAACCTGTACATTATTTCCCAGAGTGGGATGACGCTTACCCGAAGGATTGCCTGAGATCCCTTTCGCTCCCAGGGTAACACCTCCAAGAATATAACAGTCATCACCTATACGGCATGTCTCTCCTATCACCACACCATAGGCATGATCGAGAACAAACCGGCGCCCTATGCAGGCCGCTGGATGTATATCAACACCATTGGTTCTCCTGCAGTTCTCGGTTATCTTCAGTGCCAGCTTGTCTGTGCCCGAACACTGGCTCCGCATTAGCCAAAGTTGATGTGCAACTCGGTAGTGCATAACCGAACAATAGGAAGAAGACGTTTCCGTTAACAGGTCTGTTCGCCCTTTTGACGCTGGATCTTTTTCTGCATAAGCCAAAAGGTCTTCAACCATTAACTCAACCAGGGAATCCGTGTTCATTTCCCCTGAATCAAAGAGGTTGATAACCCACCTGTATTCTGAAAACGATAGTGATTTTTTCAAAATAGCCAGCAGGACCCTGTCGATTCCATTCTTAACATGGAAACCTTGCAGGAAAAGCTCTTCCTGATTTGTAAATGACATACAATACTCCTTTCACTGCCCCTTCCAGAGATTGGATACTTCTATGCCTCAAACCGCAGTTATGCTTGCAGGCTGTGTCTCAGAAAAGTAATCCAGATAGGAATCAACACCATCGTAAGAGAAGGTCAAAATATTTGAGCCTGAAGGCACATCCCTTTGGCTTAACAGTTCAATGGCAACGAGGTTCGCGGCGGAAGAAACACCGAGGCTGATAGACTCTTTTTTCGCTATATGCCGAATCATGTTTAAACAATCCTGTGTGCGAACTTTCACCATTCCATCCAGAACATTGACATTCAAGGCATCCGGAATCAGGCCAACAGATAATCCCTGGATGTCGTGTGGTGCATGCTTGTCATTTAACAGGTCGCAGGCCTCTGGCTCAACGCCAAGCACTCTCATTGATGGCCACTTATCCTTCAGTCGCTCCCCTACCCCAGTGATATGCCCACCAGTTCCAATACCAGCAACCATGTAGTGAATGTCTTTTTCATCCTGACTCATGCTGAAATCATTAATGATTTCTACTGCGGTTGTTGTTCTGTGGGTTGCTGGGTTGGCCTGGTTCCGCTGCTGGTTAAGCAGCACGTATTCAGGGTTTTCCAGCTGTAACTCCATAGCCTTTTCGCCATGAGAATTATTCCCGAGCTGGCTGTTGGAAAGAACAATTTCCGCACCAAAAAGCCTGAGTAACTTTTGTTTTTCAGGGCTGTAATTATCCGGAATAACCAAAATAAGTTTATAGCCACGAAGGTTGGCAGCCATGGCCAGCCCCACACCAGTATTGCCACCGCTGGGTTCAACAATCGTCTGCCCACTTCCGGGAGTAAGGATGCCTTTTCCCTCAGCATCATTAATCATGCCCAGAGCAATACGGGCTTTATGGCTTCCACCTGGATTCAGAGATTCCATTTTTAAATACACATTACTTCCAATATCTTTGGAAAAATGCTGCAAATGAACAAGTGGTGTATGGCCAATTGTTTCTAAAATTGAGGAATAGATCACTGCTACGTTCTCCGATTTAACGTATCTGATGAGTTGATTTTCGCTTTTATCAGAATCAATAAATCGGCATTTCCGGGTCTATGTTTTTAACCCACTTTTTCATGCCACCATCAACAACAAAACTGTTATTAAACCCGTTGTCACGAAGCAATTTCACTGCGGCCTTTGCCCGCCCGCCAGAGTAGCAGGTAACAAAATAATCTCTTTCAGTGTCCAGATCTTTAAATTGGTCTTCGAGATGATTTAGAGGAATATTTTGTGCTTCGGGTAATACACAGATTTCCAGCTCTTCTGCATCTCGCACATCAAGAAGGGTGTAATCGACCTGATGGCCATCATCCAGAATACCTTTGAGGAACTCTGGTGAGACGAAACATTGCTCATCCAGATCAATAATTGAAGAGACGGAACTGCATGTCTGGGCCTCTTCTTCCAGACTCGTGATTGTGGGGTGCTCAGAACAAACTGCGCAGTTCTTCCGTTTGCTGAACCTGATTTCACTGAATTTCATACTCAGGGCATCAAAAGTCATCAGTCGTCCAGACAATGTTTCCCCAAGACCAATAATAGCTTTCACCGCTTCGGTTGCCTGAATCATCCCAATCACACCGGGAAGTACACCAATAACACCACCGGCAGAGCAATTAGGAGCCAATGCAGCAGGAGGTTGCTGAGGAAACAAACATCGGTAGCAAGGCCCGCCATCGTAATTAAACACACTGTTTTGACCATCGAACTGGTAAATAGCACCATACACCAATGGTTTACCCGCCATCACACAGGCGTCATTGACCAGATAACGGGTTGAGAAATTGTCTGAACCATCAATCACAAGATCGTATTGACTGATAATCTCCAGAGCATTATCTGCATTCAGCGCCGTGGCATAGGTTTCAACCTGAATACTGTCGTTAATATCCAAGAGTCGTTTTTTTGCTGATTCAACTTTTAGCTGCCCTACCGTACTGGTTCCATGAACAATCTGACGTTGCAGATTACTGGCTTCGACCGTATCAAAATCAACAAGCCCAAGAGTGCCAACGCCTGCTGCTGCCAGATACATAGATACGGGAGCACCAAGTCCACCGGTTCCAATAAGAAGAACTCTTGCAGCTTTCAGACGCATCTGCCCTCTTCGCCCAACGTTTGGCAGAGTCAGATGGCGAGCATAACGCTGCACTTCATCCCTGTTTAGCTCCTGGGTCTGCTGGGCAAGATCCAGGCCTCCCGATGCTGCCAACATCAGATCAATAGTATTCTTACCTTTGATGGCACTATCGACCTCTGCAATCTCACCATCAACGGATAAAAGGAAGTGTCCTTTTATTTCGCCATTGTCGTAAAAAAGATGCTCACGCAGTTGATTATGTTCTGTACAAACCTGATCGAGGATCTCCCGAACAGTGTTTCCAGCCATTTCGAATTCTGTTGTTGGAAGTTTGGCGACGCGTCCAAGCACTTCTGGAAGATTCAGAGTGTTCATTATTCAGTCCTTGTTATTCTAGGTTTTCATTTAAAGGTGATAGATAAAAATCAGACTGTTTCTGTTTTCTTGACATCAATACTTTTTCCAAACGCATCAAATTCCGCGATACATTCGAATAATCCACTCTTGAAAGCAAATAGCTTTGCAGATCGGGACAGGTATTTCTGAGTATCAACAACCAGATACATCACTGGATAGATTGGCTCTCCATAAAGAAGAGCCTGTCGCGTATCTTCTTCACTGAAATAAGCTCCCACGTCCGGATGCGAGTGATAAATTACCGTGACGGGGTTATTACTTTTAAAGCTCTCCTGCAAAGTTTTCATATCAGAGACAGACAATGTATAACCGGTTTTAGCAGTTCGGGTATAAATATCCGGTTTCTGTTTATGCAATTGGTTTTGAATATTCTTCCCCATATGCACAGTTCCATTAGAAAAAATAAAGCCACATGCTTCTTCCGGATAAACACTGTTGCAATGGTAGTAAATAGATCTGATAGTTTCTTCGCTGGGCCGTTTCATAATGATACTTCCTTTTACACACCTACAGTCTGCCTGTACTGCTTCCTGCAGGCAGAGTCAAACAATCAACTTTTTTCGTTTTGATATTTACGAATCAGACGATCGTTCTGGCATTTTGGTAATAGCAAACCCAGCCAGCATTGTTGCCGCGAAAATCATAAAATTTTCGGAAAGCGTTTGTTTCTCATACGCAGCGCCAACAATGATGGCAATGACAGGGAAGAGAATAAAAACAAATGACAATGTAACAGGGTTCATTTTCTTCAAAAGGTAGAAATAAACGATAAACCCACCCACAGAAGCAATCAGCCCCAGATAAAGTGTTGCCATCAGACTCATATTACTGACATCTGTATAGTTCGGAGATTCAAGCCAACATCCGGTTCCAAACAGCAGGAATCCGGCAACACCAATCGGCAGAGTGTTGAATGTTATGACACTGATATCACTTCCCAGTTTTCGGGTAAGAACATAACAAAAGCCATGGAGAATCGCGGCAAACAATATAGCAATAACGCCCGAAAACGCTGTAGCCGATACAGTTATTCCCTCGCCATGAAGAATCATCAAAAGGCTGGCAAATCCAACTGCGATACCAGCTACCTGACGCATAAGCATGGGCTCTTTCAAAATAATGAAAGAAAAGATCAGAATGAAAACCGGCATAGCACTAAAAATAAGTGACGTTAGTCCAGAAGAGACAAACTGCTCGCCATAACTGATCAAATAATAAGGAAGTGAGAAATAAGCCAGTGTTATGAAAACGAAGAAAATTGTTTTATCCCTTGGAAACAAAACCGGTTCGTTCATTAACTTTGCAAATACCAGGAACAAGGGAAAAGCCACAAGAAAACGTGCCCCTGCCGCTGTGAACGGTGGAATCGTTTCTACTGCAATTTTAATTCCGAGCCAGGTTGTCCCCCATGTCAGGCAAACAATTAAAAATAGAATACCAGTAACAACCGAAGTTCCGGTGAGAACTCGATTTCTAATACTTGAAACTATGGTCGTACTACGCATCGGATAATCCTTATCTCCGCTACCCGCTTCAATTTCTCAGAGCCAGATAGTTATTACACTTCGCAATTGACACTATTAAACAAAAATGAATTGCTTTAAATAATGTCATTATTGTTATAATTGATGCAAATCAATATGACATAAATGGATTTTTATCGAGGGAATTATGAGAGTCAATAAGAATATTGACACCGTGTCAATTATAAAAAATGCACTCGAATCGGATACAGGCCCGCGCTACAAGCGAATTGCACGGGCTATCGAGAAGGAAATTAATCAAGGCCACCTTTCCGAAGGTACGAAATTAAGTCCCCACCGAATAATGGGTGACCTCCTTGGCGTCACCAGTGGTACTATCAGTCGCGCTTACGCAGAACTCGAAAAGACTGGTTTGGTGCTATCACGTATTGGGGATGGAACTTATGTTTGCAGAAAACTGGACCTTGTCGACGATCAGGGTTTTCGAAACATCCTGGAATCATCTCGAGCGATAGACCTCAGTCGAAATACCCATATCAAAATTGGCAATACTGATTTTGTCACCGCGACCCTGCGAACAATGGCGGCGGCACCTCAAACCGTTAGCACGCTTATGGATTACGCACCTGAGGCGGGTCACCTCCATCATCGTCAGGCAGGGCTTGAGTGGCTCAAATACAGCAGAGCAAAAGGTGACGAGACACAAGTTATCTGTACCAACGGAGCACAGCACGCTCTGCTTATTACTCTCCTTGCCTGCGTGAAACCCGGTGAAACTGTACTTACGGAACAACTCAGTTACCCTGGTTTAATTGAAGCGGCCCGCACTCTGGGTATACGCTTGGTAGGCCTCGAAATGGATAGGCATGGCCTTTCAGTAGACGCTTTGGAAAGTTACTGCCAGCACCACAAAGTAGCAGCCGTTTACTGCACACCAACTCTGCAAAACCCAACCACCACTATCATGCCGGATGACCGCCGACAGGCACTTGCAGATGTGTGTAACAAATACAATGTGTTGATCATAGAGGATGATGCCCACGGCGTTCTTATGGATCAGCGCCCACCCGCAGTGCAGGCTTACGCTCCAGACAAAACGATACTGTTTTCCAGCCTGAGTAAGGTTCTCTCAGCGGGTGTTCGTGTGGGCTACCTTATTGCACCACAATGCCTGATAAGTCGACTTAACCGAACCATACGCAGCACTTGCTGGATGGCCACTCCAATGACTTTGGAAATAGCCAGCCGCTGGATTATGGATGGCACCGCAGAATACATACGACAGCAGCAGCGGTATGAAATTCAGCGCCGTAAAGATCTGGTTACTCAATATCTTGCTGATTTAAATATAAAAACACACCCTGACTGCCCGCACTTCTGGATAGAAGCCCCAGAACCATGGCGAGCCACAGAGATTGAACAACATCTTGCCAGCCAAAATATACTGGTGAAATCATCCGAAGCTTTTGCTGTAGGACGACAAGCCATTCCACAATACATACGTGCAAGCATCAGTGTGGCACAACACGACGATGACCTTATACAAGGATTTCATCAGTTACAGCAGACTATTCTGGAAGAGACGGTGGCAACGTGGTAAGCAGAGCAAGCTCCAGATTCATAACCTGAACGAAGCTCGACAGGAGGAACCTCAGCAGCTCTGTCATACAAACGACAGAGTTGCTGAATAACTACAAAGATCAGGTTATAGCCAGAGATTTTAAGGGTTCAATTGAATCTGCCAGCTGTCCAGTGAACCAGTATCCTGGTTATAAACATCATCAACAGTCAGTGTCCAGATTCCTTTGAAGTCACCGAACTGACTGGTTGTTAATGTTGCACTGTAGCTTTTCGTTCCGCCACTGCCATCGTTACTGCTGTTGTTTTTCACTACCAGGCTATTGCCATTTTCCAGAGTGACTCTTAAATCACCGTGGTAGGTGTGAGTGGCTGTTACCGTAACAGTTGCGCTGGTTGCTGCCGGAGCATTACTTGATACAGACAAGGTACTTGTTACACTGCCATTGTCTGGAATATTCTGGTTATCAGTATTTGTGTAGACATACTGGTCATTGCCACCACTTCCTTCCACGACTTCCAGAGTGTAATCCTCGACTTCTCCGTAATTGAAGCTTCCACAGGAAGATGGTGTGGTGTTGTAGCGCATAGCCACTCGCAACCGAACCTTGCTGCCCAGCGCTGATGCCGGAATAGTGAGGCTGCCACTTACAGCACTGCTGGATGGTGATGCACTGAACAGCTGTTCACCGCTGTCTTCAAAATCGCCATCATTATTAAAGTCAGCCCAGATACGCCAGCCTTCATTGTAACTCCGGCCACCAAAGGACGGTGTCAAAGTCAGATTATGATTTCCTGATGCAAGTTGTATCAGGGAACCGCCATTGGCTTCAGTAAAATCGGTATAGCCGGCAGCTGAAGAGCTGTTGGTATAACTGCCAATACTCATCTGGCTGATCCATTCATCACTGCTGTTATTCCCTTGAGCTGAACAGTACTCTGGCGTTGGATTCGGATTATCATCAATGATCAGGAAGCTTGCGCTGACCGGCCCCCAGGTTCCTGATGAATCTTTACTGCGCACATATACCATATGCTTACCATTGCTCAGGCCACTGGTATCAAGTGTGCCGCTAACAGATTCCGTCTTCTCATTGAACTGGCCGTCATCTGACTGCATTGCAATTGCCGTTGCCCCACTTTCCCATGGTGCAGTATTCAGATAGAACTCGGCTTCAGAGATATTCTGCGTGCTCTCTGTGCCATTGCTCTGATTGAAGCGGACATCAGTAGCACTGGCGCTGATTGTTACAGGCGTTCCAGCCTGAACACCGCCACCGGCTGCACCATCACTCAGGCTTAAATTGGTAATATCCGGTCCTGCTGGAGTGATATATGGTGTGCGCACAACTTTTGCCGCATAGAGCAATGCTGGCAGGTTCTTTGGTTTGATCGTGTTGTTATAAACGGAGCAACTCTGGAAGAAGGCTGTGCCCAATTCAAAAGTGTACGCGGCAACTCCAAGTTCGCCATAACTGACCCCATCACTGGTGCCGTCGGTTGGATATAAACCAATCGATTGCTGAGGTGTGTAGTTATTAAACCAGGCAAAGCGTCGTCCAAGAGTTTGAAGAGCATCACCATTAGGCGCCGGCGTAGAGGTATCCCCCCATGGCCACAGCACCAGTTCACTGTAACTGTGAACATCGAGATGTATTCCTGATGTATCAGCAGGTGCTGCATCATTCTTACCCGGGCCACGCTTGTCTGGGAACAAACTGCGAACATAACTCTCTATGGCTTGAGTTTCTGGTTCAGACGCAGCAAAAGGACCGCGATAGGTGGCATTACACTGATTACCACTGGAACCGTTGGCGCCGTTCCAGCCATGGGTAAAGTTGCGGTTGAGGTCTGCGCCACGATTGTTACTGGTTGGGCCGCAGTAATTGGTGTTTACATTTTTGCGCCAGGACAGCCCGGTTTCCGCTCTTTTGCGTCCGTCTGGATTAGTCTGCAACATGAGGTGAACTTCATGATTATCAAGAATCCAGGTCATGTCTGCATCCTGGCCATAACCACTGGTCAGTTGTCGGGCAAAATCCAGAGTCAGTGCTGCAGTTGTATATTCCCGCGCATGTATTGCACTGTTGATAAACAGCTTTGGTTTTTCGCCACCGTCAATCCCGGTTGTCTGTTTATTTGTCAGCACTAGCACATAGATATCATAACCGCCCTGCCCCTGATTCTTTTCCCAGGAATCACCAACATCAATCCAACTGGCCAGGTTGGGATAATCGTTCACCATCTGTTGTGCAACATTAAACGACTCTTCCACTGTTTCATAACAGCTGTAATTCGGAATGCTCTGTGCTGAAACACTGGTTGAAAAAACACTGGTTTCAAAATCACTGGTTTCAAAAACACTGTCTGAAGAGAGCGCAGAAGGCGGGCTTGTGCCAATACTTTCCAGCTGCTGATTACGCTGCGTTAACCAATCCGTAGCTGGTTCAAAACGAAAACCGAAAGCTGCCAGCCGATTACGGTCTTCCTGATCCAGATCCATAATCATATATCCGCCAGCCAGATCTGTTTCTAACAACTGGGCATGAAAACTAATAGCAGCTTTTCTGGCTATCGTCTGATCAGGAAAATAAGCTTTCACCACATGACTGTTCGCAGCGATCTCTTGTTGAGCCAATGCTCTGATAGCATCATTTCCTGCCGGAGGAGCCTCCGCTACAGCTTGACTTGAGAGTGCAGCTGTCACAGCACCTGATACCAGTACGCCAGCCAGAGTTTTCTTTATAAACGACGATGATGTTTTTGTAGGCATTATTGTTTTTGTCTTCCTGCTTTGTATAAAAAAGCTGTTCAAGACAACCAGGGGTTACCTGCTTTGAAACAAGTGCAAACTACAGAAACAAGTACAAGGGAATTCAAAATATGAGTCAATGAAAGTATTGCTATCGTATCAATACTCACCTGCCATATATCCATTGTTTGGCTCTGTTCACAATACATGTTGGTGCATGAACTATACTTCTGAGCACCGGTTTCTGTCGTGTAATTGGAACCATCGTCATGCAGCAAACACAATTCCAAGAGTTCCTGAAATCTCTCAGTACATTGTCCCCTGAACAGCTGACATGTTTGCACACAACCCTACCGCCATGCCCGAAAACGCCAGAGGTTACGGGCAATAGTCGTCTTCTTGAGCGTCTCAAATATTACTTTGATCAGCACCCGCGGTGCCCTCGCTGCACCTGTGAATCCATGACGCGCTGGGGGCAGAATGCTGGTCATCAACGCTACCGCTGCAACGCATGCGGGCGTACCTGTAACGCATTGAGCGGCACGCCATTGGCTCATTT
>NZ_CAMZOG010000095.1 GCF_947331445.1 Parendozoicomonas sp. Alg238-R29 | reverse complement strand
TAAGGAGCAGATTGCAAAGCTATATCTCTAAAAAGAGATTAGATAACTTCGATTTCTTCAGCCTGAGGACCTTTCTGACCCTGAGTTACGGTGAAGCGAACCTGCTGGCCTTCTGCCAGAGATTTGAAGCCATCACCCTTGATCTGACGGAAATGAGCAAACACGTCAGGACCATTGTCCTGAGCGATGAAGCCAAAACCTTTCTCGTCGTTGAACCACTTAACAGTACCGGTAGTAGTAGACATAACGTCACCCTTATCTTTCAAAAATAATATTGTGCCTTGCAGGCAAGACGGTTGAGCTAGAAGCTTTCCTCTTTATCACTAAAGAGGAACTGTTATTTATGAAGAACTGGACGAGCTACTACACCCGAAACACAAAATCTTTGCATAAACATCAAACACACTTTTAACGTGCCGCCATTATATAGGATCGATCCTTTCAGATCATGGGTATATTAACTGAATTTTCATGAAAGTCCCGTTACATACCGTTAAATTTGTTCGGAAAATGCAATTTCTTTGTCTCAGGGCGCTGATTCTCATGAGTTATGGGTATCAACTGTTCTGTATTTAGAAACCACGGAAACTTTTCGTTACAGCCTTTCCCGCATATCTCTTGTAATTATCTCTCTGTCTTCCCATAAAAAAAAGGCAACACCCATAGGTATTGCCTTTTACTCTCACCCGAAGGCGAAGCCGTCATTTAAAGCCGGAGGCTTTAGATAACTTCGATATCTTCAGCCTGAGGACCTTTCTGGCCCTGAGTTACAGTGAAGCGAACCTGCTGGCCTTCTGCCAGAGATTTGAAACCATCACCTTTGATCTGACGGAAATGAGCAAACACGTCAGGACCATTGTCCTGAGCGATGAAGCCAAAACCTTTCTCGTCGTTGAACCACTTAACAGTACCGGTAGTAGTAGACATAATGTCACCCTTATCTTTCAAAAATAATATTGTGCCTTGCAGGCAAGACGGTTGAGCTAGAAGCTTTCCTCTCTATCACTAAAGAGGAACTGTTATTTATGAAGAACTGGACGAGCTACTACACCCGAAACACAAAATCTTTGCATAAACATCAAACATACTCTTAACGTGCCGTCGCTTTCAATCACTGACCTTGGCTGGTCAGCTCGGTATTTTACCTGCATGTTTGAAAAATTGCTCTTCAGGAAGGGTGAAAAATCTACAAAGAATTGAGCAGCATCAAACAATAGCCATGAAGAACCTTCAAAGATTTTTGGTCTCAGCATAAAAAAAGGCAACACCCGTGGGTATTGCCTTTTGGATCTCACCTGAAAGTGAGACAGTCATTTAAAGCCAAAGGCTTTAGATAACTTCGATATCTTCAGCCTGAGGACCTTTCTGACCCTGAGTCACAGTGAAGCGAACCTGCTGGCCTTCTGCCAGAGATTTGAAGCCATCACCTTTGATCTGACGGAAATGAGCAAACACGTCAGGACCACTCTCCTGAGCGATGAAGCCAAAACCTTTCTCGTCGTTGAACCACTTAACGGTACCGGTAGTAGTAGACATAATGTCACCCTTATCTTTCAAAAATAATGTTGTGCCTTGCAGGCAAGGCGGTTGAGCTAGAAGCTTTCTTTTCACACATCCTTATAGAGGATGTGTAAACAGACGCTGTTATTTATGAAGAACTGGACGAGCTACTACACCCGAAACATAAAATCTTTGCATAAACATCAAACGCACTTTTAACGTGGCGCCACTATATAGTATCGACCGCCATGGGTCACCAATATTCTACGCCTATATTCTGAAAATCACCCTACACGGCTCTACAAAACCTTGCGAGTAATGATTTTCTACCAAAAATTAACAATCGTGAAGTGTCTATTCAGGGGAGTAATGATAAAAACAGTGGCAAGATCGGGTTAGTGAAAGGAAATTGATATAAGGCGTTGCTAATAGGAACCTGAACAGGCGATCGGAAGTCACAATATATAACGTATATATAAAAAGACCCCGAAACCGTATAGTTTCGAGGTCTTCAAAGTATGGCGGTGGGACAGGGATTCGAACCCTGGGTAGGCTATTAACCTACGCCGGTTTTCAAGACCGGTACTTTCAACCACTCAGTCATCCCACCTACTATCCCGGTGAAAGCGTTTGCCGCTGCGCCGAGGACGAGATGCATATTACTGAAATTTTCTTATGAGTCAACGGTCTGTGCTTGATTTGCAGTTTTAGGGCAGTATGCTTAGACATATCTGCCACTTTTCGGAAAACACCTACAGGGAGACCATTATGGCCCAATCACCTTCCCCCTTCGTGCGTGAACAATCTGCGGACGCTGGGCTGAGCATCAGCACCCACAGAGTCCTTCGTAACACTTATGCCCTGCTCGGCATGACCCTTCTATTCAGTGCAGCCATGGCTGCCGTTACTATGGCTTTGGATATTAGCCGTATGGCAGCCCTTGGCATGAGTATTGGCGGCCTGGTTATGCTGTTCGTAGTCAATCGTCTGGCAGACAGCTCTAAAGGACTAATTGCTGTTTTTGTTTTCACTGGCCTGCTGGGTGGCGCCCTTGGCCCCATGCTGAACAGCTATATGCAACTGGCTAATGGCCCTTCTCTTATCATGCAGGCTCTGGGAGGCACCGCGATTGTGTTCTTCTCCCTCTCTGCTTATGTACTGACAACCAAGAAAGACTTCTCTTTTATGGGCGGATTTTTGATGGTCGGTATGATTGTCGCGTTGATTGCCAGCGTTGCCCTGATCTTCTTCCACGCCCCTGCTGCCCAAATGGCTTTATCTGCGGGTATTGTGCTGCTGATGTCCGGCTTTATCTTGTTTGATACCAGCCGCATCATTCACGGTGGTGAAACTAACTACATCCGGGCTACAGTATCTCTGTATCTTGATATCTATAATCTATTCATTCACCTTCTGGCTCTGCTCGGCATGAGCAGTGATGACTGATAGTTGTTCCAGGTTACATGAACCCCGCTACTGCGGGGTTTTTTATATGACACCCATATAAGATGAAGCAAACGCATCTCTACTTCATAGCCTTGTGATAGAATCACTCGCCTCACAAAACACTTCATACCTATGAACTACACACTGGTGATTCATGGTGCGCCGACTACCAGTCAGGCTTGCCAGACAGCCTTAAGTTTCGCCCGAGCGGCTATAAAGCGGGGGCACACTATTTCCAGAGCTTTTTTCCTGCGAGATGCTGTTCACGCAGGTTCAAGCCTGACAGTAGCCCCACAAGGTGAAACAGATTTGCACAAAGAATGGAAAGTGCTGGGGCAACAACACAATATTGATATGGTGATCTGTATTTCCGCGGCATTGAAGAGGGGTCTGCTGAACGAGTCTGAAGCTCAGCGCTACAACAAAGAAAGCCACAATATAGAAGCGCCTTTCAATATCTCGGGGTTGGGGCAGCTTATCGATGGTACGGTTTCCGCTGATCGCACGATAACATTTGGCGCTTGATGGTGATGGAGGCAATACAGTGAAAAAAGTCTGCATTATCAGCACTCATGCGCCCTATGGCAGCCCATCGGTAAAAGATGGCATCGATACCCTGCTTGTAGCAGCTTCTTATGGTATGGATGCTTCGCTGCTGGCTATGGGAGAGGGCGTACTCCAGTTATTGAAGCACCAGACTCCCGATACATTACCCCAGAAGAATACCGGAGCCATGCTTCAGGCTCTGGAAATCTATGGCATAGAGTCGGTGTATGTCTGCCATGAAGATTTGGAAGAGAGAGGGCTGACAGAAGATGATCTGTTACTCTCCCCTCAACTCATCCAACGTAATCAAATTCCACAACTGCTCAAGGAGCAGGATCGTATTCTGAATTTCTGATGACATTACTTCATACAGTCAACAAAAGTTTCAGCCATCCGGCAGGTTCACTTGCAGAGGTTGCACTGGGCCAAGGAGACGCACTGCTTTTTATAGAAGATGGTGTAAACAGCCTGATTGATGGAAGCCTTAGCGCCAAGCACCTTGCCACCTTTGCACAACAGTACTCTATCTATTGCCTGAAAGCTGATGTCGATGCACGGGGCATCAGCAGTCGCCTGCCTTCTTGGGTGACACCTGTATCATTCGATGAATTTGTTGCTCTAACCGAGCAACATGAGAAAACACTGAGCTGGTTTTAATAACGACAGATGAACACCCTGCAAGTTAACGACACTGAACTACTTTTAGACAACGATGGTTATCTGGTGAACCTGAGTGACTGGAACACGGAGGTAGCCACCGCACTGGCTCGCACTGAAAACATTGAACTCAGCGGTGCCCATTGGGAAATTATCCACCTGATTCGCCAGTTTTACCATACCTATGATATGGCACCCAGCCAGCGCCCTCTGGTGAGGTATGTAAAAGAGAATCTTGGGCAGGAAAAAGGCAGCAGTATGTACCTGATGAAATTATTCCCCGGAAGTCCGGCGAAAATAATTTCCAGAATTGCGGGCCTGCCCAGGCCAACCAACTGCTTTTAAAGCCAAACCAAGCTTCAAGCACTGCATATAGGGGTAATAGCCGCCCTTAACCACTATATAGAAGTTTGCAAGCGTTTCATCTACCTATTGCCGGACTCACTGTAGCCCCCTATAGTGCGCGCCTTCGCGAACAGACATTCCCCGGCAGGAACAAAAATTATTTCATGAGCCCAGTTACCTTTATATATGGCCCGATGAAATCCGGTAAGACTGCGCGTCTGATCGGTGATTTCTATGCACTGTCAGAAGACCACCCGGTAGTGGTGGTTCGATCAGCTATTGATACCCGGTCACCCGATGACAAAGTAAAAAGTCGTAACGGTCAGGAGCTCCCCTGTTTTGTCTTTGACTCTGCAGATGGCATGGCTGTTTATGTCAACGAAAAAAAGCCTGAATATGTTCTGGTTGATGAAGCTCATTTCTTGTCAGAAGAAACGATTATGCGACTGGTACGCCTCTCACTTACCGGTGTTAGTGTACGTTTTTACGGACTGATGACTGACTATCGGGGCGCTATCTTTTCAGCATCCCAAATCATCACTCGCTATGCACAACAACTTGATCAGATTTTCGCCCGCTGTACCTGCGGAAATCCGGCACAGTTCACCCGATTTACGGGTGAAAGTAATGGTCGAACTATAATTGTTGGCCACGATGAACATTATTTCCCTGTCTGCACTGAGTGCTTTTTGGAGGCTCAACAATGATCAAAAATCAAACTAACCACTTTGTAGCGGTTGAAGCGAATATTGCAGCAGGGAAGTCCACGCTGTTACCACAGCTGGCCGAAGAACTTGGCTGGGAATCCCTGAAAGAGCCAGTAGACGACCCTCGCTTCACTGAGCTCCTGGAAGATTTTACCAAACACCCTCACGATGCAAACCGCCGTATTTGCTTTCAAAAATACATTACCGAGCGTCGTGCGAATCTGGTCAAAAACCTGGATACCAGCAAGAACTACCTGATTGAACGTTCTCTGTACTCCGACCTGATCTTCTCTCAGGCTAACTTCCTGTCCATGGAACAGCCCAGTGCTATGTATATGGACTATTATTACGATATCAAGCGTCGCCTGCACGACTACCCTCGTATTAGTGCAGTCGTGTATCTTCGTACAACCCCAGAAGTTGCCTATGGTCGTTTAATTTCACGGGGGCGTAATGCAGAAGATGGTACACCTCTGGCCTACATCAAGGATTTGCATAACTTCCACGAAGCCTGCTTGCCGCAGATCTGCCGTGAAATGAACACTCCCCTGCTGAATCTGGAGTGGGACAACTTCGGTTGCAAAACTGAAGTTGCCCAGATGGTTCTAAATATTATTGCAGAACAGGAAGAGCGAAACGCTGCTTAACCCTGTTCAGGATTTGGTTCCGGTTGAGGCTGGAACCAGTTCAGTTTTTCCCTTAAAGAAACCACGCTACCAACAATAATCAGAGTTGGTGGTTTAATCTCCTCATTCTTGATGACGTCTACAATTGTTTCCAGCGTTCCGCTCCACACTTTCTGATTCTGCGTTGTGCCCTGCTGCACCAATGCCACTGGAGTATTCGATAAGCGACCATGATCAATCAGCCTCTGGCAAATAACCGGCAGACCGAGCAGCCCCATATAGAACACTAGGGTTTGATTGCCGCTGGCCATATCCTGCCAATGCAAATCAATAGAGCCATCTTTCAAGTGTCCGGTAACAAAACGCACAGACTGAGCATGGTCACGGTGGGTCAAAGGAATACCTGCATAACTGGAGCAACCAGACGCTGCGGTAATGCCCGGTACAACCTGAAAAGGAATCTGCTCGGCGGTAAGAGTTTCAATCTCCTCCCCTCCCCGGCCAAAGATAAACGGGTCACCGCCTTTTAAGCGAAGTACACGGCGTCCTTCTTTTGCCAATTTAGCCAGGAGTTGGTTAATATCATCCTGAGGTAACGCGTGGCGGTTGCGGCGTTTACCCACATAAATCATGTCCGCATCACGGCGACACAGGGCAATGACATCAGGAGAAACCAGTCGGTCATATAATACGACATCCGCCTGCTGCATCAGGCGTAGCGCCTTAAATGTCAGCAAATCTGGATCCCCTGGGCCACCGCCAACCAGATACACCTCACCCAGAGTTTGTTCTTTGTGGTTATCCAGTTCATCAGCCATTATCTGTTCGGCTTTGGCGATATTCCCACCAAGCGCGGCTTCGGCAGCAGGTCCACCGAGAACTTTTTCCCAGAAGTAGCGGCGATCATTAATATTTTTGAACTGTGCTTTAACCTTGTCCCGGAACTTTCCAGACAATTCTGCAAGACGCCCATACCCATGGGGTACCATGCCCTCCAAACGGGTACGCAACAAGCGAGCAAGAACAGGTGCTTTACCGGCACTGGAAAGAGCGACAACAACAGGAGAGCGGTCAATAATTGCGGGCATGATGGCATTGCCTTGGTCGGCGCCATCAACAACATTCACAAACAGGTTTCGGGTCTTGGCATCGCTGGAAACCTCCCCGTTCACATCCGCCAGATCGGTTGCCGCAATAACAAGCTTAACGTCGTTCATGTCGGCGGAGGTATAAGCCCGATGAATTAATTGATGAGACCCATCCCGCAAGAAATCAATAAGATCATCACAAATGTCTGGCGCTACAACCCGAACACTTGCGCCAGCGGAAACCAGCAGCCTGACTTTACGCAAGGCAATATCATGCCCTCCAACAACCAGTACATTTTGCCCTTTTAAATCAAGAAACAGAGGCAGGTAATCCATTTTTTTACTACCGGAGAACAAGGTTGCGCTTACTCTACCCGTGCGTTCATCACTTGACCAGAATGTCAGGCCTTTTCTCTTTTTTTGAACCACCAAGCACCCTCCCTTCTCCAGAGAAAGCTTTCACTCTGGCTGTTGTTTTTTTACCCGGCATTATGCCTTTTTCAACAGCAGCAGATTGCTTATCGGATTCATTTCTACTCGCTTCCAACTCAGCTTTGCTGACAGGTTCACTCCTGTGACCATCCAAACGCTCGCCACGATGGAGATTAACTGCCTGATCAGTAAATAAGAAAGAATCCCATCTCAAATGAGCCGGCCACATATCGGGATAGTCCACTTCCAGCCCCGGCCTGGTAAATACGGTATAATCAGCGCCGGGAGGGGAAAGCTCTTTTACTCGGAATGAATAATCACTGTTATCATGAGTAAGCCTGATAATTTCACCCTGATGAAGAGTGGGATAACGCGCATCAATAGCATCTTCCATCACGCCTTTAAATTGATGATAATCTATATAACTTCCCTTCAGTATTTCCAGGGAGATTTTTTTAACATTTTGCAGCTTCACAGGTAAGAGTGGAATTCTATCCCCTTCTTTTACCTGCAGTCGGTTCATCACATGATCAGACATATAGACCGCATCATCACCATGATCCGTATCTTTCCAGCTTCTTTGTGAATTAGCAACCCAAGCAGTTCTGCCTTCTTTTCCTGTTAATTCAAAGATCCAGGGCATGTCGACTGTCTTACTCAAATCCTCGTAAAGTTTACTGGAAAAATCGATACGGTTTTGGTTAGAAAGGCTAGTATCTCGCACGACCTTAAGATTAAGGCGTGGTTCTCCCTTTATCTCCCTTGATACAGCAGCTGCCATGCCCGCTCCCAAAAACTTCCCGGATTTCAGGGTAGACAGGCGCCCCTGAATATTCTCCCACCATACTCTGCGCTCAATACCGAGATCCGGTCTGTTATTTATCAGCAACCAGGACAGGTTGACTATCAGTTGGCCAAACGCAGTCCAGCTGCGGGAAATCCGGTACAGCCCTTCAGGGTTATCATCTTGATAACCTGGGCGAAACAGCTTCAACCTTTCGATAACTCCGCCTTTGCTGACACCTTCCAGAACAACCGGTTCCTCATCATTATTAACCGTCGCAGACCAAAAACCACCTTCGGTACGATCAACAACAAGCTCTGCAACCGCTATATCTCGGGATAAAGACGTACTCCTTCCGGTTTTTAATACCTTGAGAACAACTTCGAGAACTTCGGGCTGTAAGACACTCACCGTAATCCCAGAAGACGCTTCCCGAGTCAGTTCAAACCATCGGGATTCGGGACCCGCACTAAAACGAGTGCTCAGGTTTAGCCAGCGCCAATCTTGACTGTTTTCTCGCCATCCTACCCGCAACCCTGCTCCTCTCTTGTCCTGATAAGGAATAAGCTCAAGACGACCCACAGAACGACTGTACATTTCTTTATGAATAGAGAGCAGATTACGGCTGACAGTATCTGTCGCAGAAGAGAGTGGTACAGGTTCAATAAGAGGATTGCGAACCAGCGAAACAACGGTATCACCACGACCATGGCTGACCATCAGCACCAGCCGGGGAGTGACTCCAGGGAGCACAATTTCAGCAACACGGGTTCTGGCCTGCCCTGAAACCCATTCCTGCTGCTCAATAATGGTTGACGTATACCAAACACCCAGACTGAAGCCTGTAGCCTTACCAATTAAATCCAGGGATTCTGGAGCAAACAAAGTCGCTAATCGCCCCGGAAGAGCTTTGTAGGTTCCCGCTGGAATTCCACTCAGATATGTTATCCCCCCCAAAAGCGCCACATTGAGGATGAAAGGGTAAGGCGAAAATCCTTGAAAAAATAAAGAGCTTTCTCCCAGCCTCAACCAGGTACCTTCCGGAGTATTGTCATAAATTGGAGTGTCGCCCCACCCGGGGTGACTGGAAGAAATAAGAAAAAAAGCCAGGACGACAAGCAGATATCCTCTTTTTCTCACCAACAGGCCCCTTTCCAACCCCATAAAACAAGGCATTAATATTCTGAGTCAATATAAGGGAGAAGAGTCTAGGCCATAAAGTGTAAAACATGACTATTCCTTGGCATTTCCACTTGAATACCGCTGAGCAAACCAAGCAAATACGGCTTTTTTTCAACAATACACCTAAAAGAGCACATATAGAGTGCTACCGACTAGAATTTAATCGAGGTAGGTCATTGAGATGAAATCTTCGGGGAGCAAGGATGGACAAGCAGAACCTAGCATCAGTAGGTATCGATAAAGCCCAGCTCATAGGGCAGCTTGAAGAGCTCTCAAAGCAAAACAAAGGTGACAATGAAGTTAGGATAAAAGTCACCAAGAATGGTCAGATAGAAGTTCGCGCAAACCACGCGCAGGGAAAACTTGGCCGATTTAAAATAGTTACGGGTGATACCCAAAAGAAAACATTGAAACAACAGCTCATGCTTACTGCCTGGGTTGTGAAACACAATCCCGCTGGCAACACAGCAATCAAAGACAGAAAGGTAATAACAGTTAACGAAGCTCTTCGTGCGCTCTCCATACCATCACCATCATCACCATCACCATCACCATCACCATCACCATCACCATCACTGCAGCAACTTTACAATATTGTCGTCGGCGGTGGCCAAGACGCTCCCAGTGTTGTGGCCTCCCAACTTGCCAATACAAACGATTTGGAGTTCGTGTCGAATTTACAACAAAGTCTTGCAGTGCAGGCTAGAAATAGTGAATTACCAGGTCAAGGGCTGGCCGCGTACAAACAGGTTCAGTTACGGGCTGCTGAGCTGACAGGTGTCAAAATGGCTAAAAAGGCTTTACAAAGCGATGATCTACACGCTATAAAACAACTCCAATCAGAGATAAATTCGACAAAATTCTCAAGAAGACCAGATGTTAATAAAGCTTTAACAAAAGCTGCACTCAAAGGCGCAAGCCAGTATCTGGACAATCATCTGCCCAGCGCTCCGCCACAAGCGCCAATTCCTAATATCCATAGAACTGAAAGCAACCAAACATCGCCGTTACCTGATCGCAACCTACACAAGACGCAACCTGATGGCGCACCACCACCAGTACCAAACCGAAGAAGTCGTCCTGCGCAGAACCGAACTAGCCCCCCCCAGGTTAATCCCCGCTCTCAGCCTAGCGGCCCTCCAGTTCCTCCCCGCTCTCAGCCTAGCGGCCCTCCAGTTCCTCCCCGCTCTCAGCCTAGCGGCCCCCAGGTTACTCCCCGCTCTCAGCCTAGCGGCCCTCCAGTTCCTCTCCGCTCTGCAGTTTCTCTGCAGCAAAATCAGGAAGCCAGCAGAACCCAAACTTCTGAGGCTCCTCCGGAACCTACTGCTTTAAGCCCGGAAGCTGCAAGCACACTATCCACCTATTATCTGAAGCTGTCTGGAGAAAACGTTCAAAGCCCCGATCAATTTCAAAGGCAGTTTACTGCAAAGTTAAACAAGCAGATCAGTATTGGTAAAGTCAGCCCTGCCGTTCTGGAAGTTCAGGCAAAAGCCATAAGTGAAGGAAGGTTCCCACCTAAAAGCAGCGTTCGCCATCTTATTGATCAAGCGAAAAGAATCGCAAACCCGGAAAAAATGAGTAAATTTGATAAACTCAACACTCGATCTGATCAAATGCTAGCCACAAAAAACATGTTAACTCCTGACGGTTATAGATTTAGGGATGTAAAGTGTCCAGAAGGGACATGTGTGAAACTCCTAGTACCCAATGCCCATGGACAACTGGAAGAACAACCGGGAAAGATTCACGCCAACCATATGCCTGTTCCAGGGAAAACCACCGCTATAGCCACCCAATACCCTAAGGGAAATGCTACTGATCAGGGAACCTTCTGGAAGATGACATTTCAGCAAAAAACCAACCTTGTAGTTGATTTAACTCAAAAAGCAGACAACCTTTCTCCTTATTACCCTACTCAGCTTGGGGTAACAGCCAATTACAATGGCATGCAAGTGACCTTGAAAGCTGTTGACGGGAATTATTTCTCTTACAAAGTGGTAGACACCAGCACGGGACAGACCCACCAACTTAACAGATTCAATGTGAATTACTGGGAAGATAAAGAGCCATTACCATTAGATCAGCTATCCAATCTTGCTGCTTTTGTTGCAGGTGACGAATTTGAAAATATCCTTGTGCACTGCCGGGCTGGAATAGGAAGAACAGGTACAGTGTTTGCTGCAGCCAAACTTCTAAGCATGATGAGAAATGGTCAGATCCCCCCCCAAGCCATTGATGAAGTAGTTGAACAGGTCACCATGGAAATGCGAGAAGCCAGAGGGGGACGAGCAGTGCAAACCGCTGACCAGCTTCAATCCCTCAAAGATCTTGTTCGAATGTGGGTTGAGGATGGAACACCATAACCAAGCTCTTTTGCATATTAAGCCCCATCACTTGGGGCTTAATATGAAAAAGTAATACTAGAGCCCTGCATTCAAGTCAGGGGGAAAGCTTAAACCTTCCCTCCACAAACAACGTTTTGAATGTTTATGCACCGTACTTGGCTTTCGCCTCACGACGACGGGCATGCAGCACAGGTTCAGTGTAACCATTAGGCTGGTCCGTACCCTTGAGTACCAGATCACAGGCGGCCTGGAAGGCAACACTCTCGTCAAAGTTTGGCGCCATATTGCGATACAGTGGGTCACTGGCATTCTGGCGATCAACAACGCCGGCCATACGCTGCAGAGTTTCTACAACCTGCTCTTCACTGCAAATACCATGACGCAGCCAGTTGGCAATGTGCTGGCTGGAGATACGCAGCGTAGCACGATCTTCCATTAGTCCAACATCATTGATATCAGGCACTTTTGAGCAGCCAACACCCTGATCAATCCAACGTACAACATAACCGAGAATACCCTGGGCGTTGTTATCCAGCTCATTCTGAATATCTGCAGCACTCAGTGTGGAAGCATCTTCCAGAAGTGGCAGCGTCAGAATATCATCCAGGCTGGCGCGCTCGCGGGAAGCAAGTTCATCCTGACGAGCTGATACATTGATCTTATGGTAATGCAGAGCATGCAGGGTCGCAGCAGTAGGAGAAGGAACCCAGGCCGTGTTAGCACCAGCCATGGGGTGACCAACTTTGGCTTCCATCATATCAGCCATATTGTCAGGCACCGGCCACATACCTTTACCGATCTGGGCTTTGCCTTTCAGACCAGCGGCCAGACCTGTATCAACGTTCCAATCTTCGTAAGCCTTAATCCAGTCAGCTTGCTTCATTGGGCCTTTGCGTACAACAGCGCCAGCCTCCATAGAGGTATGGATTTCATCACCAGTACGATCCAGGAAACCAGTATTAATAAATACCACACGTTCCTGAGCAGCAGAGATACAAGCTTTGAGATTTACTGTGGTGCGACGCTCTTCATCCATAATACCCATCTTCAGAGTATTACGAGTCAGGCCTAAAGCATCTTCTACCCGGTTAAACAATGTGTTGGCGAAAGCCACTTCTTCTGGCCCATGCATCTTCGGCTTAACGATATAAACACTGCCCTGACGAGAGTTGCTGTTAACGCCTTTGCGGTTCAGATCATGAATAGCGATCAATGAAGTGATCATACCATCCATAATGCCTTCTGGTACTTCGCGACCTTCACCATCCAGAATGGCTTCATTGGTCATCAGGTGGCCAACATTGCGAACGAACAACAAGCTGCGACCAGGCAGAGTCAGCTCGGAACCATCAGCAGATGTGTAGGTACGGTCTGGATTCAGGGTGCGAACAAAACTCTTATCGCCCTTCTTTACTGTCTCCTGCAGATCACCTTTCATCAGGCCAAGCCAATTGCGGTAAACAACAGCTTTATCTTCCGCATCAACAGCAGCGATAGAATCTTCGCAGTCCATGATCGCGGTGAGAGCTGATTCAGTCAGCAGATCCTTAATACCAGCAGGGTCATCCTTACCAACCGGCGTGTTAGGATCAATTTGAATTTCAATGTGCAACCCATTGTTTTTTAACAAGATAGCTTCTGGGTTTTCTGCATCACCATGGTAACCGGCAAAATTCTCTGGTTGGATCAAACCAACTTCTTTACCGTCTGCCAGTCTTACCGCCAGCTGATTTTCTTTGACTGTGTAAGCAACAGCATCTGCATGATCTCCACCCGCTAAAGGTGCAGCATCATTCAATACACCACGAGCATAAGCGACAACCTTAGCGCCACGCTTTGGATTGTATCCCTTTCCTTTTTCAGCGCCGTCGCTTTCATCAATAACATCAGTACCATACAGTGCGTCGTAAAGGCTGCCCCAGCGTGCGTTGGCAGCATTCAGAGCGTAACGGGCATTCATAACCGGTACTACCAGCTGCGGGCCTGCAATGGTAGCCACCTCTGCATCTACGTTTTGAGTAGAAATGGTGAAATCTTCTGCTTCTGGCAGCAGGTAACCGATGTCCTGCAGGAAGCCCTTATAAGCCACTGGGTCGTAGGGTTGGTTGTTCTGATGCCAATTATCAATCTTGGCCTGCAGGTCATCACGCTTTGCCAACAATTGGCGGTTAGCCGGGGCCAGATCGTTCACGATTGTTTCAAAAGCTGCCCAAAAAGCCTTCGGCTCTACACCGGTTCCGGGTGCGATCTCTTTTTCTACCAGATCATAAAGAACACTGGCTATTTGCAGTGATCCGAACTGTGTGCGCTCTGTCATGGTCTTACCCCGTTTATGATACCCGAACCGCTGTTACCGACCGATCAAACGACCGCTGTCGCTGTTCTTTGTTATTCCTTGTTATTACCCGATCCCTGGGAGCATAAGTATACGGCGCAAAAAATGCCTGAAAAAAAACATAAAGCCAAGAGCAAATAAGGCACCCTCCTGTAAAATTAAACGGTGAAATGCCTAAAAAAGCCCCCAAACAGCAGTACTAGAAGGTTTTATTATGGTTTTACGACCATTATTCACGAAATAAATACCTGAAATAAAAAAGGGGGATTGTAATCGATTGCGGCGATTACTTAGAATGCACCCAACGAACCGAAATGATTCGGACGTTCGCACCTGAAAGTTGTGCATTACAGCAGCGTAGATGACCGTTCAGACACTGCCGAATAATACGAATTCCAAGCGTGCAGCGGTCGCTACCAACAAACCAAAGGACCGATCATGTCAAATTACCTGCAAGACATTGACGCCGTTGCTTCCTTGAAAGCAACTCAAGGGTCTCCCTGGGACGCCATCAACCCAGAATCCGTTGCTCGCATGCGTGCCCAGAACAAGTTTAAGACTGGTCTGGATATCGCCAAGTACACTGCTGGCATCATGCGTCGTGACATGGCTGAGTTCGATAAGGACAAGACCAAGTACACCCAATCATTGGGCTGCTGGCACGGTTTTGTTGGTCAGCAGAAGCTGATCTCCATCAAAAAGCACTTTGGCACTACCGAACGTAAGTACCTGTACCTGTCCGGCTGGATGGTTGCTGCTCTGCGTTCCGACTTCGGCCCTCTGCCTGATCAGTCCATGCATGAGAAAACAGCTGTTGCCAGCCTGGTTGAAGAACTGTACACCTTCCTGCGTCAGGCTGATGCCCGTGAACTGGGTGGCCTGTTCCGTGCTCTGGATGCTGCCCGTGAAGCGGGTGATACTGCTAAAGAAAAAGACATTCAGTCGCAGATTGATAACCACGAAACCCACGTTGTGCCCATCGTTGCTGACATCGATGCCGGTTTCGGTAACGCGGAAGCCACTTACCTGATGGCCAAGCAGATGATCGAAGCCGGTGCTTGCGCACTGCAGATCGAAAACCAGGTTGCTGATGAAAAGCAGTGTGGTCACCAGGATGGTAAAGTGACCGTTCCTCACGCTGACTTCCACAACAAGCTGCGCGCTCTGCGTTATGCTTTCCTGGAGCTGGGTGTTGACGACGGTGTTATCGTTGCCCGTACTGACTCCGAAGGCGCTGGCCTGACCAAGGAAATCGCTGTTGTTAAAGAGCCTGACGATGCTGGCGACGTTTACAACTCCTACCTGGACGTTGAAGAAGTTGCCCCAGAAGACACTGCTGAAGGTGATGTCCTGATCAGCCGTGACGGCAAACTGGTTCGTCCCAAGCGTCTGCCTTCTGGTCTGTACCAGTTCCGTCAGGGCACTGGCCACGAGCGTTGTGTATTTGACTGCATCGGCGCTCTGAATGCCGGCGCCGACCTGCTGTGGATCGAAACTGCTGTTCCCACTGTCCACGAAATCAAGGGCATGATGGACGACGTTCGCAAGGTTCACCCTGATGCGAAGCTGGTTTACAACAACAGTCCATCTTTCAACTGGACCCTGAACTTCCGTCAGCAGACTTTCGATGCCTGGGAAGCTGAAGGCAAAGACGTATCTGCCTACGATCGTAACAACCTGATGTCTGCCGAATACGATGATTCCGAGCTATCTGCTGCTGCCGATGCCCGTGTTAAGACCTTCCAGGCAGACACTGCCCGCGAAGCAAACGTATTCCACCACCTGATCACTCTGCCGACTTATCACACAACTGCACTGTCTGTTGATAACCTGGCCAAAGAGTACTTCGGTGAGCAAGGCATGCTGGGTTATGTTGAAGGCGTTCAGCGCAAGGAAATCCGTCAGGGTATTGCCTGCGTTAAGCACCAGAACATGGCTGGCTCTGACATGGGTGACGACCACAAAGAATACTTTGCTGGTGAGAATGCTCTGAAAGCTGGCGGTGCGAAGAACACTTCCAACCAGTTCGGCTAATAAGCATCTGCTGACGCTTGTGTTCTGACGAAGAGTTTCTGCTGATAGCAGAGTTCGGAAAAGGCGGCCTCTGGTCGCCTTTTTTATTTTTATTGATCGAAATGCAGGCTTTTTAGGAAAGTGCCTTATCCCTTTTAGGCTGTTTTGGTAAAATACCACTTTAGAAAAACGCCCAGCTAGTACAGAGCGAGATAATAATGAGCACTGCCCCAGCCCACCTTCAAGATGCCAAAGACCTATTAACTGCCGAGGGTTTTGCGACTGGCGAAATCTGGTATCACGGCACATCTTCTGCGCTGCAGTCCTCTATTCTGGAGCATGGCCTCAAACGCTCCGGTGATGCTGCCATGAAACAGGCTGCCAAAAAGACCATGGCCACTATCGGCAATAATTACGTCGAATCCATCGAGCCAGTCTTTCTTACCCAGAGTAAGGAAATTGCCTACTACTGGGCTGAACAGACGGTTCGTGAACGCAGTGTGCGTATCGAAGGCCAGGAGCAACCCGTCGTGCTGGCTATTACTTTGCCCCGAGAAGACGCTGGCAAGGTAAAACCGGATGTGGGTGCCGCCAGCTTACTGATGGTAAAAGAAGGTGAAGCCTATCTGGCCTATATCGCCGGACTGTACGAAAATGCAGGTCTGCAAGCCCCTGCGATAAATCTGATGAAAGCCGAGCGCATGGAATACCTTAATAAGCTGGGTATGGGGTACTACGATCAGGATATTGCCCCCCAATACCTCAACAGGCTCTAGCAGCCTGTCGGACTTAAA
>NZ_CAMZOG010000094.1 GCF_947331445.1 Parendozoicomonas sp. Alg238-R29 | reverse complement strand
CGGGTTGAAGCAGGATTGGCGTTGTAGCTTTGATCAATAATCATGGCACCGTTGTCGGTGCGAAAGCGCTGGCCACGACGAGCATAAGGACGCGCAAGCCCCAGACCTGCGGCTATTGTCTCAATATCAAGCCCTGCAGCTTTTGCTATTGCCGCTGCAGCACAGGCGTTAGCAACCTGGTGACGCCCCCAGAACTGAAGATGTACAGGAGTCTCCTTGCCATCAAGATGGAGAATGAAATGCATTCCATTCTCTTCAGTCACCACATCACTTGGCCAGCTGTCTGCATTCTGGCGATACAGGCTGAAAGTCGAGATCCGACAACCTGATGTACGAGCCACCCGATCCATCCAGACCTGATGGTGCTCATCATCCAGATTGATAACTGCACAGCCGTCTTCAGGCAGGAGGTCAAAAATTGCCCCCTTCTCTTCAACAACCCCCAAAACACTGCCAAGGCCAGCAACATGGGAAGAGCTGGCGTTATTCACCAAAGCAACATGAGGGCGAACAATATGAGTCAGATAAGCAATTTCGCCAGGGCTGTTAGTGCCCATTTCAACGACGGCATACTTGTATTCTTCGGTTAAATGCCCGAGAGTCACAGGAACCCCGTAAGCGTTATTCAGATTACCGATTGTTGATAAAGTGGGAGCCACCTGCCCGAAAATTGCAGCTAACATCTCTTTTACAGAAGTCTTGCCGCTACTTCCGGTAATTCCCAGCACTGGGCCTTTAAAAGCATCACGATTGAGGTGACCGATGTGAGCCAGGGCTTTTTCTGTATCATCTACCAAGATATAAGGTAGCTCTTCAGCTGGCTGACTGACCAAGACTCCAGCAGCGCCTTTTTCTAAAGCAGCTTGCACGTAGTTATGGCCATCAAAGTTTGGTCCCTTGATGGCAACAAATAACTGGCCAGGTTGAAGCGTTCGGGTATCAATACTGATGGAACTAACAGGTGCATCATCACCAACCAGTTTTCCCGAAAGGCCGACAGCCAAATCACTGAGGTATTGTGCTGCAATCATGCCACCCTCCCGGACAGAGCCAAGGTCACCTGCTCAAGGTCACTGAACGGATAACGAACCCCTTTGATTTCCTGATAACACTCATGCCCTTTACCGGCAACGAGCACAACATCACCAGGGCCTGAAGAGTGAATGGCCTGAGCAATAGCGTCTCTTCGCTCAACGACAACTGTCACACATTTTTTCTGCTCGCTATCCAAACCTGCAAGGGCGTCATCAATAATGCTGACAGGGTCTTCAGAGCGTGGGTTGTCACTGGTAAGGAAAACTCGATCTGCACCAGCACAGGCTGCCTGGGCCATAAGCGCACGCTTGCCACGGTCTCGATCACCACCACAACCGAATACACAGGTAACATTGCCATTACCGTGCTCTCGCAGAGCACCCAGAACACTGCTCAAGGCATCCGAGGTATGGGCATAATCGATAATCACACTTGGCTGCTGCTCATCGCCGTAGCGCTCTAAACGCCCAGGTACACTTTCAATGGAAGGAATAGCTGTAAGAACATCTTTCAATGCAAATCCATGGCAACCCAATACACAGATAACGCCAAGAAGGTTACTGAGATTGAAACGACCCAGCAGAGGTGTTTGCAGTTCACCTTCACCCCAGGGAGAAAAGACCTGCGCACTCATTCCATTTGGCAAAAGCTGGATGTTGCCCAGATACACATCCGCCGAATCATCTGACAGAGAAAACGTAAGGCTTTCAACAGAATCCGGAATTTTCTTTAATAGATAGTCAGCCCAAGGGTCATCAGCATTGCAGATGGCATGCTTAAGTCCAGGGTGAGTAAACAATCGTCCTTTGGCATCTGCGTAAGATTCCATCGAACCATGGTAATCAAGATGCTCACGAGTCAGATTGGTAAAAATCGCGGTGTCAATATGCAGGCCGCTTACACGCCCCTGATCAAGACCGTGTGAAGAAACTTCCATAGCCATCCAGCCAACATTTTCATCCCGCATAGCTGCGGCAAAACAATGGCTGCTCAACATATCAGCGGTGGTATTGCCTGTCTCAATGAGCTTACCAACACGGCCTTTACCCAAGGTTCCCATAATTCCACAGCCATTGCTCAAACGATCTAGCAGTGAACCGAGAAAATGAACTGTTGATGATTTGCCATTAGTTCCGGTTACACCGATGACTTTCACCAGCTCGGACGGACACCCAAGGCTAAAGTCCACCAGTTCACCCGCCTTTTTCTTCAGCTCCGCAATAACAATAACCGGTACGTTTACGTCCGGAGCGTTTTTACCCTCTTCCATAAGCACGGCTGCGGCACCTGAGTCCACAGCGGTTTGGATATAGTCCCGCCCATCAACAGCATATCCGGGCAGTGCAAGAAAAAGATCACCACGACTAACCCTGCGGCTGTCGGTCACAATGGCCGACAGTGCAATATCGCTTGGATACAGCTCAACACCGAGCCATGCCAGCAAACGATTCAGGGTCAGACAATCTTCCTTTATAGTGTCTGTCATCAACCTTCGTTCCTGATTTTTCTGGTGGCATCTGCAACCGTTTGACGCTCATCCGCGGTTTCTGGAGGAACCCCCAGAACCCGCATTGTTTCGCTTGCTACCCGGGAAAAAACGGGAGCCGCTACCACACCACCGTAATATTTCCCCGCACGGGCCCCATCAACCATGATGACCATAACTATGCGAGGGTCGTCCGCCGGCGCGATACCGGCAAACAGAGAAATATAGCTGTCACTGGAATACTCACCCGCTTCCAGCTTTTTCACAGTGCCGGTTTTACCCGCCACTTCATAACCATCAATCCGGGCTCTACGAGCCGTTCCCTTCTTACTGGCAACGGTCTCCATCATGCCCATCACATCTCTGGCCACATCAGGTGATATCACCTGTTGACTCTCTGCTGGGATATCCCGCTTCAAAATACTAACCGGTATAGCCTTGCCATCATTGGCCAACACCATATAGGCTTGTGCCAGCTGCAATGCGGTTACCGTTATCCCGTAGCCATAGGAGAGAGTTGCCGTTTCAATAGGTCGCCACTTGTTTCTTACCGGCAACAAACCTGTTCTCTCACCTGGGAACACAACCCCGGTTGACTGCCCGAAACCAACTCTCTGAAACAAGGAAATAACCGCATTTGGCCCAATATCCAGAGCCATTTTGGTCATACCTACATTACTGGATTTAGCCAATATTCCCGCCAAATCCAAAGTCCCATAATCACGGGCATCTTTCACAATATCTTTGCCAACCCGCAGCCGCCCAGGGGCCACTCTCACCCGGCTATCACTGGTATAGCGCCCGGACTCCAGTGCCGCTGCCACCGCAAATGGCTTAATCACCGAACCGGGTTCAAACTGGTCGGTGATGGCTCGATTACGTACACCAGAGATATTCATCTCATCACGCTTGTTCGGGTTAAACGCTGGCTGGTTGACCATTGCCAGCACCTCCCCGGTTTTTACGTCCAACATGACCAAAGACCCGCCAGCAGCTTTGTTCTCCTGGACTGTTTTCAACAGTTCACGGTAAGCCACATACTGCAGCCGCAGATCGATACTTAGCTTGACCTCTTTGCCAGGTTCAGCACTCTTCAATACATCCGATTCACGGATAGCATGCCCTTTAAGGTCTTTGGTCACCTGCATCAATCCAGGCATGCCGGCCAGCCAGTCATCCAAGGCCAGCTCAACACCTTCCTGACCTTTATCATCTATATCCGTCAAACCCACCAGCTGAGCTGTCACCTCGCCTGCCGGGTAGAAGCGTTGATACTCCGGCTGATCATCAACACCGGAAATTTTCAGATCAAGCACCTTCTGTGCTTCATCGGGCTCCATCTGCCGCTTCAGATAGATAAAACCTTTGTTTCTGTCACGCAGAATCCGTTTTTTTAGTTCTGAAAACGGCATATCCAGCACAACGCTTAACTCTTGCCACCGAGGTCTGGACTTTTCTCCCATCAGCACCCGAGGGTTTCCCACAATAGAAACAACAGCCGTACTGACCGCCAACGGACTGCCATTCCGATCAAGAATAATGCCACGGTGGGCAGGTATTCTGTCTTCCCGCAAAGTTCGCTTATCCCCCTCACTCTGCAAGAATGGCCCATTCCATATATGCAAAAAAGCAACGCGGCCAGTTATAGCGATCACCGCCAGAAGCATCAGAACCTGAACACTGCGGTAGCGCCCCATATAAGGTACCGCTGTTTTGCTTTTGTTCACGGTTTCACCAGGATGACCCGCTTTTTGTCGGGCATCACCATGTTGAGTTCCCTTCTCGCCCGCTCTTCTACACGGCTGTGAGCAGTCTCAGTACTATGCTGCAGGAGCAACTGCCCCCACCGTTCCTGCAAAGCATTCTTTCTCATCAGCTCTGTCTGTAACTGGTTAAAAGCCTGCCGGTTCAAATGGGATACATATGTAACCCCAAATGCCGAAACAACTACCACTACAGACAAAACGGCTGGCAGCCAGGCTATCCGCCTCCACACAATCAGCAGAGGACTGAAGTCCAGCCACTGACTGCCTGTCACGCCAGACGTTCCGCCACTCGCATCACAGCACTGCGTGCACGAGGGTTACCGTCAACTTCTTCTGGGCCAGCCTTTCTCGCCTTACCCACACTTTTGAGACGTCGATTCAACTGCTCTTCTGTTAACGGAACCCAACTGGGGACGTCGTCTCCTTTTTCGTGGCGCCGGATAAAACGCTTCACCATCCGATCTTCCAGAGAGTGGAAACTGATGATCACCAGTCGCCCTCCTGGCTTGAGCAGCTCAAGACTGTCTTCCATTAACCGCTCCAGATCATCAAGCTCACTGTTGATAAAAATCCGGATACCCTGAAACGCCTTAGTGGCCGGATGAATCTTTTTAGGCCAGACCGGGTTCGCATCAGCAATAATTTTTGCCAGCTGCGCCGTTCTTGTTATTGGCGCCTGCTCGCGGGCTTCCAGAATCCCCTTCGCCATACGCCGGCCAAATTTCTCTTCACCAAACCGTTTAATGACATCGGTGATTTCATCTTCACTGGCAACCGCCAGCCAATCTGCGGCACTCATGCCCCGACTGGTATCCATGCGCATATCCAGAGGGCCATCATTCTGGAAGCTGAACCCGCGTCCGGCATCATCCAACTGTGGGGAAGAAACCCCTAAATCCAGCAGAATACCATCAACTTTTTCGCCACCAGCAAATTCTTTTATCTGGGCAAAGGAGCCATGGCAGATACGAAAACGGCCATCCTCCTGTTCAAGCTCCTGCGCCACACTTACAGCCACTGGGTCTTTATCAATCCCTGTCAACTGCCCTTCGTTATCAAGTTGGGACAGAATTAAACGGCTGTGCCCACCTCGACCAAATGTTCCGTCTATGTAGTGACCGTTGCTATCCGCCACCAAACAATCAACCGCCTCATCAAGGAGGACAGTTTTGTGCTGAAATTTCTTGCTCATAAACTCTTCAACGTCGTTCTGTAACGGCGCATTTACAACGAAAGCGTCTGTAATTCATCAGGTGTGGCATCATCTTCTCCGGATTCCCGAAGATAAGCATCACGCCTCTCATTCCAACACTCTTCATCCCAAAGCTCGAACTTCTTCCCTTGCCCAAGCAGCACAGTCTTCTTCTGCAAACCGGCATACTCTCTCAACAGGGGCGGAATCAGTACACGGCCATTGCCATCCATTTCAAGATCCGTAGCATGGCCAATCAGCAAACGTTGAATTCTGCGGGTCGCGGGGTGAAAACTAGGGAGGGCTTCTATCTTGGCCTGAATGGCATCCCATTCATCAACCGGGTAAATCAGAAGACATTTCTCTTCCGTATCAATAGTGGCGACCAAGTGTCCGCTGCAACACTCAGACAACACAGAGCGATAACGTGTCGGCACAGCCAACCGTCCTTTCGCATCCATGTTAAGAGCATTTACGCCGCGAAACACAAAAACCTCCACCTTTTGGAACTACCACCCCAGATTGTTCCACATTTATCCACTTTCACCCACTGTATCACACTATAGAAATACGCAAAACCCTGACCAAAATCATCGATTTCGAATAAAAACCTGTAAAATCAAGGAATTAAAAATTGGCATTAGAAGTGGCTAAAAATGGAAAAGCTAACAAAAAGAAAAGCCTGCCAGAACATAGTGAGATTTTGGTTAATCAACAAATAACCATCTCATCAGCACCGAACACCGTCAGCCGAGGGAGAATACTCGAAAAGAATTGGGAAATAAGCCATCCAAATGGCGATAACATGTTGAAAACTGCTATCACACAAAAGAAGAAGTGTCCGCAAGATGGCCTATAAGCCGGGTTCTGTAAAGCTTCAAAAGAAGCCCTGACAGCCATTCATCTGGGATGCATGTCGCCACACACCTCAAGCGACCTACCCGAATTCAGCGCGGACCACGCCAATGAATTCCTATTTGGTCTTGCTCCGAGTGGGGTTTACCCTGCCATGAACTGTTGCCAGTCACGCGGTGCGCTCTTACCGCACCCTTTCACCCTTACCGGCCAATCTTACGACTGACTTAGGCGGTCTACTCTCTGCGGCACTTTCCGTAGGCTTTCGCCTCCCAGGCGTTACCTGGCACCCTGCCCTGTGGAGCCCGGACTTTCCTCCAGCTGCTTATTATCAAAGATAACAAACGACCAGCGACTGCCCGGCCATCTTGCGGATGGCGAACAATACCGGAAGGCTTACCTCACCTCAAGCCCGTATTTCGACTAATCTCGTTTCTCCCCCAAACAACAAGCGCCCGGAATGCCTTCAGAGTTACTACACGACTTTGTTCTTCTATTTGCAGTGATTGACCCTATTGGCAGCCTGCCTATATTTTTGACAGTTACTCGCAAATTCACCAATGCGAAGAAGACATCAACAGCGCTGAAAGCCGTCACTTACAGCGCGCTCATTATCTTTGCCTTTCTTCTGACTGGGCAGGCACTTCTGCACACCATCGGCATTCGGCTGGGAGCCTTTCAGATTGCAGGAGGACTCGTTCTGTTTTTATACGGGCTGAAAATGATCTTTCACCCCGAACTGGAAGAGCAGGATTCTGGCTATCAGGAACCCGGACACGACGTTGCAGTATTTCCGCTAGCCGTTCCTTCATTGGCGAGCCCCGGCGCACTGACCGCAATCATCATTCTGACAGACAACCGTACCCACACCTTTCAAGAACAGGCTATAACCGCACTACTCATGTGCACAGTACTGATTCTGACTTATATGATTTTCCGGCTCGCACCACACATATATAAGCTGCTTGGAGAAAACGGCACCGCAGTGCTTGTCAGAATAATGGGGCTGATCGTGACAGCGCTGGCCGTTGAAATCTGCATCGAAGGCCTGGCAAGCCTGCAATGGCTCCCCCTGCCTCCCGAATAAGCGTCAATCACCCTTCATTGCCAAGCCTGCCTTATAAAGCAATTTGGATTTTACGCCAGTTAACTTAGAAGCAATCTGGCTGGCTTGCTTCATAGGAAGCTCCCTAACAAGCACCCCCAGAGTGCGCCGTGCCTCCTCTGAAAGACCATCATCCAGAATTTCGGGTTTTTCGGCTCCATGAACCAGAACAACAAATTCACCACGACGCTGATTTTCATCTTCCGCAAGAATATCCTGAAGTTCAGACACCGTTCCTGAAAGTACAGTTTCAAAGGTTTTCGTCAGCTCCCTTGCGAGAACCAATCGACGATCTCCCCCCAGCTCCTGAGCCATATCATCAAGCATATCGACAATACGATGAGGCGACTCATATACAATCCAGGTATGAGGAAAATCAGCCAGTTCAGTCATGCGCTTTCGACGCCCAGCCCCCTTGGCGGGCAGAAAACCTTCGAAGAAAAAGCGATCAGAAGGCATACCTGAAACACTCAAAGCTGCCACCATGGCACAGGCACCGGGAATCGGCACAACCTTCAGGTCAGCTTCACGTACAGCATTTACAAGATGGTAACCAGGATCTGAAATCAGTGGCGTACCCGCATCAGACACCAGAGCTATAGATTCCCCATCCTGTAACCGCCGAACAATCTGCTCACTCCTCCCGCGCTCATTGTAATCATGACAAGCCAGAAGCGGGCGTTTGATCCCGAAATGACTCAGCAAACGACTGGTATGACGGGTATCTTCTGCAGCGATAACATCCACGGACATCAGGACATCTTTTGCTCTGGGAGAGAGATCACCAAGGTTCCCAATTGGAGTGGCCACTATATAAAGGGTGCCAGCACCTGAATTTTCACTCATATCACTCGCTCAATAAAAAACCAAAATACAAAACATTCAACCCGGGCATCTGGAGCCATACCCATGTCTCAGTTAGAATCCCTACCAAACTTTTCAACCTTGTTCGCCAGAAAGGGCTCCAAACATCGTGAATCCACACTCCTGGGCCAAGATACTACTGCTGGCGCTTCCCCTGACAATTCTGACAGCTTGCACATCCACCCCCAGGGTCGACAGCACTTTCAAACAGTCTGAAGCAAAGCCCACGCAGACTGCAGATATCAATACACTTCTGATAAGGGCAACCCGTGCCCGGGAGCCTGAGCGCAGCCGACTCTACCTGCAAGCGGCAGATTATTTCAAAAGCAGCAATATCTCCCGGGCTGCCGACCTGCTTGATCTGATTGACCAGACAAGCTTTAACAGGCAACAACAGGATCAATTTCTGCTTACACAAGTCTGGGTACAGCTGGAGAATAATACAGCAGAGACAGCACACCAGTGGCTAAACGCAATAAACAGAAACACTCTATTAGCCACCCACCAGTATGAATTTGATACCCTGAGCGCTCGCCTGGCAGATCTGGAAGGCCGGTATGGCGACGCTATCCTGAACTGGAATCTAGCGGCCAACAACCCTGCAATTCCGGCCACTCCTGTGCTTTACCAACAACTGTGGACGAGCATTCTGCAGGAAGACAGCGAAGAACTCAGCTTTCTTCTTGCAACAAATCAGGAAACAAGCCTGCAACCCTGGCTGGAACTCGCACAAATTTACCGCAGCCCCAACGAACTCGCACTGCAACTGGCCGACCTTAAACGGTGGCAAACGCGCTGGAATGGCACAGCCGCGCAGAGAAACACACCAGCAGCCATTGTCACCCTGCAGGAAACACCACCTTACCAGCCAAAACTCATTGCCCTGCTGTTACCGTTAACCGGCCCTCAAGCCAGCGCAGGCCAGGCTGTACGAGATGGCTTTATGGCCGGCTACTATCAAGCTCTCAAAAATTCCAGCCAAAACCCACAAAGCAGCCGTCAACTGCCAGAGATTGTTTTTTATGACACAGAAGGCACTCAGAACCCTGCCGAACTGGCCCGCAGAGCTCAGGACGAAGGTGCAGAAATGCTGATTGGCCCACTGCGCCGAAGCATAGCCAGCCGAAGCCTAACCAGCCATGACGTCAATATACCTTGGCTGATCCTGAACCAGGTGTCCGAGCCAGTGAATCAACCCTCTGTTTACCAGTTTGGCCTAGCCTCAGAACTGGAAGCCTCTCAAGCTGCCGAACGCGCCTGGCAAGATGGCTATCGCAACCCTATCGTCATGACTCCGGATTCCAGCTGGGGAACCAGAATCAGCGAAAGCTTCAGCCAAATCTGGGAAGAACTGGGAGGCAAAGTTCTCAGTCAATACACTTTTAACAACAAAGGCGACTACAACACCGCGGCCAGCGAAGCCTTATTGGTGAATGAAAGCTTTAAGCGCGCGAACAGCCTGACCCGCCTTCTTGGAGAACGACTGGATTACACCCCTCGCCGCAGAGAAGATGTAGACATGATCTTTATTGCCGGCTCTCCCACACAAGGAAGACAGCTAAAACCAGCACTGGATTTCTATTTCGCCTACAACCTGCCGGTTTACACTATTTCAACCATGTATAACGGGCAGGTAGACCCCGTTCAGAACCGTGACCTTAACGATGTCCGCATCCCACTCATGCCCTGGCTTGCGGGTCAAAGCTCACCACTGAAAGAATCAATTCAGAATACCTGGCAGGAAAGCAAGGGACCACTCACTCCACTTTACGCCCTGGGCTCAGACGCCTGGCGCATTTATCCACGACTTGAGCAAATGGCAAAATCAGAAGGCGCTCAACTCTTTGGCGCGACAGGTACACTCACCATTCCTCCCAGCAAAGAAGTTAAACGCGAGCTTAGCTGGCAATACTTCCGCAATGGTCATCCTGCACCATTAAGCAGAGAAATGAGCCTACACCCAGAGCGCAGCCAAAATGTTCTGGAAAACGAAAGTTAAAAACCAAACGGGCAAGGCAGCCGAAGACCTTGCCCTGACTTACCTGCAAAGTAATGGATTGAAACTTTGCGAAAGAAATTATGCCTGCAAGACAGGCGAACTTGATTTGATCATGAAGGACGGAGACACTCTTGTCTTTGTGGAAGTGAGATTCAGGCAATCACAGAACTTCGGTTCTGCGGCAGAATCTGTGGATTATCGGAAGCAATTGCGCTTAAACCGCACTGCCGAGCACTATTTGCAGACCTTTAATCTCACTGACAAACAGCCGTGCCGCTTTGATATAATCTCGATCCAACCGGATGCGAATCGTGGCCGCAACCATCAGGTGGACTGGATCAGGAATGCCTTTGGCCCCTGACTCCTGTAACATCAACTAAACCAGCCTTTATTAACCTGGTTTTTATTAACATAAGTTTATCTGTCTGAGAGAAGAGTCATTCCCGGACGAAAGTGGATCACCAGGACCTAGTGACATGCTTGACCATATAACCAGCCACTTCTCCGATAGCATTGACGCCCAGATACGTGCAGCCGAAGAGCTGCCACCCTTTATTGCCCAAGCTGCCGAGCTAATGGTTCACTCCCTTGTGAACGAAGGTAAAATCCTCATTTGCGGAAATGGTGGCTCTGCTGCAGTTGCTCAACACTTTTCTTCTGAACTGTTAAACCGGTTTGAACGAGAACGCCCCAGCCTGCCAGCTATTGCACTGACGACAGACACATCAACACTTACATCTATAGCCTGTGACTACAGTTACAACGAAATTTTCTCCAAACAAATACGTGCCCTTGGCCAGCCTGGTGATATCCTTTTGCTCATCTCCGCCAGCGGTCGCTCACCAAATCTGGTCCAATCCATCCAGGCCGCTCACGACAGAGAAATGACCGTAGTTGCCCTCACTGGAATGGATGGCGGCAATTGTGCTCGCCTTCTTCATTCAGAAGATGTGGAAATTCGCACCCCAAGCAATTCAGTTCCTCGCACACAGGAAGTTCAACTGCTCATTCTTCACTGCCTGTGCGACCTAATTGATGGCTACCTGTTCGGTAGCGACGAGTAAAGAGAACACCACAGACAGGAAACGCAGCTCTAATATAAGAGCTAAGAACAGCATTTCCACACTGACGAAAGGAATACATATCTGTGAAAGCTTTACTTCCCATACTTGCCATCAGCTTATCCCTGATAACCGGGTGCACTGCAACCATTTCCGCCATAAATGAAGGTCCAATTCAAGAAAACCCCGGCAGCCGGAGCTTCGGCGCCTGGATCGATGATCAAAGCATAGAAACCGTAACCTCGGTAAATATCGAAAAGTCCAATCCGGATTTCAAAAATAATCACGTGGTTGTGGTCAGCTTCAATGGCTACGTTTTACTTACAGGACAGACTGCAACCCCGGAACTCAAAGCTCAGGCTGAAAGAGTTGCCAAACAGACCCTGAAAGTACGGAAAGTCTATAACGAATTGGAAATTGCTGGACCAACCACACGCCTGACTCGCTCCAGTGACAGCTGGATCACATCAAAAATCAAGGGGCGCATGATCAGCACATCCGGGTTTCCATCCTCCCGGGTAAAAGTCATCACTGAAAATGGCGCTGTTTATCTGATGGGACTGGTCACCCCAGAAGAAGCACAGCAAGCTGTAAACCTTGCCCGTGAATCCTATGGCGTACAAAAGATCGTTAAGGTTTTTGAATACATCCGCTGATTACAAAGCCATTTCTTACAAGCATAAAAAAGTCCGCTGATGCGGACTTTTTTATGCCTTGAAAAGACTCACTAAAATGAGCCTACTTCACAATTTTCAGAGATGGGCGACCCTTCCCTTTGCCTTTCTCTTTTTCATCCGAAGAGCTTTCGCCATCACTCTTGGGAGCTGAAGCAACAGGCCTGAGGGACTCCAGAGAAGGCGCTTCTGATATCGAAGACTTTACCTCTTCCGCCGCCTCCTCTTCCGGGCGGGGCTCCATTTCAAACACCATACCCTGGCCATTTTCACGGGCGTAAATTGCCATTACGCTGGCAACTGGCACATAAACATCACAAGATTTACCGTTAAAGCGCGCAGAGAAAGAAACCGCATCATTCTCAAGGCTCAATTCGCGCACCGCCACAGGAGAGACATTCAGAACAATCTGGTCATCCTCAGCAAAACCCGGCGGAACAAATACACCTGGCCACAGCGCATCCACCAGCAGGTAGGGCGTACACTCGTTATCAACAATCCAGTCATACAGTGCCCGGATAATGTAGGGGCGACTGCTTGTCATACTCATGGAGCAACTCCGAAACCAATAAAAAAGGGAGTGTCACTAGCACACTCCCTTCAGTGTAAAACAAGAAAGCCTCTTAGACTCGCATTTCCTTTTCTACCTCAGAGAGGCTTTCAAGGAAGGATTCACGCTCAAACAAGCGATCAGCATAAGCCTGAAGGTCCTTTGCCTGCTTAGGCAATTCAACACCAAGAACAGGAAGACGCCAGAGCACAGGAGCAACACAACAATCAACCAGAGTAAATTCATCACTCAGGAAGAAAGGTTTTTCAGCAAAGATCGGAGAAATGCCAGTCAAACCTTCGCGAAGCTCTTTACGAGCCTTAGTGACTGCAGCGTCTTTGCTGGCAGGATTCAGAATAACATCTGCCAAATTGCACCAGTCTTTCTGGATACGGTGCATCATCAAACGGCTTTGTGCACGGGTAACAGGATACACAGGCAGCAGAGGCGGGTGCGGGAAACGCTCATCCAGATACTCCATCATCACACCAGACTCATACAAAACCAGATCACGGTCAACCAGGGTTGGAACAGTGTTGTATGGATTAATATCAGCCAGTTCCTGAGGCAGGGCGTCGGTATCAACGTCCTGAATATCGACAGCCACCCCCTTCTCCGCCAGAACAATACGAACCCGATGGCAGTAATGGTCCGCCGGATCGGAGTAGAAAGTCATTGAGGATCGCTTGGCGACTACGCCCATCTATTTAGCCCCACCTGAAGGTAATATCGTGAAACAAAAACGCGCGCAATCAACCTGTGATTACGCGCCAATCTGAAATTCTATCAGATTATAGGAGTTAGTGAACGTCCTTCCAGTATTCCCGCTTCAGCAAATAGGCAGGAATAAGGAAAATTATCAGGAATAGCAGTACATACCAGCCGATACGCTGACGTTCCAGCTGCATTGGCTCAGCACTGTATGCCAGAAAATTCACCAAGTCATACATAGCCTGATCATACTCTTCCGGGGTCATGGCTCCCTTAATTGAAGGATCTGGCTCCAGTCCACAAAGCTTTTCACCGGTTAGAGTGTCACGCTGTGCAACCTCACCACCACAGGTATCAACCTGCGCCCCCTGAAGCTCCAGCAATACGTGAGGCATACCCACATCCGGGAAGACCTTGTTATTCACACCCCAAGGGCGCTTGGGATCAAGGTAGAAAGTCCGCAGATAAGTGTATAGCCAGTCTGTACCCCGAACTCTTGCAACCAGAGTCAAATCCGGCGGAGTCGCACCAAACCAGGCTTTTGACTCTTTTGGCTCCATTCCGGTCTTCATCAGATCGCCAATTTTTCCACCAGCCGGCATCAGGTTTTCCATCATCAGATCATGAGGAATACCAAGATCATCCGCCACTCGCTCATAACGCTGGAAACTGGTCGCATGACAGCCATAGCAATAATTCATGTACAGCTTGGCACCACGCTGGAGAGACGGCTTGTCGGCTACATTGACATCCATTTTATCCAACGGATAACCAGAGCCTGCAGCAAACGCCCCCATCGGCAGAACAAGAACAAGAGCAGCAATGACTTTGCTGAAAATATTTATTCTTCTCATCATCCGGTCACCCTCTCAGGTACTGGCTTCGTTTTTTCCATGGCAGAGTAAAACGGCATCAACAGGAAGAAGCCGAAATAGAACACCGTGCCAAGCTGAGCCATCAGGGTATAGGTTTCTGTAGCAGGCTTGGTTCCCAACCAGATCAACAGAATAAAGTCGATAGCAAACAAGATAATCAGGGTGCGGAAGATTGGCCCCTTATATCTCCAGGATTTCACAGGACTGCGGTCCAGCCATGGAAGCACAAACAGGATGGCAATGGCCGCCCCCATAAAGATGACACCCAGCAGCTTGGCATCAATCGGCCCGATACTGAAGGTAATAGCTCGCAGGATGGAGTAGAACGCTCCGAAGTACCATACAGGCGCAATATGCTCAGGCGTCTTAAGCCCGTTAGCCGGTTCGAAGTTTGCGTGCTCAAGGAAATAACCATTCATCTCTGGGAAGAAGAAGATCACCGCACAGAACACAAACAGGAACACGATAACGCCAACAATATCCTTCACTGTGTAGTAAGGGTGGAAACCGATGCCATCCAGAGGCTTACCGTTTTCGTCCTTATGCTTCTTGATCTCAACACCGTCAGGGTTGTTGGAACCAACCTCGTGCAGCGCCACCAAATGCATCACCACCAAGCCAAGAATAACAATTGGCAAGGCAATAACATGCAGAGCAAAGAAACGGTTCAGGGTAATTCCGGAAATCAGAAAGTCACCACGCACCCACTGCTGCAGGTCTGCACCAATAACAGGAATAGCACCAAATAACGAAATGATTACCTGTGCACCCCAGTAGGACATTTGCCCCCAAGGCAGCAGGTAGCCCATAAAGCCTTCCGCCATCAGCGCCAGATAAATAGCCATGCCAAAGATCCAGATCAGCTCACGGGGCTTTTGATAAGAACCGTAAAGCAACGCTCTGAACATATGCATATAAACAACAACAAAGAATGCCGAAGCACCGGTCGAATGCATATAACGCAGCAACCAGCCGTATTCCACATCTCGCATGATGTATTCAACAGAGGCAAAGGCCGCTTCAGCACTTGGCACATAGCTCATAGTGAGCCAGATACCGGTTAGAATCTGATTAACGAGAACCAGTAGCGCCAACGAACCAAAGAAGTACCAGAAATTAAAGTTTTTCGGCGCGTAATACTTTGAGAGATGCGCCTCCCAGGTAGATGTGAGCGGAAAACGCTCATCAATCCATGCAAGCAGTTTTGGTCCCATCAGGCATTCTCCTCATCAACACCGATCACCATCACGTTATCGCTCTTGTAGGAGTAAGGAGGAACCACCAGGTTAGTTGGTGCAGGAACTCCTTTATAGACGCGCCCGGCAAGGTCGAACTTGGAACCATGACAGGGACAGTGATATCCACCCTTCCATGTAGGATCGAAGTCCATTGGAACAACTTCCGGGAGGTACTTTGGAGAACATCCAAGGTGCGTACAAATACCGATCAGAACCAGAACTTCTGGCTTTCTGGAACGGTACTCATTCTTGGCATATTCAGGTTGCTCGGAATTATTAGACGCTGGATCGGCAACTTTCTTGTCATCCTTGCGAATATTTTCCAGCATATCTTTTGTTCGCCGCACAACGAAAACGGGCTTACCCCGCCATTCTGCAACAATTTGCTGGCCTTCTTCCAACTTGGCGATGTTAAGTTCTACTGGTGCACCGGCAGCTTTCGCTTTAGCACTGGGATTCCAGGACTTAACAAACGGTGTCGCGACCCCCACGGCTCCCGCCGCGCCGACAACCGATGTAGCTCCTATAAGGAAGCGGCGCCGACCCACATTTACGCCGTCTTGACTCATTCGGCTTTCTCCCCATCAGGGTTATTGCTTGTACGGCATGCCTGCCGATTTTGGACGAAGGGCATGGCAGTTAATTTCTTATTTATAAACAAGTAACAGGCTTCACCCCATCACCCTACGTGCAGACCGAGATAATATAGGGTTTATGCCGAAATGTTAATGGAGAAACTTCATCAAAATTCCCATAACCGTGCATTTTTTATGGTTTTTCTTTTTTCAGGCACAAAAAAAATGCCTAACCAATAGTTAGGCATTTTCCGATCGCCATACCCGAAGGTATGTGCAAGCAGGTATTAACGTTTGGAGTACTGAGGACGCTTACGCGCCTTGTGCAGACCCACTTTCTTACGTTCAACCATACGAGCGTCACGAGTCACGTAGCCAGCCTTACGCAGAGCACCACGCAGGGTCTCGTCGTAATCCATCAGTGCACGGGTGATACCGTGACGGATGGCGCCAGCTTGTCCAGAAGCACCACCGCCTTTTACAGTGATTTTCAGATCAAACTTTTCAGTCATTTCAACCAGCTCGAGAGGCTGCATAACAACCATGCGAGAAGTTTCACGACCGAAGTATTCGTTCAGAGAACGACCGTTGATGCTGATGCTACCAGTACCGGCGCGCAGGAATACACGTGCGGTAGAGTTCTTGCGACGACCAGTGCCGTAGTTCTGAGTAACAGACATAGTATCCCCCGTTAGATATCCAGTTTCTGAGGCTGTTGTGCAGCGTGCGGATGTTCAGTACCAGCGTAAACTTTCAGCTTACGCTGCATCGCGCGACCCAGAGGATTACGAGGCATCATGCCTTTAACAGCCAGTTCGATTACACGCTCAGGCTTATGGGCAATCAGCTTGTCGAAGCTCATGGACTTCAGGCCACCAGGGAACTCAGAGTGACGGTAGTACATTTTGTCAGAAGACTTGTTACCAGTCACACGCACTTTCTCAGCATTAACAACAACGATGTAATCGCCAGTATCAACGTGAGGAGTAAATTCTGGCTTGTGCTTTCCGCGCAGACGGGTAGCAATCTCGGTAGCCAAACGGCCCAGAGTTTTACCTTCCGCATCTACGACGTACCAGTCACGCCGTGCGGTTTCTGCTTTAGCGCTAAAGGTTTTCATCTAATCCTATCGCCTCAATGATTCGTAATTCGCCTACCCTGTCGACCCGTAACCA
>NZ_CAMZOG010000093.1 GCF_947331445.1 Parendozoicomonas sp. Alg238-R29 | reverse complement strand
CAAAAGGATACAGCAGTTACCATCGCAGCAAGCAAAGTGGCTAATAAAATATGTGCGGCAGCAAACGCTGACCAGCTAACTGTTAAACAGCTAGTCTGCGCTCTTGAGGTTCTCAGCAAGGCTGATCAACAGGATACAGCAGTTACCATCGCAGCAAGCAAAGTAAAATTCAAGCTTCATAAGGATTAACCTTTAAGTGCTAAACCAAAACTCACTTGAAACATAAGTAACCGATCATTCCAGCCCGTTATCGCTTTAACGCTGTAGATCTGATCGTAAAGGCTCAGCAGCAAACTTTTCTTTCCACAGTCTTGGTGTCAGCTCTTCAACACGGTTGGCCGGGTGTTGGCTGACACGCTGAAGCACATCGATGAGCCAAGTGTAAGCGGGGACACCTTGTAAGCGACAGGTCATCAACAAACTTTGGATAACACCAACATCTTCTGCGCCCAGCTCTGTCCAGCAGAACAACCAGTTTCGACGGCCCATTGGTATGCAACGCAAGTTTCTTTCAACGTGGTTGGTGTCAATCGGGACATCCGGATCACTCAGATAAACAGCAAGTTGTTCGACATGGTTATGCAGATAAGTCAGTGCTTTTGTAAATGGTGAGGAGGGTGTGAGATCCAACCTCTGGCGCTGTTGATGGCACCAGGTAAAGATGTCATCAACTATCGGTTTGCTGTGTTTGGCTCGGTAACTCTGCTTTTTATCACCCTGCAGACCACGCGTTTTGATATGACTTTCGTTTTCATACCTATGTACGGGACATGTATGGTCCCGTACATAGGCAGTCGGCATACCTCGTAACCGTCGATATCTGGCATAACAATATCCAACAGTATCAAATCTGGTTGAGGCATAGCCTGAGCAATTTTTATGGCTTTATTACCCTTGAGGGCAGCCTTCACTCGAAACTCAGGTTGAAGAATCTTCCTCAGAACATCAATATTTTCCGGGGTGTCATCAACAACAGGTACGACCTGCACATTTTGCACAGAAAGCATATTCGCCCCTTTTACTGCTCACTTATTGTCGGAGTCATTCCGTGCTCTTTCATAAATGTATTCACCAGAGAAAGAGCCTGTTCAAAATCGTAATTTCCCAGAGCACTGTTTATTGCTACCGGCTGCTCAGGATCTTTCGAGATCAGAACCATCTGAGGGGCGATGGTTGCAAAGTTGTCCAGGGCTTCCGTATCATCTTCCATAACTGAAGTTACGCAGAATCGGTGTTGTGTACGAGAGCAAGATCCAGTTCTAAAAGGTTTGTCATTCGCAATATGCTCTCAGCTACGGGGATATGCCCATTGTTCGAGAAAAAACCATACATACCAAACATATATTAGAGCTCTGATTTCAACGTCTGGACACTATAGATTTTCGGAGAAAATCTTTAATTTTTTAGTTGTTGCTTCGGTTTGTGCGTATGATCCATTTTATGAAGTATATGCATATGAATTTGGTGAATACCTACGCACAATTGGGTGCGACATTTTCCTCCAATGTTGTCCCGCAGCCGTTGGAGCAGCCAAGGTTGGTTCATCGAAACCAGTCTCTGGCTGAGCAGCTGGGTTATGCCTCGTTTTCTGATGAAGACTTTGTACAGTTCTGTAATGGTAAAAACCTGCCTAAAAATTCTCAGTCAATCGCCATGGTTTACGCAGGCCACCAATTTGGCAGCTGGGTGCCCAGACTTGGGGATGGACGAGCAATTCTTGTGGGAGAAGCCACCAAGAGTGACGACACTCTCTATGACCTGCAAATAAAAGGTGCAGGGCTTACTCCCTATTCAAGGAATGGTGATGGCCGTGCGGTATTGCGATCCACCATTCGTGAATACCTGTGCAGTGAAGCTCTGCACAATCTAGGTATTCCTACAACACGTTCACTGTGCATGATTGACAGTGAAACACTGGTTTACAGGGAAAAAACAGAAACCGGTGCCGCAATGATTCGTGTGGCAGAAAGTCACGTACGTTTTGGTACCTTCGAATACTTCAGTTATACAAAACAATACGACGCTCTACAGGCGTTGGTTGATTACGTGATTCAACGGCACTTCCCGGAATGGAAAAACGAAGAAAATCGTGTTGAGTTGCTCTTCACAGAAGCAGTCAAACGCACTGCCGAGCTAATTGCCCAATGGCAATCTGTAGGCTGGTGTCATGGCGTGATGAATACTGACAATATGTCGATCCTCGGACTTACCATTGATTATGGACCTTTCGGTTTTCTTGATGGCTTTGATGCCCAGCATATCTGTAATCATTCCGACTGGCAGGGGCGTTATGCATTTAGCCGCCAGCCAGATATTGGTTACTGGAACTGTACGGCTCTGGCTCAGGCTTTGTTGCCAATTCTCCCTGGAGGTCAGGAATCCGCTCAAGCTATTTTGAAAACCTACCCAAAGTTTTTTGCTGAAAAGTATTCGATTCTTCTGCGGGCCAAGTTTGGTTTTGCTACGGCCGATGAGAGCGACAGCACACTTATAGATCAAATCTTTCAGCAGATGCAGGAAGAGAAAACGGATTACACAATTTTCTTCCGTTCACTTTGTGATGACTCTGTTGAAAATCTGTTTGTGGATAGGGAGAAGTTCAGAAGATGGTATCGAATCTATCAACGGCGATTAAACCAGGAAGGTCGTGCAGAGCAAGATATTCGTGCTGGAATGCTAGCCTCTAACCCAAAATATATACTCCGCAATCATTTGCTGCAGATCGCCATTGATAAAGCGGAAGTTGGAGAATACAGCGAAATAGAAACCTTGTTCACCATTATGCAAAAACCTTTTGATGAGCAACCAGACTACGAAAGCTATGCTGAACTCCCGCCCGGTTGGGCTGGAGAGCTGGAAATCAGCTGCTCATCTTGAAAGCTGACTCACTTTGGTTCAGGTTCAACTCCCGTTGTTATCGACCTGTTTTCCAGAAAGGTCATCGGTTGGTGTTAACAGTTGGTCCATGAGTACCACAATGAAGGCTGATCTTGTTTGCAACGCTTTGGATATGGCACTCTGGCGACGAAAATTCCCGGAAGGTGTTATTTTCCACAGTGACCGCGGCAGCCAATATTGCGCTGATACACTCAGGATTTTGCTGAAAGAGCATAGCCTGTTGCAAAGCATGAGCCGCAAGGGCGATGGTTGGGACAACTATCCTGACACAGTGGGTCTGTGTGGAAAACTTCTTCCATTCACTGAAGGTGGAAGCAGTGCTCTGTGAACCGATGGTCAATCGTGAGCAAATGCGCCAGACCGTGTTTGGATACATTGAAGTGGATTATAATCGCACTCGTCGGCATAGCACTCTGGGTTATTTAAGCCCTGAAAAATATGAGCAAACAGAAGTTGCGCAATCAGTGACCATTTTTACTACTTCAGATCATTTATGAAAAAGTAAAATTCGATGTAAGTGATACGTATATTTGTCGAAATAAAAATAGCGAGGAACAAAGATGAAAAAATCGATTTTAATTACCGGAGCATCCTCCGGAATAGGTGCTGAGACTGCTAAACTTTTTTCACAAAAAGGCTATAAGGTTTTTGCAGGTTACCGAAATGAGAATGATGCGAAATCTTTAGCACTACTCGAAAATGTCACCCCTATTAAGCTTGATGTTACGATTCCAGAAAGTGTCGAGCGAGCAGTTGCAACCATTTCTACATCTCTAGGTGAAAATGGCCTCTATGCACTGATTAATAACGCGGGCATCACTTACACGGCTCCGTTTGAATATGCTGATGAGAAAAAAATGCGCTACGTTATGGATGTTAACGTTTGGGGTGTTATGAATTTGACGCAAAAATGTATTCCGTTGATGAAAAAATTCAATGAACACAATAGTATAAAATCCAGAGTGGTAAATATAACCTCGTGGGCTGGTATTTTGGGTCAGCCTTTTAACGGCGCCTATAACGCCTCAAAATTTGCCATTATCGGCCTTAGCGAGGCCATGTATTATGATCTTGGCCTATTGGATATCCACGTGATTTCGGCCTCACCGGGTGTGACGAAAACACCACTTCTGAAAAAAACCACGGACGCATCACAGGCGTATTCTAGTATGCCCGATAAGGGTAAAGCCTTTTATCAAAAACATATCGATAACTTAGACTCTATGAGTGAAGCATCTAATAACTCCAGTGCATTAGCGACACCAAAAAAAATCGCACAAAAACTATTCATTATCGTTGAAAAGAAAAAACCCGATATGAAGCAAAATATGGCTGTTGATGCCAAAATCATGAACTTGCTGCGTCGCCTTATCCCTTTTAGCTGGCTGTCGGGTATGTTTAAAGGAATGTATAGTTTAAAGTGATTAATTTTCACCACTCATATACCTGATATTTTCATACTTGATTGGTATCTAGAAAGAGCGTAAGAAGCGCATGTTTCGGAAAAACTTCCGCTGCGCTTCAATTTTCCGAAACGCAGGCGTTAGATTTAGAGTTATCCACGAACTGCGGGCACCCTGCCAAGTTAGATCATTGTCTAATCAGGATGTGCCCAATGCCAGACACAGAAACCCTGTTTATATCGAAGAGTTCCGTAAAGAAGCTGTTCGCCTCCTCGCAGATCTCCTCGGCGAGAAAGCTTCTAACGTTTCATCATCATGATTCTCATAGATCTCGAAGAGTAGTAATTTTATATTTGTAAAAACCGACCAGCTTTTGGAACAATGGATTAATCTCCCAACCTTTCCATTCTTTGAAAAAGTGATTTCCAACTTTATCAAGGTAGATTGGATAATAAATATTATATTTGAAAGTTGATTCCAGATAATCGTTAAAAGCGCAAGATTCCAAATAATCTTCATCATAACGAATATTGACAGAATCCTGCAGATGATGAAAATAGTCATAGATATCATATTTGTTACATGAAAAATAGAAATCAAAGCCAGAGCTAATCCCATTTTCGTCTAAATAATTCTTGATCCGTCCAGACAATTCAATCATGTTAATACCAGACTGAAGCAAACGAGTGATTACTATCTTTCTACCTCTTAGAGTTTCTTGGTTTGGAATAACCTTCAACATAAAATCATCAAATTTGTCTTGATGGCTAGACTCTAAATATTCCATTAATCGACTAAAAGGTGCGACTGAAACATAGTCGTTAAAAACACCCTTACCTAGTTGATTATATAACGCAGCACTTAGTATTAAATTTTGCGAACCAAGAACTAGTAGCATATGGCTTTCAGGAGGGTAGTCTTCAATTAGATTCTTGGCATAATCATCCATAATCAAAATAGTTTTATTTGAAAAACTATTTGACACCATCCATTTCATCTCGTTGAAATCATCATTTGTAAAATGAAAATTTTCATTCGAGTGCGCAAAAAATGGAATCAATAACATCAAAATAAATATTCGCATCATACTACTCCTTTACAATGCTGAGCTATTCTAAGTAGTTAAGACAATATGAAGCCCCATAAGTTCACAAATCTAACGAATCAAGCCAATCGACTGCCTGCACTCCGTAATGTGCAGAACTACGCTTACAGCCTGACTGCTGGGCATACTCCTTGCTTACAACGCTGTTTATTATTCCAGGCACTGTTGCTTTCTGCTTTATGGCAGGCGCTGTTGCCAGTGCAGTGGTGAGGAGATCTCCAGTGAGACATTTATTTACCTCAGAATTGGCGCTGTCAGCTTTGTAGGAATGTCTATGTTGCCATCACTGATGAAGAAGAAAGGCATAGGTGTAGACAGCCACGCGTAGAAAACAGGTAACTTACTCTATTAAAAACACTTTCCGGCTAAAAAGATCGCTTTCATACGCCAGATGAGTGTTGACAAAAACAGGGCTTATCCATAATATTCCACCCCGTTGCCGGCATAGCTCAGTTGGTAGAGCAACTGACTTGTAATCAGTAGGTCCCGAGTTCGACTCTTGGTGCCGGCACCATATTTTCCTTGTATATCAAGGACTTAGAAGCCTCCGTAGACGACGGGGGCTTTTTTGTATCTGGAGTTTGGGAAAGTGGTTACTTTTCTTGGTTACTCTTTCCAGATGACATCTCTTGTTCCAGTTTCCTATCCATAGAAAATTATATTTATGTGGAACACAAAAAAAAGGAGCTGGCGAACCAGCTCCCTTTTCGGAGTAAAGCAGATAAGTCAGGAAGGTGTCAGGTCATAAATGACTCCGCCCCCTTTTATCTCTTTATCCTTTATCCCCATCCGCGTTAGTAAGCTGCTAAAGGTGCACAACCTTCACCTACAAACTCAGCTCCAATAATAGTTGTACAGTTCCAGTTTCCATCGACCCCTCTAGTTAAGCGAACGGTGTTACCATTAACTTCAGGAGTACCACGGTTAAATGTGAACTCTAAGTAACCAGTTCCGTTCGCTGCGTTAATGGGGACGAAGATGATTGCACCATTCGAAGGCTGATTAACGCCCAAATCCTCTGGTCGTTGTCCGCGAACGAAGGCAACTGATTGATCTCCTGCTACGAGTGGGTCGTCAGCTTGAGCATCAACTTGGGCAGTTACATTATCAGGGAAGAAGCCGTAGGTAAGTACGTATTCCTCAACCCCTGCTTTATTAGTTGCTAGAGTTGTGACTGCGGCAGTAACGTTGGTTCGGCTTACGTAGTTTTGATATTGAGGAATAGCAATAGCCGCCAAAATACCAATGATCGCAATAACGATCATCAATTCAATAAGAGTAAAACCACTTTGCTGTTTTTTCATGTCGCACCTTTTTTATATTATTAAAGTTAGGGATGTCCCTGACTTACATATAACAACCTTCGTGCCAACTCTAAAAATACACACCATAAATACGACAAACCCCCACTAAACCAAAGGCTTTGCGGGGTTTTATTAATAGAAAGCCCAACTGTTACCCGGTAACACTTATGTGACTATTTTTTTACCTCGGACTGTGACCGTTTTTGTAATCCACGGTTTTTCATAAGGCACACCGTACAGTTTGGCTAAAAAGTGAACACCACACTCAAAAGCCAGATCAGCCCGAACCTCAGCAATTTTTTTGTAGAGTTGGCAGTAGGGATTGATCTCTGGGTTACGAAGTGGCCCGTAGACCCTCTGAAAGCCTTCGTAGCTGCTTGTGCGGGATGCCTTAACCAAAAGATTACTAATATTTAGCTGTTCCATGCAGGCTTTAAAAACCGCATTCAGATCTCCATCTTCAGGGACATCCACGGTTAGCAGATCACTTTTGATCATTTTTTTAAATAGCAAAATTTGATCATTGTCTTTTTGATCTGTAGCTTCAGGCTTCCATCGTTCTGGAGACCCGGATAGAGGCATACGGTTTCCCCGCTTCGCATCCTCTCTGGCTTTTTTCTTGAGAAATTCCGGGTGTTGCTCTGCCAGCAGCACTGTCTCTATATACCAGTAAAAACGATAAGGCACGCCCTCATCGTTGTACACAATATGATCAGCCTCTCCCAGAACCTTTTTAAAGACGGATTCTGTCCAGTAATCCCGCATTAAAACTTGGGACTTATTGATAAGTTTTTTGGGGTCCTTCATCACTCGAACTCAGTGCGACTACAATCCCGCAACTATAAGGGATATAACTCGAAAGTTAAATTATACCCAAACAGTCATATATCGTACTTTCCGACTGACCTGAAAAATTAAATTTGCCATGATATTCAAATTTACTACGATATCTATATATTTGAATTGAATTGGGAATAAAAGGCGGCTTTATACATTTTAAAATGTGATTTTCTCACCTTCATAGAATCAGTTTCAAATCAATAGAACGTAATTGTTGTCGCCTATGTATATTTTGTACAAAGGGCGATATTACATACATTTTATACAAAGCCAAAAATGGAGAAGATATGGCTATAAAAGAAATAGATATTTTAAATGCGGCTGAAAGTCTCATAATGGAGAACATAAACCCAACAATGGAAAGGGTTCGAGATAAGCTTGGTGGCGGTAGTTTTACAACCATAAGCCCCATCCTCAGGAAATGGAAAAACGATCAAAAAAGCAATAATAAATTATTATTTGATATGCCTGAAAAAATCCCCCAACTGGGTGAGAAGCTGGCTAAAGACATATGGCTTGAAACACTGGACGTTACAGGGCAAAAAGCTAACGAGCTGCTCTCAAGGCTTGATAGCTTAGAAAGCGAATACCAGACTAATGAGAAAGATTTCCTTTCCGAAATTTCAAGGCTTGAAAATGAATTTGAAATGGGCAAAAAAAACCAAGCTGAGAACAAAGCTGCAAATTCAGAACTGAAAGTTCAGGTTGGTTCTTTAAAATCTGAAATTTCCATTTTGCAGAAATCAATTTCCGATTTGAAAGATGATCTTAAAATTTCCAGAGAAAATGAAATGACAGCACAGAAATCTGCTTCAGCCGCAGAGGGACAGCTTGAAAAAAGCAGAGAGTTTTATAAAGAGCAAAAATCTATTATTGAAAAGATGGAGGCTAAAATAGAAACCTTTAAAAAATAGCTGGGATCTTTGATCCCAGCAAAGTACCACACCTCAGCCTAAGATATAATCAAAATCCCCACTGTACTTATTATTTAAGTCATTTGCGAATGCGCGCAACATAAATGATTCAATATTTTTTATGGCTTCTACTTCGGCAATGGAATATGCCGATATAAAAAGTGCCTGTTCTGCCACCAAGGGTTCGTGTGATTTTTTAGGATTGTACACAGGCAAATTCAAAGGGGCAGACAACCTTTTTCTGGCTTCCCCAAAAACACAGACTTCACTTTTCCCAAGATAAATAGCATGCCCAGAGCTATTATAAAAAATATAAATTCCTTTTATACCCTTTATCTTACCAGACAAATTCTTAACGTTCTTTTTGTCAGGAAAAAACGTATATGACTCACCCCTTTTAACAGGAGATATCGCTTCAAACTCAATAACGGGTTTGACCATGTTTGATGCATGGAAACCTTGAAAAAAGTTGACTATCTCATGTAGTTTATTTTTGGGAGGCCCGCTAGACATCCAGTTACTAATTGTGCCCTGAGTGACGCCAATAGCTTCAGCCAGTTCTGCCTGCGTCACCTTTCCAAATTGATCTTCTAATACTTCTAGTAAAACCTCTAAAATATCCCTCGACATAATATGACCCTCTACTTTCCTAAAAAGAATCTAGCAGCCTTGTTGTTTTTGTGGGTTATAACTAAATATAATTACGATACGAAACTTGTCAAATTTAAAAAAATGACCTACGGAATGAAAGGCAAAAAAACCATTTTATTTAGAAATACAACCTATTGAATTATATGGTTTTTTTGAAATTTAACACTTAGACTAACTTTGAAAGAAATTGATGTTAATTTTTATACCGTTATTATGCAGATCTCAAAATTTGAAAAAACCCATCTCAGCAACTTTATTTATACCTGTCTTTAATTTCCCATGGATATTATCAAATGAATCTCTACCGTGATTATATAAATAATTAAATTTCTCACTTAAAGCATCAAAAACAGACTTCAGCCTTTCAAATTTATCTTTAATATCTTTTAACTCCGACTTCAAATCTGCATTCTCTGACTTCAATTCATTTATTTGAATTCCTTTATTTCTATTGCTTACATTCAATTTTTCTATATATTCAACCTCAACATCAAAGAACTCTTCTAATCTTTCATTGCTAAGATCACGCTTTATCTCTAGCGCCTCTGCTATCTCGTTGATTCTGTGCATCATCCACGTTTCTTCATACTCATACTTTTGATTAAGTTCTATCTTTTTCTTTGCCTCATATTTTTCAACTTTAGAGTTCGCGCTTCGTCTCATTTCATCCACTTCACTATCTAACTTATCAAATGTGATTTTCTTACGCTCAAAATATTCATCGGAAATTTTCTTATTTACTTTTTCTTTGAGATTTTTTAACTCGTTTTTAATTGCTTCCTTACCTTCATCTCTGATCGACTGAATATCTCTTCTGGCTTTCTGCTTAGCTTTCGGAACTATAGTATTTTCAAATTCATGGAGTTTCTCTTCTTTTACCCTGACCTTATCATCTAGTATTTCATCCTGAATTTCTTTTTCTTTTCTATATTTTATTTTTCTATACTGATCTTTCTCTAAAGCAATCTGGCCAGCTAAATATTGATTATATTCCTTACTATCTTTAAATCTCTTTCTTTTGGGGCCAAACCTTTCATGTCCATGTTTCATAGACACCGACTCATGGAATCTATCTTGCATTTCACTCATAGATTTGCCAAATGCTTCTTGAACAAATTTTACTTTAGATGTGCCCTTAAGCCCATTCTTAGAAGCTTCTCTTTCAGCATGATTCCTAGCATTTATTCCCTTGTGGATAGATGACAATGGGTTAATAATAGGAGCCTCTTTTCCATCTATATTTTCGTATGAATAGTCGGGTAAACAGTAAAAATGTACATGAGGGTGTTTTTCGTCAAGATGCAGAATTACACTCTTCAGTGACTCTCCAAATTCTTCTTTTAGAAAATCTATTGTATTTTCCAACCAAAAACTAACCATCTCTCTAGTCACATCACAACTAAAATAGTCTTCTGACAATCGTGGGTGACTCGCCACTCCGGACAGTAAAACATGTTGATCTTCTCGTATTTTTCTTACTGCAACTTTTCCGCTTTTTTGAACCACACGATTTTTATAAGTTTCATAAATATTATTTATTTTAATTTCTAATGAAAAAAGGTCATCTCCATACAAGGTTACAGGTTCCAGCGGAGCGTCTACATGATCACAGTACCCCTTTTGCCTGCTAGCTTCCCTGATAATCCCAGTAGTTACCCTTTGCTTCGATATTTTATCACTTAGCCTGTTTTCCCTTTCTTTGTTTGCCTGTTTTGCAAGACTCTTGCTTGATTGTCTACCAGCTTTTCTTTTGCTCGCCCTGCCATTATTCCTACTTTGCTTTTTTGCATAGGTCTCGATGTGAAAAAACTGCTGACCTGTCGTTTTTTTATCCATTATATTCTCCTATTTTTTGGACACAGAAAAATAAGAGAATCTTAATTATATAGTTTAAGAGATATGGTTTTCACTATGCCAAAATTCAGTTTGGGTTCCAAGGGTGAAACCCTTGGCCGATGACACTAGCTTGCTAGTCAAAGTCGGTTACTTACGACTAAGATGAAATCACCTTATATCATGGGCAGTTTAAACGTTTTTTAGATCTTCTTATTTTTTTCACCAATATAATATCACAACTTCGTTAAATCAAAAAACATCCAGCATCAAATGCTAAAATAACAGCGACAGATTAAATCATTTAAATTGCAACACGACATTTAAATTTGACATTTTTTGGTTTTTTTCTTATTTATATATCATAGGGAATGAATGTGCATTGCCTATCCAAGAATTACTAACATGATGATAACAACTAATGCTCTTAAAGAGATACTAAACACAGACTCAATCGAATCCATATACAAGTTCCTTAATAACAATGGGATCAATTATTTTGATCACGATGGAGCCATCATTACTTCTGAAGATTCCATTCTTACTGCCTTGTCCACGAAAGCACCTGCTATAGACGATACTCTACTGAATTTAAAAACCGTTATCGATTTAACAGGTTTAGGAAAAGCGACCATCTACAAGTATATGAAGAGCGATAGATTTCCTAAGCAGATTAACCTTTCGGCACGAAATGTTCGATGGAGGAAAATTGATGTTACTGCTTGGAGGGAAGGAAAAACTAATTGGAGTAATTAAACATAGCAGGCATTAACCTGCCTGTTCCTTTTCAGCTTGCTCAGGTAGTCGCTCTGTTACATCCTCATACTTCTTATTAATTATTTTATTTAAATAATTTTCCCACTTTTCTAGTTCCTCTTTTTTTTCATGAATATGCATGTACTTATTATAATGTTTTTCAGAGATAGTATTTTTTTGGTTGTGCATTTGTATTTTCTCAAAAATTTCAGAATCGCATTTAGCCTCTTTAGATCTAGTATTAACAGTTGTTCTAATTCTACCAATTGTTGGTCGCAAAACGTCCTCTATATTAAGATTATTTCTCATAAACCTTAATATATTATTGACTGGCTTGCTAAAGCTATTCGCCATGGGCTTTTTGGTATTCTCTCCCGCTTTACTCCTGCCTGCAAATACATACACACAACCACCTGTGATATCTTTTAAAATACTTAATTCTTTTTTTGCTAACTTATTAAGCGGAATTGTATAATAAACTTTTTCATTACTTCTACCTTTACGTGTACACAATGTTATATGCGCTGGATATAGATGATCTTCAAGGTAAACATCACTCCACATCAATTTCAATAAGTGCTCTTGACGAACGCCTCCAAGAGAAAACAGCAATCTTATCATATGACCAATTTTCCCAGTGAGTGCAACACTATGATTCCAGAGTATCCATAAATCTCTATCATTAAATTGTTCTTTACCATTTTTATTTTCATAGTCAGAAAGAACCTCTACATCGGTTACTGGATTATAGCCAATGTTATATCTTGGTATTTTATCGATTTTTCTAGGGCTGTTATCATATTTCTTTGCCCATGCAAAAGCACTAGACAAATAAGATCTTACTCTATTAACTATTGGGCGTTTGACTTCTATTTCTGGATTGTCAGGATCACAAAAGATCATTCTTCTTAAAATATGAGAAATATCTGATTCAGTTATATTTTTTGCTTTTTTATTTATAATATTTTTATGAATATAAACATGAACATTAAATGCACTATTTATGGAAGAGTATGATCCTAGATTTTCTTTTACATGAATCTCTTTGAAATCCTCTAGCATTTCTTTGAATGTACCAAAATATAATTTTTCTTCTTTTTTTCGTACTTTCTTTTTGGATTTTATCTCTCGCTCATCGATCAAAAAATGAACTGGATTTTCCTTTTCTTTTTTCTCCGATAAAAGTTTTGCCTGCTCACGGGCTTGCTCTAACGATATCCCGTCAGAACTTTTGTACAGGTGATGTTTATCGATCTTAATAGACTTAACTCTTCCATCAACCTTGAATCGATAGTAGAACTCTATTCCAGAATTCCGTATTTTTACAAACAGCGAGCCTCCACCATATCCTGAAATTGACTCACTTTTTGTCCCAAAATCTCCCTGCTGAAACTTCGATACTATATCATTTTCCGATATTGTCATTGCCCCCCCCTGAGACCTACTGATGGGATATCAGAAATGGTCATTTTTTGTTCTTTTTGAAAAGTGGTTACTCTTCTTGGTCACTCTTTATAAAGACATCACATAGACCAACAGAGATCAACAAAATTCAAAAGAAACTATGAAAGGCTAGAAAATCAATGGGTTATGGGTTATTTTATATATACCTTAACGTTTTTTATATTTTGGTGCTGATTTCTATAGATTATAAGTCCGACTTGTAATCAGTAGGTCCCGAGTTCGACTCTTGGTGCCGGCACCATATTTTAAAAGGCCCAGAAGGTTAACACCTACTGGGTCTTTTTATTGCCTCACGTTTTTACCTTTTCAGCACTGCAACGTATTGCAAGTGCTGAAAGTGTTGGTCTCTGGCGGCTCCATGGCGTCAGGGTAGGGGGTATCTCAATGGTTTTGGTACCGCAGAAAAGGCAGTGAAAGGCGTCATCCACGCCTTTTATAACACGTACACCTGAATCGTATTTATTGAATTGTAAAATTTGAAAACCTGCTCAGTGCAACTCTTTATTATGCTCAAACACCAACCGGATCGACTCAGCGTCGGATTTCCCTTCTGCCCTTAACCGCTCTATCTCTTCCACCATGGCTTTCTGGACTTCGATATCCGTCAGGTTATCAAAATCCATATTCATAATATCCTGCAGGTCGATAACGTTTTCTTCACTCATGTTCTATCCACAACATTTCTTGTGTTTTTTACCACTGCCACAGGGACAGGGATCATTGCGCCCAACTTTAGGCTCTTCCCGAACAAAGGTTCCCTCTGTCAGAAACGCCTGTCCGACTGGATCCTGCAAGCCTTGAGGCTCAGGGAAGAGTGAAGCCAGATCGAAATCATCTTCATCCTCTGCTTCCGGCTGAAAGCTGGCCCAGTTTTCAAGGCTACCGATGGTGTCTGTGATCAAGTCTTTATGAAAAGAGCTTTCGTGCTCATCCGGTTCACTGGTCTGCAGGTTATCTTCAATGGCCTTCAGTTTGTTGAACAGCTTCATTTCTGGCCAACGCTGATAGGCTTTTCTTATAACAGGCAACAGATCTGCAAAACCGTGCATTTCGCAAATATTTACCAGAACAATGGGAAGATAGCCATCATCGTCGTATTGAAGCTCTCCAGACAGCATTGAACGACAATAGTCTTTAAGCGTGTCAGCGCCCAGCCGGTTATTCAGTACCAGGGTGCCCAGTGAATAGAACGCCGCCGCTCTGATAAAATGATCTGCATCCGGGTTTTGGGCTAACTGTTGAACAGGTGCGATATCGCCATCACAGACCGAGGCGATAATACGAGACAAGCCTTCAGTAACAAGGTCGCCCAGAAAACCGTCGTTGGTTTCATCCAGCTGGCCAAGCATATTGATCAGTGGCCGATAAGCACGTGTTTCCCGAAACTGGCCCAACAGATACAGGGCAAACAGCATCAACCCGGTATGTTCGTTATCCACGGCTTTCTGAACATCAACCGCAACGGTTTCAAGGTATTCCAGCAGCAGCGGTGTCGCTTCCTCCTGCTGATCAATCAGTGTCTGCAGTGCTTCACGGGGAAAAACACCGGGTTCATAGACAGACAGAACCTCAATTGCCTGTTGTACATCATTCATAAAAGCGGGTTTCCTGTGGGTATAAAACATAAATGTCCGTAGGTTGGATTAGCAGCGAAGCTGCGCTTGCACCCTCGGGTGTAACCCAACATCAGGGACAAGTATCCATAGGTCAACATGCTGATACTGAAAGTAATCAGCCCAGTCTCAGAGAGATTTTCTCCGGCACAGCCAGCAGCAGAGGCGTAAGGCGCAGCACTTCCTGATGAATGTTGGCCAGTGCTTCTTCTTCATATTCATGAGCTATGGCATTACGCAGCTCCCGGATAACAACAAAATCACGGGCCGAGTCGATCAAACCTTTCTTTTCAGCCCGATTGATACGGTCACGCACGGTTCCGGGGCTTTCCAGATCCAACTCATCCACCAGCCGGAAGATTTTCTGAATCAAAATATCGCTCATACGGGCAAAGCGGGCCGTCAGGGTTTCAAACTTCTCTTCGTCTTCCGCACTGAGCTGGCTGATATCCAAAGGCTGACAGCGCTGCAGTGACCAGCGCAAACCTTCAGCGGCTTTATGCATCTGCTGCAGTTGTTTCTCCAGCAGTTTGCGTTTTTCTTCTGTCATAGGCTCCCCTTATGCCTGAAGTTCAACAGCTGTGGGCAGAATGGTTCTGGCAAAATCACCCGTGCCGTCTTTATCGAGCAAAATATCAATTTTCTGCTCACCCAGCAGCCCGTGCAGATCAGCCAGAATATTCAATTTATCCGCAAAACCCAGTGTGGCCGAAATCACCAGCAGATCAATATCGCCGCCTTTTTTATCCGGGTCAGTCCTGGAGCCAAACAACAGCACCTGTGCTTTGGGATCATAATGCAAGACAGTGCTGGTAATGGCCTGTTGTTCTTTAGCTGTTAATCTTACCATTGTTTTTAGAGTTCTCCGGCGAAGGCTTTTTGGCTGAGGGAGTTGAATAAAACTCTTAGTTCCGAATCTGCAGAGTTCATTTTCTGAAGCCGGCTCCTTGTCGCCAGTTCAATTTCTTGATACTGATTCTACAACCCAATCGGTGGCATTAAGAGGTTAACATCCTGCATTTCTTGAGCATTAATATTAGCCATACCAATAATGCTTTTGCACATATTCACAAGGGTGCTCTTCCCGTGCCTTGAGTTAAGATATGCAGAAATGTAGTAAGGGTTACCCCTTTCATTGACACGGCTGCGAATCAAGTAGCCAGCTAGAACTATTGGGTAGCCAAGATCATATACTGCTGTTTTTCCCACCAGCTCACGGGAATTTGTTCTGTTAAAGATAATGTCGCCTTGCTGAGCTAGGTACTTGGGTTTGTCTTTGTCAGGAAGATTGACATATTTAAGATCAGATATATCCCATTTTCCTTCATAGGTGATATTTCCCATCCTCAGAACTGGAAACTCGCCGTCAGTTACAGAAGCTTTTCAGGTGATGATAGACGTAACGTGAATCAACATTTTCCCGAAAATCATTAAGAATATATGTTCTTTGATACGCTTCAAATTTACCGTTATAAAAAAGTACTAATCCAACATTTGCACCGCTTCCAGGAAGAATGATCGAGTCACCCTCGAAACTAAACGTATGAGCTTTGATTGGTTTATCCGCACAAGTATAAAATCGATATATACCATTACTCTCTAAATGGTTTGCATCGTATTTACCCGTTGAAACTGAGCATATTTCAAGAAGCTTCACCAAAGGCCAACTCACAACATCCCCTCCAGCTCACCCAGCTCCTTTTGAATCTCAGCCTCCAGCGCGTCTTCAACCGTCCAAGAATCTCCTTCGGCGGGTCATACACTTCCTCCTCATACACCACTTCCTTATAGCGGTTTATGGACAGGTCGTATTTGTTGCCCTTCAAATCCTGCTTGGGTACGACAAATGCCTTCTGGGTGCGGTCTGTCCAGTCCATCATTGGAACGATTGTCTCATCAGCCAGCTTATGGCCAACAAAGGTATCCACAGGCAGGTTTTTGCTTTTACGATACTGCTTCCAGTTCGCCACCAGATGCGGAATGTCGTCTTTATCATGGGGTTGCGCTTGTCGTCCAGACTGTAACCGTCGTTTTCCAGATCGTAGAACCAAACGTTATCGGTCTCGCCACCCTTGGTAAAAATCAGAATGGCAGTCGCACACCGGCATAGGGTTTAAACACACCGGACGGCAGATTAACGACCGCTTCCAACTGGTTATCTTCCACCCGTGTTTTCCGCAGGCTCTGGTGCGCCTTGCTGGAACCGAACAAAACACCTTGCGGCACAACCGTGGCACTGCGACCACCGATTTTCAGCATTTGCAAAATACGGGCGCAGAACAGCAGCTCGGTCTTTTTGGTTTTCACCAGTTTTAAGATATCGGGGTCGATATCCTCTTCATCCAGGGTGCCGGTAAACGGCGGATTGGCCAGAATCAGGTGAAAGCCGTTGTGAGAAGCGTCGGGGTATTTGTCCGAGAAACTCTGGCTCATGGTGTCCTGATAGTGGATATCCGGCTCGTCCACCCCGTGCATAATCAGATTCATAGCGGCTATGCGCAGCATGGTGGAGTCGAAGTCGTACAGATCGCCCTTGGTGTCGCCTCGGTCCAGCGGCAATGCCTTGATCATCTCTACCGCTTTTACCAGCAGCAGAGTTTGTCGATTTTGCTTTTGAGGTCGCCGGTGATCGTGAAGGGTACTTCTTGAAAAATGTGGGGCTTGGAATGGAAGCTTGGTATAAAAAGTTGGGAGGGATTATACGAGCAGACCAGGGCAATCTCATTTGGCCATCTGCTCAAATAACACCCTGCAGCAGTAGTTCAAGATATTCATCATCAGCCGCTGC
>NZ_CAMZOG010000092.1 GCF_947331445.1 Parendozoicomonas sp. Alg238-R29 | reverse complement strand
GCTGACTGCCGATACTGCAGATATGTTCAATGGTTCTCTGGACAGATACGACTGGGAGTTGCAGGGGCGTCAAGAGTTCTACGTTCCTTATAACAGCTACAAACTCCACTCAGATGATGTTCAGTACGAGGATATTCTGAAACCAAAGTCCCTGAACCCCAGCCTCTTACGTTTCGAGCCTCACCGGGTTTGGGTTGTGGACGCAACTCTTAGAACCGGTTTCAAACATCCTTATGCAAAACGACGCTTTTATCTTGATGAAGATAGCTGGCAAATTTTGATGGTTGATGTTTATAACAAAGCTGGCGAACTCGTTCGTTATCAGGAAGCCCACCCAATCAACTATTACGAAATTCCTCTGGTTTCCAGTACTGCCGAGGTTATTTATGACCTTGAGCGAGGACGTTATTTTGTGGATGGCTTAAATAACCAGGAAGACGAATATAATTTCAACCCTAAAGTAAAAAAGCGTGACTTCACGTCAAGTGCTTTGCGCCGGGAAGGTAGACGTTAACTCCATCCTATATTGGGCTGCCCGGGTTTTCGGGTGGCTCAATGCAGTTATTATTTATGCGCATACATCTTTATAAGTTTCACCCCATCAATTAGCGGGCCATAGATGTCGGGCCGTCCCTCTTCTTCCCGCCAGGTAGTAAATACACGGCCAATAATACTTGGGCTGTTAGTCAAAGTGCTGTAACGCAGAGAATCTTCAATCGCGCCAATATCCTTCCAGCTCACAGGCAGAACCCGAAACCCTTCCTCTACAAACTCCGCCATAGTTTCAAAATCTTTTCGGCGTTTCATCTGCCAGTCACAAATAATGATATCTTTGGGTATCTGATGAATGGCATTACTCAGGCCGTCTTTGCAAGAGAATGAGATCCCCAGTGGGTGTGCTCTTCCGCAAACCAGCCTGTCTCCCCACATTAACACCTGCTGTTGTCTTTCTCCGGCAAGGTGATTATAGATTCGGGTAATACCCCGGGCAAAAGCCTCATCCACATCGCAATCACTGAAGAAAGTTGCATTACGTGACCCAAGCAGAAAAATTTCATCCATTCCTATATGGAAAGCTTTAGAATCAAAGGCTTCGATCAATTCATCAAATAGCGCAAACAGTATGGGGTAAAGCTTTGGGTTAGTTGGATCCCATTCTCTGGTCTCTATTCCATCGTTATTTGGATACAGCCCTGGGGTGACATCGAACTCTGGGTATTTGGATAACAGCGGAAAAGTATGTTCATTCCAGGACTGATGACTTATGCAGTGAAATTGTGGAATGACTTCAATACCAAACTTTTTTGCCTGTAATGTAAAATCGTGAGCTTCAGATGCACCTATGTAATCCTCTCCATAACGCAAATCTGGGTCGGTTTGGTATCTAAACTTATAATCGATTGCCAAAATAATCTTGTTTACACCGAGGCGAGCAATAGCTCTCAGGTGCTTACCCAGACTTTTCAACTCGTCGGGTCTGGTATAGCCAACAAGGTGCAACACTCGCCAGGGAACGCCTCCCCAATCACCACCATCCGGCGTTAATATGTTATCAAGTAATCCCATACGTCATCCTTTCGTGCATTCTGCGGGCACATCGAAAAGCAGCCATTAAAACTGACACAAAACCGTCAGAACTCTTTGATTTTTATAAGCTTTCATCAGATTGAATGGCTTATTTACCCCAAAGGTTAGCCGATCTGCTATTCACGTAATTAACGGATTTCAATGGGTAGAGGCAGAAGGAAGGGACGATGTTCAGACGTATCCTCAACAAAACTGACAGAATTCAGCTCCTATCAATACTCATTCTCAGCTTCGGCCCTGTTGGCCTGAGTTCAGCACAGGTTGTCGATATGGATCAGACCAGCTGGCACAGTGAGGGAGACAACTTCACCTGTCGTCTCAGACAGCCAGTCAACAACGGTTATCTGGAGTTTGTGGCCCGAGCCGGTTATCCCCTGAGCCTGACTCTTTTTGATGGAAATAAAAGCAGTACCGGCACATTGTCGCTGCTGCAAACGCCTCCCCCCTGGAAGCATAACCAACAATCTGTAGAATTGGGTAAAGGGCCAATTTCACCGAAATCGCCCTATCAGCCAAACGGTGCTGAAGGTCTTTTTCAGGGCTTAATAAATGGCTACTGGGGCAAGATTGTTCTTGATAAAAAGAAAGAGCAAAAAGCCATCACGTTAAGTAATACCGGAATCTATAAACCTGCTTCGGCCTTTCAGGACTGCCGCAATAAGCTCTTACCTGCAAGTTTCGATCAGCTCAGCCTGCTACGCATTCAGTTTTCCAGTGGAAAAAGCCGCCCACAGCCCAAGTTTGCTGACGATCTGAATAATCTGGCGGCCTATGTTCGTGAAGATAAGGACATTGAAGCCATTTATGTGGATGGTTATACCGATGGTGCAGGTCATCACCTGGATAACCTGCAAATTGCCAAAGACCGGGCGGAAAATGTTGCCCGTTATCTTACCTATCTGGGAATACCAGAAGAAAAAATCAAAACCCGCTTTCATGCCGAACGTTATCCTGTTGCCACCAATAACACTGCAGCCGGCAGAGCCAAAAATCGCAGGGTTGAGGTTCGCCTGATAAGAAAAAATACGCCTCCCGATCCAAAAACTTTCTTCTCAAAATAAACCCCAGAACACCACAACATTTTGGGATGTCCGTGTAGGTCGTGGTTGAGAAAAACGGCATCCAACACGCTACAACAATCCGACAATCAGGCTTGATACCGTTATGATTCTCTGGCTGTGTGTCAGAAGATGGTTAGCCCTATTATCACTTTAGAAATAATCAAATACTTTTAAATAGCAAATCGATCTATTTCATCAGCTTATGGCCGTTTCTTATTCCTCTATATTTCAATAGTTAATACAAAAACTAATTTATATTTCCTCGCTTTATTTCATCAATATGACACGCCATCACGTATTCAGGCTGTAACAGCCAGCGTGCGGGGAAGCGGGGCGCTGAGTGGTACAGGGATATGTACGAATACAGCATTTTACTGGTGGGGAAGGATTGTATTACCCCACTGACATCGCTTCCCTGCAGAACCTTTACTGCAGACAACGGCCAGCAGGCTCTCACCCTGCTCAAGACCCAATGCATGGATGTTATTGTTGTAGATGCCGATCTGCCTGATACCTCAACTCACCAGTTACTTGAGAAACTCAAAAAGAGTCGCCATTCCCCTCCTGTTATTATTACCACCGACACTCCGGCTATTGATGAAGCCGTTGCCCTTATAAAGGCAGGTGCTACCGAGTATCTGTCGCGGCCGCTGGATATCTCTTTACTGCAAGACCTTACCAATCAGCTGATCCGACGAACAACCAACAAAAGCCACATCATCGCTTTGTCACAAGCCAGCAGGCAGCTTTACCAGGTAGCAGAACAGGTAGCCAAATCTGATGCAACCGCTCTGATTACTGGAGAAAGCGGAACCGGCAAGGAAATTTTGGCCGGTTTTATTCACCGTCACTCCTCCCGCAGAGCCCAGAACATGGTGGCCATAAACTGTGCAGCTATTCCGGAAAACCTGCTGGAGTCTGAACTATTTGGCTATGTAAAAGGTGCGTTCACCGGCGCTTATACAGCCCGACCCGGCAAGTTTGAGCAAGCCAATCAAAGCACTTTGTTTCTTGATGAAATTGGCGAGATGCCTCTCCACCTGCAAACAAAACTCTTGCGGGTTTTACAGCAACGGGAGGTGGAGCGAATTGGCAGTTCACAGAGCGTTAAACTCGACATCCGCATTATTGCCGCAACAAACCAGAATCTTGAACAGCGGGTCAAAGATGGTTCCTTCCGGGAAGATCTTTATTACCGTCTGAATGTTTTCCCTCTGCGCTGCCCACCATTAAAAGAGCGTACGGAAGATATTATTCCTCTTGTCGAACACTTTTTGGCAGAAGCCGGTAGTGAAAAAATTATTTCCGAAGACGCTGCGAGACAACTGAAAAAACATTCCTGGCCGGGAAATATTCGCGAACTGGAAAACATTATTCAGCGTGCTCTGATTATCAGCCGCCAGTCGGTTATTGATGTTGAAGATCTGATGCTGCCCCACGTTCAGGAAAAGGCAGAACTGGCCTTTAACGCAGAAAGCCTGGAAGAACACTGCCGCAAAGCAGAATACCAGCACATTGTCGCAGCACTTCAGCAATATTCCGGGCGCAGGGAAAAAACAGCGCAGGCTCTGGGAATTACTACCCGAACACTCCGCAACAAACTGGCGGAGATGCGTGGTTACGGAATAGACCCAGCCATGCCTGCCAGCTTGTCTCAACAAAACTCGTGAAATAAGAACAACACAGGAGAGGACAACGATGATCGAATCAAGTACTCACATCCAGTCACTGTTTCAGCAAAACCCTATAGCCCGTGAACTTTCCGCCGCGCAGCCTGTAGAAGACTCAGACTTTGGCGACATCATGAAACAGGTTTTGAACCATGTAAACAGCCTGCAACAGGACTCCAGCGCTCGCATGGAAGCGGTAGAGACCGGCGCCAGCGATGATCTTCTGGGAGCCATGATTGCCTCCCAGAAAGCCAGCCTCTCTTTCCAGTCTTTGCTTCAGGTGCGCAATAAAGTTGTTGCGGCTTATGAAGAAGTAATGCGGATGCAGGTTTGATAAGGAAGCCGACAGAACACCATGAATAGCGCTTTGACACCAGACACACAGATTCAGAGCCAACCTGCCGCAGGTCAGGCCGAAACAGCTAACGAAGAAACCAGCCAAAGCCGCGGAAAACAGCTGTTGCTGACATTAGTGACCATGCTGCATAACAGTCCACGCTCACAGCTGATGTTGATTGTGGTGTTGGCAGGTTCACTGGCAATGGGAATAGTGACTTTTCTGTGGTCTCAGAATGCCGACTACCAGCCACTCTATGGCAGCCATGAGCTTTATGATGTGTCTGGTGTAACCGGCGTGCTTAAGCAGGAAAACATTAAGTTCCGGATTCATCCACAAAGTGGACAGGTGCTAGTTGATTCGTCCCGCATATCTGAAGCTCGTATAAAACTGGCTGCGGCCGGTATTACTCAGGAACAACCGGAAGGTTTAGATAATCTGGGAGATGACCCTTCCCTCGGAACCAGCCAGTTCATGGAAAATGTGCGTTACCGCCAGGGGCAGGCTGGAGAATTAGCTCGCACAATTATCAGCCTGAAATCTGTTCGCAACGCCCGTGTTCATTTAGCAATTCCCAAAAAAAGTTCTTTCGTTCGTAAAACCGAGAAACCAACAGCGTCTATTTTTATCGAGCTTTTACCGGGTCACAAGCTGGATCGTTCACAGGTAGAAGCCATAATGAATCTGATTGCCAGCAGCGTGCCTGGTCTCCCCCGGGACAATATTTCTGTTATTGACCAGAAAGGAAATCTTCTCAGTCGAGATTTAGATGCAGACGACGGCGGCTTTGGCATGGCCAACAAGCAGCTGGATTTCACCCGAAAAGTTGAAGCCAATTACACCAATAGAATCAGTAACCTTCTCGAGCCCATTGTTGGATTAAATAATTATCGGGTTCAGGTGACAGCTGACGTTGATTTCAACCGTATAGAACAGACCTCTGAAGAATATGATCCCGATAATCGTCGTGTGATTCGCAGCGAATACTCCAGAGAAACCCCAAATGGTGGAGAACAGGTTGGCGGCACTCCCGGCGCACTCAGCAACGCACCACCGGCAACATCAGATAACGAAGAAGAAAAAGGCGGTACAGCACAGCCCCGGAAACAAACAGAATACACCCGCAATTACGAGCTGGATCGGGTTATCAAAAAAGTCACCCAGCAACAGGGGCGAGTTAAACGACTCAGTATTGCCGTTATTCTCAATCAATCAGCTTTTGAAGAGGGCGCCACTCCTGATACTGCTCAACTGAAACAACTGGTTCAGGATGCAGTGGGTTTCGACAGTGAACGCCAAGATCAAATCAGTATCCACAGCGCAGGGTTTATCAAACCCGAGCCGATAGAAATGATCGAAATGCCCTGGTGGCAGCAACCTCAGATGATTACTTATCTACGCTATATCATCGGTGGCTTGCTTTGTTTCTCAGTCATCATTTTCCTTCTGCGCCCGCTGGTAAAGCGTGTTGCCAATCCCCCACCCATGATCCAGGCAGCACAGGCTCTGGCAGCTCCCCAGCCACAGCATGAGAGTATTTATCTCGATGATTCTATGGCTTTGCTTCCGCCAGAAGTCGCTGACTTTGATACCCAGCTAAGCAGTGCCAGAAAACTTGTGAATAAAGAGCCCGCCCGTGTTGCGCAGGTGGCCAAGATGTGGATGAAAAATAATGAGTGATGAAAAGACAGGATTTGTTGGCTCCGGAACCAAGAATGTTGCTGTACTGATGCTCAGTCTTGGGGAAGAAGGCGCCGCAGAAATTTTCAAATACATGTCTCAGCAGGAAATTCGCCAGATCACCATGGCGATGGCGAGCATGCAGCCACTGAAAAGGGACGAAGTACAAAATGTTCTGGGGCAGTTTTTCCACGAATACCGTTATGAATCTGGCCTCCTTGGCGGAACCAAACAGTTTCTGGAAAGAACCCTCAATCGGGCACTGTCGAACAAAGATGCCAACAATATGCTGGAAAGCGTATTCGGCGAAGAGAGCACGACCAACTCTCTGGAAATGATCAAGTGGATGGATACATCCATGATCGCCGAACTTATATCCAACGAGCATCCACAACTTCAGGCCGTGGTGCTCGCCTATCTGGACGCTGATCAAGCCTCTGCTGTTCTGCAAAGGCTGCCAGCAGACAGCCACAGAGAGCTTCTCTCCCGTGTCGCCAAACTGGATGAACTGCACCCGTCCATACTTCAGGAACTTAATGACATGTTCGATCAGAACATGGTCAAGATGACATCAAGTCATAACACCTCAGTAGCCGGGTTACGACAGGTTGCCGACATGATGAACCGGATGAACGAAAACTCGGCCCGACAGCTTCTGGAACATTTTAAAGGCAGTGATACGTCCCTGGCTGAACAGATAGAAGACCAGATGTTTGTATTCGAACACCTGACCAAATTGACTGATGAAAATCTTGCAAGAGTCGTAGCTGAAGTACCTCAGGAAACTCTGGCCCTCTCCCTGAAAGGTGCTTCTGACAAGCTGATGGGCAAGATTCTGGCAAATATGGCGAAGCGGACAGCCCGCTATCTACAAAATGATATAGAAAACCTTGGCAGTGTACGTGCCAGCCAGGTTCAAAAAGCCCGCCAGGAAATTCTTGATGCGGCAAGAAAACTGGCTGATGCCGGTGATATCGAGCTAAGCGCTCAAGATGAAGAAATGATCGAATAAAAAGCAAGGTATGTTTATGAAAACTATGGGAAAGGTTATCAAGCCTGAGAACAGCAAAACGGAAAAAGTTCAATTTCCGGCCTTTGCCCGCCCACCAATTACCCAGCAGAAGCTGCCTCTTCAGGATGCGGAGTCACAATCCACCATAGTAACGGATTCTGTTCCTCAGAAAGACTTGCAACCTCCTCAAAAGCAGGAATCCACAGCCTCCCATAACGACGGATTTCGTTCCGGCTACAAAGAGGGCATGCAGAAAGCACAGGAAGATGGCTTTAAGCAGGGTTTTACCAAAGGGCAAGAGGAAGGTTTTCAACAGGGTCACAGTGAAGGCTTGCAGAAAGGCATGGAAGAAGGCCATTTACAAGGTGCTGAAAAAGGTTATGAACAGGGCTTTGCCCATGGTAAACAAGACCTGGACTATCTAAAGCAGCAGATGGACAGTCAACTGGATCAGGTTAGCCAGCTCAAACACGAACACCGGGAGCAGCTTTCCCATTGGTTGTCAGAAGTTATCCACACGGTTGTTGAGCATGTTACCCGTATTGAGCTTCGCAACCGACCTGAACATATTTACCGGGTGATAGAAGACACTCTTCAACAGCTACCCACTCACAGTGGCTACTTCAAGGTTCACCTGAACCCCGTGGATGCCGAAAAGCTTGTGCAGTTACACCCAGATATTCGAGAACGCTGGTCCATTGTTGCCGCACCAGAAGTTGCACCCGGAGATTGTTATGTTGAAGCTGAGCACTCAGAAGCTGAAGCCAGCCTTGAACAGCGTATGAGCGACTGCCTTAACCTCATTCGCCAGGAGCTGCCGAAAGAGCTGGAGAAACATCTTTCATGAATGGTTCCCTGATAGAGGCGATTCGCCAGTTACCGGTTGCACGAACCCACGGTCGTTTAAAGCGAATGAGTGGGTTATTACTGGAAGCAACAGGCTGTCATCTTGCTACCGGTGATCGCTGTTTGATTCAGGGAAGCAACGGGCTGAATGTTGAGGCTGAGGTTATTGGCTTCAGTGGTGAAAGACATTTCCTGATGCCTCTGACCAGTCCAACAGGTCTGCGACCCAGTGATCGAGTGAAACCTCTTTCTGATGACTGCGATATCCCCGTGGGTGATGAGCTTCTGGGTCGGGTTCTTAATGGTCTTGGCCAGCCGCTGGATGGTAAACCTGCAGTTACCACAAAAGAAAACATTCAGCTGCACGCAGAACCTATCAACCCTCTACAGCGAAGACCAATTAATGAGCCACTGGATGTAGGCGTCAGAACAATTAATGGTTTGCTTACCATCGGCAAAGGTCAGCGTCTGGGGTTGTTTGCTGGTAGTGGTGTTGGCAAAAGCGTGCTGCTGGGAATGATGACCCGTAACACCACTGCGGATTTAACCATTGTCGGTATGATTGGTGAACGGGGTCGGGAAGTTAAAGAGTTTATTGAGCAAACCCTTGGGCAGGGAGGCCTGGAACGTTCACTGGTTATTGCCGCACCTGCGGACTCTTCTCCGGTTATGCGTTTACGTGCCGCTCAGCTGTGTCACCGTATTGCGGAGTACTTTCGGGATCAGGGCAGGGATGTTCTTTTGTTAATGGATTCCCTGACCCGCTATGCCCAGGCACAACGTGAAATTGCTCTTTCTGTTGGCGAACCACCAACCTCCAAGGGTTATCCACCATCGGTTTTTTCTCTGATTCCAAAACTGGTTGAGCGTGCAGGTAATGGCTCACAGGAAAGCGGTTCCATAACCGCTTTTTATACAGTGCTAACAGAAGGCGATGATCAGCAAGATCCGGTGGCCGATGCTGCACGCTCAGTTCTGGATGGTCATATCGTACTCAGCAGAGAACTTGCTGATTCCGGACACTACCCAGCGATAGATATTGGTGCCTCCATCAGCCGGTCAATGCCTGCTGTCACCAGTGAACAGCACCGGCAATGTATGCAGCAATTCAAGCATGTTTACACCCGTTATCTACACTTGAAAGATCTGATTGCTATTGGTGCTTATCAGAAAGGTTCTGATCCGGAACTGGATCAGGCAATGGAACTTCATCCTCTGTTGCAGGGATACCTGCGTCAGGGGATGTATGAGCAGGTAGATAGCCAGAGCAGCATTGCTCAACTGTTGTCTATCTGGTCACCGGAACAGGCTCCTGTTCCCAGCACAACCTCGAATTAGGATGTGTTCACAATAAATGCTTAAAAATAATAAACAACAAGGATAAGGATATCCCATGACCACCGGTACTTCTGCCGTTCACTCATCAACTTCCGTCACAGACAAAAGTATTCATTTATTGAACAAATGTTTGGATCATCAGAGAAGCCGCTTTGATCAGGCCCGCCTTCTTGCCCACCAGGCAGCCATGATGCTACGCAACCAGACTCTTCAATTGGAAAAGCTTAATGATGCCCTTGAAGATTATCGCAACAATCCTGCAGGGCAGAAGCCCATATCGATCGTTAATCAGGCCAGCTTTCGTAAACTGCTGATTGATGTAAAAGATCTGCAAAGTCATCAGGTAAAAAGAGAAGAAGTTACCTATCAGCGGTGTCAGGAAGACGCGCTGAAAGAACAGAGAAAAATCAAAACCATGGAAAAGGTTCTGGAAAAATTAAAAGCCAGAAAACGCCAACAGGTGATTCGAAAAGATCAAGAAAACCTGGATGACCGGGTAGCAGCCGCTCATTTCCGCCAATCGCGTCCGCATTAAACAAATCTATATATCGACGAAGAGCCTTAAGGGACGTTCTCAATTAAGCATACGGCTCAGTGGCGCTGAAAGCCGCCAGGGTTAGAAAGGCTTGTGAAATCGTAGTTTATTCTACATTGAACAAGCCTGACGCAGCGTATAGCGGCTTCAGCGCCACCCGAAGGGTATCGCCGAGTTCGATGCCTGATTGAGAACGCCTCCTATGTCGTTATTTAGATGTCCCGCTGAGTTCACTTCCGTTTGAGGCATCAAATCATCCAGATCGTGAATCATATTCCCCTGCATCAATTCCCTGTCTCCCATCGAAGCTGTGCCGATTATCAAGTTTGCTCAGATCATACATGAGTGAGAAGCAAGAATGGTTGAATTGCAAACATAATGGTTAGGAAAAAGTGCCTGTTCGAAGCAATTTTACGTATTTTTCACTTTCTACTGTCAAGTGGCCTATCAATATAGTTAATACTCACTGCTGCAGCATAACTAGTAATTGTCAGAGTTTTTTTCATATACAGAGTTGTCGTATGGATAGTCGTATGGATAGTCGTATGGATAGTCGTATGGATAGTCGTGTGGATAGCAGTCCAGTTCACTCACTGAGTAGAAGCCTGAGCAGTACATCATCTGAATCTGACTCCATTGAAGCAAACGCTCAAGATACCGAATTACCAAGTGTGAGCTCTCACAGAGAGGCTTCTGTGTGCCCATCTGAAAAAAATATCGAAGAGAGAAGTGTAAAAAAGGCTAAGAAGAAAAAAACATCATCTGTACGAACAGATCTTGACTCATTTGACCCAAATAAAATGACCTTTAATTCCGTTGAGGAAGAAAAAGCTCACAGCGAGAATTTCTACAATATTATTTTACGCTTGGCTCAGAAGTTGAAAGAAGACCCTTCGCCTGAGACACCTGATAATCTTGCCTGTGCAATAAGGAAGTATGTCGAATTTACCAGCTACTGGTGCACCTGTCTGGAAGCAGATAAAAAACGTCTGACCATGCAGTGCCAAAGGCTTAAGAACATCCTGTCTTATTATCCAGCCAAAGCTGAGAATGACCAATATTTGAGTTTGAGATTTTTACTGAAGGCATTTTCTACACTATCTGAAAATCGTGAGAAGGCAAAAGAGCTATTTAAGATCAGTTATAGCATGGGAGAAAAGGTTGCTGCACCGTGGGTGGGACTTTTAAATATTAACACCGACCCTGCTTTGGCTGAAAAAGCATTATCTGATATTTCCGGCCCACTCTCTGATCATACCGATCACTGGTATCGGGTCGCTGTAAATAGAGGAGTAGACATAAAACTGGAATCTCATGGCTGGTATACGCCAGCCCCCTTAACTCAAGAAAAACAAAAGTCATGTGAAAACCTTGCGCTTGATACGGCAAAGAAAACAGGTGAGTTCACTTTTCTGACGCTGATTGCCAATAGTTATCTTTCAGGCAGCAAAGGGTTCTCAAAGGACAAGCAGAAAGGCCTTCTGTATTTAGATCAGGCCATTCAACACAATAATCCTGCCGCAATGGTTGTAAAGGCCGTCTATATGAGCGGCATCTTAGGGTGGTCACAGGGTCGGAGAATGACGGAGTCCTGTGCCTGTGAGGCTGCGGATCTTTTATATGAGGCCAGGAAAAGAGCTATCTACCTCAAGATAGCTCGTGCCGCCCCTGAAGCTGTTACTCACCTCATGGGAACAGAAAATACTGATAATGACATCAAGCATCTGGAGTGGATCTATGAAGTGGCTTGTGGAGAAAGAGATAATGGCGACGAACTGGCAGCATTGGTTCTTGAGTTGTATGAGATAGGGAATGAAGGGAAGCAAGTGCAGGCTGCTAAAGCATTAAGAAGCAAATGTGGAGCCGAAGGTAATTTCTGGGTGGCAACAGGTCTTGCAAATCGGTGCATAGCATCTTCAGCTGGCCGCCCCATGGATGAAGCTCAACTTCTGGCAGCCATGAGCTTCAACAATGGATTTTTGCCAGCTGCCGTGTTTCAGGGCTGTTTATGGGAGAAATCCTCCAAATCCGGTGAACACGTTACTCTCGGCAATGCGCAACTTGATGCGGTAAGAAAGATTCAGTGTGGTGATAATAATACCCCTGGTTGTGGGTGGATCAGCGTGGCCCGACACTGGGTTGGGAAGGGGGAGCTGAGTAAGGCGAGACGTGCTATTGCAACCGGGATGAATGAGGCGATTGTCACTGAGCCGGAGTATGTAATCTCTGAGGACATTTTGGACTCACTTCTGGAAGGGGAATCTGATACACTTGAAATTGCAGACGAGTATTTGAAAATCAGGAATTATCGTGGTTGCATGTTGGTACTTCGGCATGAGCTTGATAAAAAAAAGCGTGGTTCCTATAGCCCGATTACAGGTTTAGAAAAAGTAAAAAAAACTACAGTTTCAGAAGAAGCCTGTCTGTTAATAAATGCACTTGACCAATCTCATTCAAACAACTGTATTCGAAAATATCATTTATCAATGTCAAGATGCTGTTTTAGAGCTCTTGATTTATTGAATGAAGAAAAGGTGACACTTTCTCCAGATGTGACACGCTGGAATCTTGTTAAACATATGGCTTATTCCTTACGTGATTGGGAATGTTTTCTTCTGAGGACTGATCCCGGCGTTAGTGGTGTGGTAACAGCAATCATTGAAGAAATAGAATCGCCTGCACCGGAAAAGAATGATTTTATTAAGTCACAGTGCTACCTCCTGGCCTATAATTTGAGTGGTGATAGTTCCTACGTAGTAGAGGCTTCTAAATATTTAGAAAATGAGCGTCAGTTTGCATATGCTTATAGAGTTCTCTCAAAAGCGAAAAAGGAACTAGCAGTAATAAAACATCGTAAGAAAGAGAAACACGAGCAAACAGTGTCAGGGAAGAATGTTGATTTAAAAAGCATAAAAGATGAGGACTATCTGGCTAAAGAAGATATTGAAAAAGAGGAGATTCTTTGTAGCAGGTGTGATGAACTTGCCAAGAAAGTCGAAAGCTTCGATGTCGATAAGACATTTGATGGCAGTCTTGCAGAGCTCAGTAAAAAAATGGGTACCTGTACTCCCGAGCATGACTTGGATCTGAGCAGTGATGAGGAAGCGTGCTGTGATCTCATTAAAAAAGTGCTACCCCTTGCTCAGGCAGCCATTAGCTTTAAAGTTGATAAGAAATACTGCACACCTGACCAGGCTTCAAAAATTGCAACTTGCTTCTATAATCTGGCTGTCGCCTGTGCTGTGACAAAGCAACATACCAAAGCACCCATCTATCTTTCATGGGCTATAGAATTGGGATATAAGAAGGCTTATAAACTAGGTGTTTTCTACTCCTACTATACCCATGATTTTGAAAATGCTATCCAATACTTTAATGAAATTGACTTAGATGGCGACTGCAGTGAAGAAGAAAGAAAAGTACTTAGATCATTAGTAAGAGAATCGCACTGTTTTAAGGCTGTTTATTGTCTAATGATAGGAAACCCTTCCGACTGTAAGACATACGATGGAGTGAGAGCCTGCTGCCATAGTGCTGCAAAACACGGTTCAGGTTATGCTTATTCCGCTCTTGCAATCCAGCTGGCACAGATTTTAACAACAACAGCTGGAAGTAATACAAATAATAATCGCGAAGTAGCCAGATGTTTTCAGATTCTACAGGGAGCTGCCGTTCTAAATGGCTCGCCTCTGGCTCTAAAAACGATGCTCATTGGGCTGCTGACTGGTAACCCGAAGTGCAGGGCTATCAATCCATGGCATATCTCTCGCGCAGTTCATTCAGTCAATTACTGCCAACTAACCGAAGGTGTGCAGCGAACACCTTCAATCACTGTTAATGCGAACTTCTCAGAGTTAGTAAAGCTGGAAGCGGATAGCGCGGAAGCGGGAGAGCTAAGTCATCAGTTGCAGGAAATGGAGCTTGACTTTCATCCGCTGGTCTATGTATTGACGCTAATGGGGCATATAAAGAAGGAGAGTGTTTCTACTGCTGTTACTCTCAAGTCCTGGGAAAAGGAGCTACTAAAGTTTGTTGTTAACGGTAGTAACACCCAGAAACTTAAAAAAGAAATCAAAAGTCTGGAGTCACAAAGAAAAGTAGAAGGTGCTGAAGAAGGGATTCTTTTGATGAAGCTGGCGATAGTTCAGAATGATTTGATATGCGGAGAGGGCGAAGCTACATATTCTGATAAAGATCGAGAAAGAATACTTACTGAAGCTTGTAAAAAAGGGTATGCCTGTGCTGAAACATGCCGAGGTCTCATTGCCCGTATGTCTGAAAGAAAAGACAAGGCACGTGAACACTTTCAGCTGGCTAGTATACGTATGCTTTATTTATTTAAAGATTGTGATGCACTATTTATGGAGGCAATGCTCAGCTTAAATCATACCCCATCGAGCGCACAATTATATTTATCATTAGCTATGGCAGATAATGATATCAGAGCTTGTGCGACCTATATAAGGTTGTCAATAATTAATGCGAAGTGTTTTCAGTTAGAAGGGGTAATGGAGCCTGGTTTTGATAGGCATGACTCGGTCAAACTCGTTAAGACTTGGAAAAGTATTGAAGAAGAGCGTTTGGATGATGATGATAAAATTCGAGAGCGACTAAAACCATATATTGATTCTCAGGACCCACTTACACTTTTTTATATTGTTGCAATGTGTGAGAACAATAAAACTATAAGATCAGTAGTGGACATTAGGAAAATACAACTAACCCTTGTATCTGTAATGAAGAAGTCAGATGCAATTTGGCTGATGGATCATCCAGACACAAAATGTGTTGTAACGAGTCTTAAAGCAATAACGGAAGAATATAGTGAGAACGAATGTGTTGAGATACGCAGGTTGATTCGATATCTTGATCCTTGCCCATCGCCCAAAAAAATAAAAAATAAACCGACAGAAGGTCATCACACAGTAACGAAAGGGGCTTACAGTTCTGAGAAGACGCTCCAGAAAAAACAGCCCGATCTTGACTGGCAGAATATCACCCATGATACCTATAAAAAACATGTTAAAGATTCAGTCAAACCATTCAGTATGGATCTGTGCAAAAGCCAGTTGACAAAACATTTTGAGGTGGGAGACATTGCTGAGGCTGAAAAGTGGTTAACATTGCCTGTTGATCTTGGAAAAGTTAAGAAAGAAAATCATATTGTTGAGGTTTTATTAAATCATTTAAATGGCAAACCACTCAAAAAAGAATTAATAATTTTCCTATTAAAAAAAATTAATTGTAAGGATTTACCTGAAGCTGACAACTTTAAAAAAATATTAACGTGTTGTGACTTTCATATTCGGGAAGCAGTTAAGAATAGTGCGCCCTGTTGTAATTTTATCAGTAGTTTATTGACTCTCGTTAAAAATAATGAATGGGCAAAAGGATACATCACTCCTAAAACAGTATCTGCTGCTGCAAAATCGTCCCGCCCATTAAGTAGCGTGGCAGCTGAAGTTATCAGTATTGTTGAGTCAATAGACGAAAAGTCGATTGCGAATGTTGGTACATATCAGAAAATATGTACAGAGATGGTACGTTGCTGTCTGCGTCAAAACCCTGCAAACCACTCACAGGCAATGGAATGGGTTTTAAAACCTTCTTGGGTCTCTACAGTCCCAAGGCAAAACTGCCTTTCAAAAGCACTCAGAGAAGCTCTGATGATCAAGCCTATTGTTATGGAATGGGTAAATCAGCTGATCCTGGAATTTGGAGCCGAGCCTATGAGTGATAATGCCATTCTAGATCTTTGTAAAGCCCAGTTATTTAATTCTTGCAGTACGAATGATAACTGGTGGGCTGAAAGCAAAGTACTGTACACATTCCTCAAACAGCACAAGTATCCATTGTTCTCGAAGGCTTCGGTAAATGAATTGTTGGTGGCACTTCAAGGCTGTAAGGCTGATAACACTTTTGAAGGTGATTTAATTGACGCTCTCGAGGCTCTCGATCTTAAAGGAATTCAATATGAATCTGATTTCATCGGACTATGCCAACTGATGGTCGAGAATTATCTTGCCCGAAAGCCTGCCAATTATAAATGCGCAGTACGCTGGGTTAAGGAAATGGAGCCAGCCCGTGCGTCCAAAAAGTGTGGTTCTGACCTTGCTGTTATCAGAATGCTGGAAAAGTCTCTGGAGACCCCAGACCCTGATAAACAGTGGCTGGAGATACTCTTTGAGCAAATCAAAGACCCCAAACGCTTGTGTAATCTATCCAAGTGCAACATACCAGCTATCTTACAGTTGCTTGCCGAGGGTCCGGACGAAAAGAAACTCATATGGAATAGCCCGGTCACGAATTATCTGATTGACAGTTTACTGGAGTGTAAGGTTGTTCAGCCTGCTACCGATGCTGCTCATTTACATAAATACTGTCGTACACCTGCGCAATCAGATGCATTTATACGCTTAATCATTCACTCAGCCAGTGTTTCTGGGCACCATAAAGTTATAGGTAGCATGATCATCCATCTTCGGGCTACTGGATCACTTGAAAGTACTATTTCTATTCTTGATGATTTCGTTCGATGTGCAGATCGGTCACCGGTTGTGGTCATGGAGTGGCTCAACGCAACCAGAAAGCTTTTCAAGTCTCATAAGAATGAGTGGTTTAAAAAATACAGTCAGTGTTTGAACCTTCAGGAAACCCCCAAAGACAGCGGTGTTGCCTACGCAGACTTGGAGCAAAGCATTGGTGACTTTTGCTCTCGAGTCAAAAGCTCTCCTGGTGATCTGTCTGACCAGAAGTGGGGGTTGAATGAGCTCTCAGTAAGAGTTGGTTTCTGGTGTGCTAAAGAAGGACGGTTTCTGGCTCTTTCGAGGCAGTTGGATAAGATTAACGATATTATTCAGACGAGAGAAATTCTTTCTAAATATAAGATAACAAAACAAATCACTTCCGATTCCATACAAGTCTTATCAGGGATAGATGAAACAACTATACAAATGCTAACTGGAGAGTACCAGAACCTTAGAACTACAGCGATTGCAGCAAAATCAAGTTCTTTTGATGATGAAATCATTCAATTTAAGGAAGTCATCTCATGCGCGAGTTCTGCACAGAAAATCCCTGAAGATGAGCTGGCTTCAAAACATGCGCGCTACACGCTGTTTCTAAAACATAAAAAACATAAAACAATGAAAAAGGAGTTGCAGGGTATCTGCGACACCATTCGGTTGATACAGATAAGTAGAGGCTTACACCCTATTGAAGATAGAATCTTATGGAATAAAGTTGTCTTTAAATGTCACCCAGACTGCCCTGAACATAATCCAACAGTTTTTCAATTTGCTCCCTGGGTTGCTTACCCTTTATGCAAAAAGCTGGCATGCACAGCTGAATCTTTGGATGGCTGGACCACTGATTTCTCTCCCGAAGAGAGAACTCAAGCCATAAATCAGCTGATATTTGTATGGAAACTCAACGGGCTTACTGATGAGCAGGAAGAGGAGTGGATGTCGAGATTGTTGCCAAAACATGATAAACCAGTCCCCCTTGAGCCTGTTGCAGGTAGTTCTGATTTAAAAGATGAAAAAACTCTCGAAAAGGAAGAAATACCGACTACCGACAGTTTGTCCGAAGTACCAGATAAAGAAGTTGACAATGATAAACCTCAGGAGAATTCAAGCGAGCAGTCTTCTTCAACAGAAAAAGTAGTGAAGCCTGTTGAAGATGAGCCAGTATCG
>NZ_CAMZOG010000091.1 GCF_947331445.1 Parendozoicomonas sp. Alg238-R29 | reverse complement strand
GTCAGCGCTGCAGTCAGAGTTGTTTTACCATGGTCAACGTGACCGATGGTGCCGACGTTTACGTGCGGCTTCGTACGCTCAAACTTTTCCTTAGCCATTTTTCACTTACCTTCTAGCGAGTCTGAAATAATTAACCCTGGTTTGCCTTGATCACCGCTTCAGCGATACTGTTTGGAGCTTCTGCATATTCTGCAAACTCCATAGTATACGTAGCACGGCCCTGTGTTGCAGAGCGCAGATCGGTGGCATAACCGAACATTTCACCCAGGGGAACCTGAGCATTAATAGTCTTACCGGTCGGGGTATCTTCCATACCCTGAACAAGACCACGGCGACGGTTCAAGTCACCCATAACGTCACCCATGTAGTCTTCAGGCGTTACCACCTCAACTTGCATCATGGGCTCCATCAGCACAGGCTTGGCCTGTGGTGCGTACTTCTTCAGAGCCTGAGATGCGGCGATTTTAAACGCCATCTCGTTGGAGTCAACCTCGTGGAAGGAACCATCAAACAGACGAGCTTTCAGACCCAGCAGAGGGTAGCCGGCGATAACGCCGTTCTGCATCTGTTCTTCGATACCTTTCTGTACCGCAGGAATGTATTCCTTAGGAATAGTACCGCCAACAATTTCGTTGATGAATACCAGACCTTCTTCACCGGGATCAGCAGGAGAGAACTCAACAACAACGTGTCCGTACTGACCACGACCACCAGACTGCTTGGCAAACTTGTGGTTAGCTTCAACGCTTTGCTTGATCTTCTCACGGTAAGCAACCTGAGGCTTACCAATGTTGGCTTCAACGCTGAACTCACGACGCATACGGTCAACAAGAACGTCGAGGTGAAGCTCACCCATACCGGAGATGATCGTCTGACCAGTTTCCTCGTCAGTCTTAACACGGAAAGAAGGATCCTCCTGAGCCAGCTTGCCCAGTGCGATACCCATCTTTTCCTGATCCGCTTTAGACTTAGGCTCTACAGCAACAGAAATCACCGGCTCGGGGAATTCCATACGCTCGAGAACGATCGGTTGAGCTGGATCACACAGGGTTTCACCTGTTGTTACATCCTTCATACCGATCAAGGCAACAATATCGCCCGCCAAAGCTTCTTTGATCTCTTCACGGTTGTTGGAGTGCATCTGAACCATACGGCCGATACGCTCTTTCTTAGACTTCACAGAGTTCACAACGGAGCTACCAGAAGTAGCAACACCGGAATAAACACGCGCGAAAGTCAAAGTACCAACAAACGGGTCGGTAGCAATCTTGAACGCCAGCGCTGCGAAAGGAGCTTTATCATCAGCTTCACGAGCTTCCATGATTGGCTCACCATCAGCATCTTCGCCAACGATACCTTCAATCGCCTTAACCTCAAGAGGGGAAGGCATGTATTCAATAACAGCATCAAGAACGGCTTGAACACCCTTGTTCTTGAATGCAGAACCACCAAAGACAGGAATAATCTCATTAGCCAGAGTCCGCATACGGATACCAGCTTTGATTTCTTCCTCGGAGAGCTCACCTTCTTCAAGGTACTTCTCCATCATTTCTTCAGTCGCTTCTGCTGCAGACTCAACCAGATACTCGTGCATTTCTGCACACTCATCGGCGATATCAGCAGGAATATCAGCATATTCAAAGGTCATGCCCTGGTCAGCTTCATTCCACAGAATGGCCTTCATCTTTACCAGGTCAACAACACCCTTGAATTCGTCTTCGGAACCGATGGTCATCTGCATGGGAACAGCGTTCGCCCCCAGACGATCCTTCAGCTGGTTAACTACCATCATGTAGTCAGCACCAGTACGGTCCATCTTGTTTACGAAGACCATGCGAGGCACTTCGTACTTGTCGGCTTGACGCCATACGGTTTCAGTCTGGGGCTGTACACCAGAAGAACCACACAGAACAACAACCGCGCCATCGAGAACACGCAGGGAACGCTCTACTTCGATAGTGAAGTCAACGTGTCCTGGAGTATCGATAATGTTTACACGGTGCTCGTCAAACTGGGCATCCATACCACGCCAGAAACAGGTGGTAGCAGCGGAGGTGATAGTAATACCACGCTCCTGTTCCTGCTCCATCCAGTCCATGGTAGCTGCGCCGTCGTGTACTTCACCGATCTTGTGGGACAGACCTGTGTAGAACAAAACGCGCTCGGTGGTAGTGGTCTTACCCGCGTCGACGTGGGCACAGATACCGATGTTACGGTAACGGCGTATCGGGGTTTTACGGGCCACGACTCAATCCTCTGAAAAAACGTATTAGAAACGGTAGTGGGAGAATGCCTTGTTGGCTTCTGCCATGCGATGCACATCTTCACGCTTCTTGACAGCTGCGCCTTTCTTCTCGGCAGCATCAAGCATTTCACCAGCCAGGCGGAGATCCATAGATTTCTCGCCACGCTTACGTGCAGCATCAACCAACCAACGCATAGCCAAAGCCATACGACGGGAAGGACGAACCTCTACAGGCACCTGGTAAGTAGCACCACCAACACGACGGCTCTTAACCTCAACCACAGGAGAGATAGTTTCGAGGGCTGCCTCGAAAGTCTCCAGAGGATCTTTACCGGAACGCTCCTGGATCTTGTCCATGGCACCGTAAACGATACGCTCGGCTACGGATTTTTTACCGTGAACCATTACGTGGTTGATGAACTTAGCCAGAACCTTGTTGTGAAACTTAGGATCGGGCAGTACTTCGCGTTTGGCGACAACTCTTCTTCTTGGCATGACAAATGTCCTCGATTTTCAGGTTAATCCGAGATCAGGCTTCGACTCGGCCTTACTCTTCCACCAGATGCAAAACTTTATGTTTTAAAACTGGATTATTAAAAAGCTAAGGCCAGATTAAGACTTAGGCTTCTTGGTACCGTACTTAGAACGGCCTTGACGACGGTCGTTAACACCCTGTGTATCCAGAGTACCGCGGACTGTGTGGTAACGAACACCTGGCAAATCTTTTACACGACCGCCACGGATCAGAACCACGGAGTGTTCTTGCAGGTTGTGACCTTCACCACCAATGTAGGAAGTCACTTCAAACCCGTTGGTCAGACGAACACGGCATACTTTACGCAGTGCGGAGTTCGGCTTCTTAGGGGTAGTGGTGTACACGCGAGTACAAACGCCACGCTTCTGCGGGCAGGCTTGCAACGCAGGCACGTCGGTCTTTTTGACCTTGCGCTTACGCGGCTTGCGAACAAGCTGGTTGATAGTTGCCATTAGGCATACTCTCCAATTATTAAACTACTGTTTCTAAATACACAATGACACTGACACTCAGAGGAATAAGCACCAGAATCACGAGGATTCAGCTTCACACTGAATCCATTAGCAAACCCGTTTTTCGTCGCTCATTTTTGACAATGAACGAAAGCCGGGCACACTAAAAGGCACCGGATTTTAAATAGTGTGAATTTCCCCGTCAAGGAGTCCTCTTCCAAGAGTGCTCGTTATTAACCGGACTCATGTCAATGTCACCGGGGATTCTTACAACAGATAGCCTCGGAAGAGTATATACACATATGAGACAAGCACCCCTCTTTACAGTGTTTTTGTGGCTATCATTCGCAACATTTTCAGCACAAACCCTCGCAAAAGGTACAAAAGAGGTTTGGTATCAAAAAGTCTGGTGTGATGGCGTAGGAGGGGAAATGGAGGTAAAACTACCTGAAGGGCCGCGAGTAGACTGCATGACCAAAACCCATGCTATTGAGATGGACTTCGCCCACAAATGGACAGAGGCCATAGGTCAATCCCTTTATTACTCCACTTTAACAGGGTTAGATGCTGGCATTGTCCTTATCCTAAAGAGCCACAGCGATGCTCCTCACCTGAAAGCCGCACAAAAAACCATTGATCGTTACAAACTTCCTATAAAGCTATGGCCACTGGGGCCATAGCTATTTAACAACCTGCTGCAATAGCTGCACAAGCTCTAAAAGACCGAATTCCACGCTATTCAATGTAACGCTTTATCAACATACAAGAATAACTACTGGAGTCGCTTCAAAACGATCGGAAAGAGGCCATTACCTCCCTTTACTTCTCCGGCATAGACAGTTGCCCTGACCTTAAAACTCATCCCTGGACCCCAAAGATGACAGCAGAAAAAACAAGCACACCACCCCACAACACCAGAGCGCAACAACGTGATCGTCCACGATGATATACTCATACCTTTCTTCCATCCGTTGTACTTACCCTGATGATAAATACCCTTCCCGCCGTCATAGCTTTCGACGCTGACGACACTCTCTGGCCAAATGAGCCCTACTTCCGCGATGCTGAAAAAGAAATCATAAAACTTCTTGAGCGTTATTACCGTGGAGATAACCTGCTGGAACATCTGTATCAGCAGGAGATTAAAAACCTCCACATCTTTGGTTATGGCGCCAAAGGCTTTTCCCTCTCCATGATTGAGAGTGTTATAGAGCTTTCAGAAGGCATGGTGAACGGAGCTGAGATTCAGAAGATTATTGATCTGGGTAAATCCATAATGACTTATCCTATTAATCTGATTGAAGGTGTGCACGAAACCCTTGAGGAGTTAAAAGATTATCCTCTGATGCTGATCACCAAAGGCGACCTATTTGATCAAGAAAGTAAAATTGCCCGCTCTGGCTTGGGAGATTACTTTCAGGCAGTAGAAATTGTTTCCGAAAAGAACGATGAAACCTATCTACGCCTTCTACAGCGCTACAACATTAAGCCTGAAAACTTTTGGATGATCGGTAATTCCCTTAAATCAGATGTTTTACCTATAGACCGTATTGGCGGCACAGGCGTTCACATCCCCTTTGAATCCACCTGGCAGCATGAAACCGTTAGTGAAGATCATGCAGCCGAACACAATTACCACGAGCTACAGAGCATTAGAGAGCTTCCAATGCTTATTGAAAAACATATCGCCTAATTAATTTCAAACAACCAACAAAAAAGCCGGTCAGATATCTGACCGGCTTTTTATTACCCCAAAATCAGAAGCGCTTATGCGTCCCCCTGACTCAGAGCTTCAGACAGTGCCGCTTCAACATCGGATGCAGAAATCGTCACAGTCTTATCTTCATCACGCTTACGACGCTCTGCATGGTAAGACAAACCAGTACCAGCCGGAATTAGACGACCCACAACAACGTTTTCCTTCAGACCGCGCAGGTGGTCGGACTTGCCGGTTACCGCCGCCTCGGTCAGAACGCGGGTAGTTTCCTGGAAGGAAGCCGCGGAGATGAAGGATTCTGTTGCCAGAGATGCCTTAGTGATACCCAGCAGAATACGCTCGTATTTCGCAGGGAAGCGATCACTTGCACCCATCTCATCGTTAACCTCGAGCACCTTCACATACTCGATCTGCTCACCACGGATCAGGTCAGAGTCACCAGCATCGGTCACTTCCACCTTACGCAGCATTTGGCGCAGGATAGTTTCGATGTGCTTGTCGTTAATCTTAACGCCCTGCAGCAAGTAAACTTCCTGAATCTCTTTAACGATGTACTCGGCCAACGCGGTAACACCCAGCAGGCGAAGGATATCGTGAGGATTGAACGGACCGTCAGAGATAACTTCACCCTTGACAACGTTCTCACCCTCAAACACGTTCAGCTGGCGCCACTTCGGAATCAGCTCCTCGTAAGGATCGGAACCGTCGGTAGGTGTAATAACCAAACGCTTCTTGCCCTTGGTTTCCTTACCGAAGGAAACAATACCGGAGGTTTCTGCCAGAATCGCAGGCTCTTTCGGCTTACGCGCTTCAAACAGGTCTGCCACTCGTGGCAGACCACCGGTGATATCTTTGTTGCCGGAAGACTGCTGAGGCATACGGGCAATGATCGCACCGATCTCAACAATCTCACCGTCTTTCAGACTCACCAGAGCGTTTGCAGGAAGGAAGTACTGAGCAGGAGTGCTGGTATTAGGCAGCATCAGCTCATTACCATTCTCATCCAGCAGTTCGATGGCAGGACGAATATCCTTACCAGCTGCAGGACGGTCAGTAGGGTTAATCACCTCAATGCTGGACAGACCGGTGATTTCATCGGTCTGAGTCTTGATGGTGATCCCTTCTTCCATACCGATGAAGCGCACCTTACCAGCGATTTCAGTCACGATTGGGTGAGTATGTGGATCCCACTTCGCAACAATCGCACCCGCTTGAACAGTATCGCCATCCTTAACAGACAGAACAGTACCGTATGGCAGCTTATAACGCTCACGCTCACGGCCGAATTCATCTGCCAGAGCCAACTGACCGGAACGAGACACAGCAACCAGATTGCCGTCTTTGCGCTCTACAGTCTTGATATTGGTCAGACGGATAGAACCCTTGGCCTTCACGGTGATGTTGTCCTGCGCAGCAGCACGGGATGCAGCACCACCGATGTGGAAGGTACGCATCGTCAGCTGGGTACCAGGCTCACCGATAGACTGTGCAGCGATAACACCAACAGCTTCACCAGGATTAACCAGGTGACCACGACCCAAGTCACGACCGTAACAGCTGGCACAAACACCGTGACGCGTTTCACAGCTGATAGAGGAGCGAACCAGCATTTCATCTACGTTCAGCTCTTCGAGATGCTTAACCCACTTCTCGTCGATCAGGGTACCAGCCTTAACAGCAATGTCGTCGGAACCAGGGATGTAAACATCTTCCGCAACCACACGACCCAGAATACGCTCACCCAGATCCTGTACAACCTCACCACCTTCGATAACCGGGGTCAGCAGCAGCCCCTTAGTGGTGCCACAGTCATGCTCAGTTACAACCAGATCCTGCGCGACATCTACAAGACGACGAGTCAGGTAACCGGAGTTTGCAGTCTTCAATGCGGTATCCGCAAGACCCTTACGAGCACCGTGAGTCGAGTTAAAGTACTGTAGTACGCTCAGACCTTCACGGAAGTTCGCGGTGATTGGCGTTTCAATGATGGAACCATCTGGCTTGGCCATCAGACCACGCATACCAGCCAGCTGACGAATCTGTGCTGCGGAACCCCGCGCACCGGAGTCGGCCATCATGTAAACACTGTTGAAGGATTCCTGCTCTTCCTCTTCACCCTTGCGGTTGATAACGAGGTCGGTTTTCAGGTTGTCCATCATACGCTTGGCCAGCACCTCGTTGGCACGAGACCAGATATCGATAACCTTATTATACTTCTCACCCTGGGTTACCAGACCGGAAGCAAACTGGTTTTCGATTTCACGTACTTCGTTGTACGCCTCATCAATGATCTGGCCTTTCTCTGCCGGGATAACGAAGTCGTTAACACCGATAGACGCGCCGGAGATAGTGGCGTAACTGAAGCCCATGTACATCATCTGGTCAGCGAAGATGACGGTCTCTTTCAAACCGACATTACGATAACAAGCGTTTAACAGGCGGGAGATCGCCTTCTTCTTCATCGCCTGGTTAACCAGATCAAATGGAAGGCCGTCAGGTACGATTTCCCACAGCAATACACGGCCTACAGTAGTTTCGGCCAGGAACTTGCGAGTATGCAGTTCACCGTCTTCATCCTTAACGGTTTCAGAGATACGAACCTTAACGCGGGCATGCAGATCAGCAGCGCCGGTGCGATAAGCACGCAGAGCTTCACTGATGTCCTTAAAGGCCATACCTTCACCCTTCGCATTAATGCGATCCCGGGTAATGTAGTACAGACCCAGCACAACGTCCTGAGAAGGAACGATGATAGGTTCGCCGTTTGCAGGTGCCAGGATGTTGTTGGTAGACATCATCAGGGCACGGGCTTCGAGCTGGGCTTCCAGAGTCAGAGGTACGTGTACCGCCATCTGGTCACCGTCGAAGTCAGCGTTGTAAGCTGCACACACTAAAGGGTGCAACTGAATAGCTTTACCTTCGATCAATACTGGTTCGAACGCCTGGATACCGAGACGGTGCAGAGTAGGTGCACGGTTCAGCATAACCGGATGTTCGCGGATAACCTCATCGAGGATATCCCATACGATTGGCTCTTCACGCTCAACCATCTTCTTGGCAGCTTTGATAGTGGTCGCCTGACCACGGGTTTCCAGCTTGCCGAAAATGAAAGGCTTGAACAGCTCCAGCGCCATCTTCTTAGGAAGACCACACTGATGCAGGCGCAGAGTTGGGCCTACGGTAATTACAGAACGACCGGAGTAATCAACACGCTTACCGAGCAGGTTCTGACGGAAACGACCCTGCTTACCCTTGATCATGTCAGCCAAAGACTTCAGAGGACGCTTGTTAGAACCGGTGATAGCGCGGCCGCGACGACCGTTATCCAGCAGGGCGTCAACAGACTCCTGCAGCATACGCTTTTCATTGCGAACAATAATATCAGGAGCGTTCAGTTCAAGAAGGCGCTTCAGACGGTTGTTCCGGTTGATAACACGACGGTACAGATCGTTCAGGTCGGACGTTGCAAAACGACCGCCATCCAGAGGTACCAGAGGACGCAGATCTGGCGGCAGAACCGGCAGAACAGTCATGATCATCCATTCAGGCTTGTTACCGGAATGGAAGAAAGCCTCAAGCAGTTTCAGGCGCTTGGTCAGCTTCTTGATCTTGGTTTCGGAGTTAGTCTGCGGAATCTCTTCACGCAACTGATCGATCTCTTCTTTGAGTTCGATATCACCCAGCAGGTGCTGAACAGCTTCGGCACCCATGCGGGCGTCAAAGTCATCACCGAATTCTTCCAGAGCTTCGTAGTATTCTTCGTCATTCAGCAGCTGCCCACGATCCAGGGTAGTCATACCCGGATCGATAACCACATAGGATTCGAAGTACAGAACACGCTCGATATCACGCAGGGTCATATCCAGCAGCAGGCCGATACGGGACGGCAGAGACTTCAGGAACCAGATGTGAGCAACAGGTGCAGCCAGTTCAATATGCCCCATACGCTCACGACGAACTTTAGCCAGTGCAACTTCAACGCCACACTTTTCACAGATAACACCACGGTGCTTAAGACGCTTGTACTTACCGCACAGGCACTCGTAGTCCTTTACAGGTCCAAAAATCTTGGCACAGAACAAACCATCACGCTCAGGCTTGAACGTACGGTAGTTGATGGTCTCTGGCTTTCTAACTTCACCATAAGACCAGGAGCGCACCATCTCGGGGCTCGCCAGGGAGATGCGAATGGAATCGAATTCTTCCGTCTGTCCCTGGGATTTCAGCAGATTGAGTAAGTCTTTCATCGCTTCTCCTCGCAGAAGCCGACGGGTAGAAAACTACCCGTCGAATTTAACCCTATAGCTATTAATCTTGTTAGAAGCCCGAGTTATCGGATTCCAGTTCAAGATCGATACCCAGAGAACGGATTTCCTTCACCAATACGTTGAAGGATTCGGGCATGCCAGGCTCCATGCGATGATCACCGTCGACGATGTTCTTATACATCTTGGTACGACCGGCAACGTCATCGGACTTAACCGTGAGCATTTCCTGTAGCGTGTAAGCGGCACCATATGCTTCCAGCGCCCACACCTCCATCTCACCAAATCTCTGGCCACCAAACTGAGCTTTACCGCCCAGAGGCTGCTGGGTTACCAGGGAATAGGAACCAGTAGAACGCGCGTGCATTTTATCGTCTACCAAGTGGTTCAGCTTCAGCATGTACATGTAGCCAACAGTTACCGGGCGCTCGAAGCGATCACCGGTACGGCCGTCATACAGAGAAACCTGACCACTGTCATCCAGATCGGCCAGACGCAGCAGAGCCTTGATTTCAGCTTCTTTGGCGCCGTCAAATACAGCGGTAGCCATTGGTACGCCCTTACACAGGTTGCGAGCAAGATCCATCACTTCCTGATCAGAGAAGGAATCGATGTCTTCTTTATTCTTACCTGCACCTACAACGTTGTAGATTTCGTTCAGGAACTTGCGAATCTTCGCAATCGCCTGCTGGGACTGAACCATTTCATTGATCTTATGACCCAGACCGCGTGCCGCAGCACCAAGGTGAGTTTCCAGAACCTGCCCAACGTTCATACGGGACGGCACACCCAGAGGGTTCAGCACAATATCAACAGGGTTACCGAACTCATCGTGCGGCATATCTTCCACCGGCATGATGATAGAGATAACACCCTTGTTACCATGACGACCCGCCATCTTGTCACCAGGCTGAATGCGACGCTTAATAGCCAGGTAAACTTTAACGATCTTCAGCACGCCAGGTGCCATGTCGTCGCCAGTCTGCAACTTCTTCTTCTTGTCTTCGAAGCGCTCGTCCAGCTGTGCACGTAGCTCGGTCAACTGTTTCTGTGCTGCTTCCAGCTGACTGTTCAGCTCTTCATCAGACATTACCAGACGGAACCACTGTTCGTGTTCCAGGCCGTTGAGGTAATCTGCAATCAGGGCATCACCCTTCTGGAGGCCTGGGCCACGATCAACCTTCTGGCCTTCGATAGAAGACATCAGACGGGCAAAGGTGTCACCTTCTACGATACGGAACTCTTCGTTCAGATCTTTGCGAATATCATCCAGCTGTGACTTCTCAATAGATAGCGCACGGGAATCTTTCTCCACGCCATCACGAGTGAACACCTGAACATCGATAACGGTGCCTTTAACGGAAGTCGGTACACGCAGAGAGGTGTCCTTCACGTCAGAAGCTTTTTCACCAAAGATCGCTCGCAGCAGCTTTTCCTCTGGAGTCAGCTGGGTTTCACCCTTAGGCGTTACCTTACCAACCAGAATGTCGCCTGCTTCTACTTCAGCACCTACGTAAACAATACCGGCTTCATCCAGCTTGTTCAGTGCGGACTCACCAACGTTAGGAATATCGGAAGTTACTTCCTCAGAACCCAGCTTGGTGTCACGAGCCACACAGGTCAGTTCCTGAATATGGATAGTGGTGAAGCGATCCTCCTGAACAACACGCTCAGATACGAGCATGGAGTCCTCGAAGTTATAACCGTTCCAAGGCATGAACGCGATACGCATGTTCTGACCCAGAGCCAACTCACCCATGTCAACGGAAGGACCGTCAGCCAGGATATCGCCACGCTGGACAATTTCACCAGCCTTCACCAGAGGACGCTGGTTAATACAGGTGTTCTGGTTAGAACGGGTGTACTTGGTCATGCTGTACAGATCAACACCGGCTTCGCCTGGCTGAACTTCAGCATCATGTACACGGATAACGATACGACCTGCGTCTACGGACTCAATGATACCACCACGACGTGCAACCACACATACGCCAGAATCACGAGCTACGTTACGCTCCATACCGGTACCAACCAGCGGCTTGTCAGCACGCAGAGTTGGTACAGCCTGACGTTGCATGTTAGATCCCATCAAAGCGCGGTTCGCGTCATCGTGTTCCAGGAATGGAATCAGGGATGCTGCAACAGATACTACCTGACGAGGAGAAACGTCCATGTACTGAACATTTTCCGGAGTAGTCAGGGTTACTTCGTTACGGTGACGAACGTTAACCAGTTCTTCAGTCAACTCACGTTTCTCGTTCATTGTCGCGGAAGCCTGAGCGATTACGTATTCGCCCTCTTCAATAGCAGACAAATAATCGATTTCGTCAGAAACCTTGCCATCAATAACCTTGCGGTATGGAGACTCAAGAAAACCATACGGGTTAGTGCGGGCATAAGTTGCCAGAGAGTTGATCAGACCGATGTTTGGTCCTTCAGGAGTTTCGATAGGACATACACGACCATAGTGAGTTGAGTGTACATCTCGAACCTCAAAGCCGGCACGCTCACGAGTCAGACCACCAGGGCCCAAGGCAGACACACGACGCTTGTGTGTAACCTCAGACAGCGGGTTGTTCTGATCCATAAACTGGGACAACTGACTGGAACCAAAGAATTCCTTAACCGCTGCAGCAACAGGCTTGGCATTAATAAGATCCTGAGGCATCAGACCTTCGGACTCTGCCATGGAGAGACGCTCTTTAACTGCACGCTCTACACGAACCAGACCGACACGGAACTGGTTTTCTGCCATTTCACCAACGGAACGAACACGACGGTTACCCAGGTGATCGATATCGTCACAAACGCCTTTACCGTTGCGGATATCAACCAAGGTTCTCATTACGTCAATGATATCCTGGTTGTCCATGATGCCGGAGCCAGTATCACTCTCACGACCCAGGCGGCGGTTGAATTTCATTCGACCAACAGCAGACAAATCGTAACGTTCGGCGGTGAAGAACAGGTTTTGGAACAGCTGTTCTGCAGCATCTTTGGTAGGTGGCTCACCAGGACGCATCATGCGGTAGATTTCTACCAGAGCTTCCATTGCGTTGGTGGTGCTGTCTGAACGCAGGGTGTCAGAAACATAAGAACCACAGTCCAGTTCATTGGTGTAGATAACACTAATGGACTTAACGCCAGCAGCTAGCAGCTTCTCATAGATTTCCATGGTCAGCTCGGTGTTACACTCAACCAGGATTTCACCTGTAGCAGAGTGGACAACCGGCTTGGCCAGCACCTTACCCAGAACATATTCTGGTGGTGCCTCCAGAGTGCTGATATTAGCTTTTTGCAGCTGACGAATGTGGCGTGCAGTTACACGACGACCCTGCTCTACAATGACATTGCCATCGTTGTCGCGAATGTCGAAGCTGGACGCTTCACCACGCAGACGCTCAGGAACCAGATCGAAAGTAACACCGTTACTGCCAATCTTGTATTCGTTGCTTTCAAAGAACAGATCAAGAATCTGTTCACTGCTGTAGCCAAGGGCACGCAGCAGAATAGTCGCCGGTAGCTTACGGCGGCGGTCGATACGCACAAAGAGAAGATCTTTGGGATCAAACTCAAAGTCCAGCCAGGAACCACGATAAGGAATAACCCGCGCGGAATAAAGCAGCTTGCCGGATGAGTGGGTTTTACCACGGTCATTATCAAAGAACACACCAGGAGAACGGTGAAGCTGGGATACAATTACCCGCTCAGTACCGTTAATCACAAAGGTGCCGTTGTCTGTCATGAGTGGAATTTCACCCATGTAGACTTCTTGCTCTTTAATATCTTTAATCGCCTTATTGGCGCTTTCTCTGTCATAGATAATCAGACGCACTTTGACGCGCAGCGGCACAGCGTAGGTTACGCCACGAAGCTGACATTCTTTTACATCAAAAGCCGGAGTACCTAAACGGTATCCAACATATTCAAGTGCGGCATTGCCGGAATAGCTGACAATTGGGAACACGGACTTGAAAGCCGCGTGTAATCCTATATCGTTACGTCCCTCTGGATCCGTATCGGTTTGCAAAAGCTTCCGATAAGAATCCAGCTGAATTGCCAGCAAATAGGGCACATCCATGACTTGCGGCAATTTGCCGAAATCCTTACGGATACGTTTTTTCTCTGTATACGAGTAAGCCATCAGCGTTCCCCAGCTAGGTCACCTGCGGATCTGTCGTGCGTGCCTGCATAGGCCACGACCTTTGTCTCGAGGGCGGGTAGCCTCTCATTCATTTTCCTGAGCCACCAAAAATCTAAAATCTCTAATGCTCACGAGCGGTGCTCCGGTAAACTTGGTTTGCCCGGCTCTCAGACGGAATATGGACAGATGCAGTTTGCAGACAATACCGCAATGACTTTTTCACTACGCAGAAAAGACCTCTTGCTCACCGGTACCCCGTTGAACATGAAGTCAGCCTTTTCTCTCATAAAACCACTCGTAGTGATTGCTGCAAGTCGAGTGCCTACCCCTGTATCCGTTTCCCCGGATTCTGAACCGTCAAACCAAGTTGACCAGAGCACAAATACTTTCATACCAATATGTCATTGGCTGCTCCCGTTACCAGGAACTTTCCGCTATTACATCTTATTAAATCGCGGTAAACAACACATTCTAACAAGACTATCCAGAACTGCACGTTTTTTACAAAAACAAAACAGAACAATTCCTATAACGGAAAAAGGCCGGTGCCAAAAAGCACCAGCCATTCGGCTTATTATTCAACAAGCCTTAGATAATGCAACGTAGAAATTACTTAACTTCTACAGATGCACCAGCTTCTTCCAACTGCTTCTTCAGTTCTTCAGCTTCGTCCTTAGACGCGCCTTCTTTAACTGGAGCAGGTGCACCGTCTACAACAGCCTTGGCTTCTTTCAGACCCAGGCCAGTAGCAGCACGCACTACCTTGATAACGTTAACTTTCTTGTCGCCAGCGCCAGTCAGGATAACGTCAAATTCAGTCTGTTCAGCGGCAGCAGCAGCTTCGCCAGCAGCAGCAGGTGCAGCAGCAACAGCAGCGGCAGCGGATACGCCGAACTTCTCTTCCATTGCTTCAACCAGCTCAACAACTTCCATAACGCTCATTTCAGCGATTGCGTTCAGGATATCTTCTTTGGACAGAGCCATTTCTCTTTCTCCAGAATTCTTCAGGGTAAAACCTGTTGCTTGTTTCCAAGCAAAAATAATTTAAAAACGATAAAAGCAAACAGCTACAAATTAAGCGGCTTTCTTCTTCTCGTCGGCAACAGCTGCCACAGCACGGGTGATTTTGCTTGGGAACTCGTTCAGAGTCCGTACCAGCTTGGTCACAGGTGCAATCATTACGCTCATCAGCATCGCACGCGACTGATCCAGAGTTGGCATCTTAGCCAAGACGTCAATCTGCTCAGCTCCGAGCAGTTTGCCGCCAATGGAAAGAGCCTTCACTTCCAGTGCGTCATTCTCCTTAGCGAAATCTTTCAGGACACGGGCAGCAGCGCCCGGATCTTCCTGAGAAAACGCCAGGATAGTAGGACCTACCAAAGCCTCTTGAATGCACTCATACTCAGTACCTTCAACAGCTTTACGGGCCAGAGTGTTACGTACGACCTTCAGATAAACACCGTTCTTACGGGCTTCACTGCGCAAGGCAGTCATCTGGTCAACAGTCAGGCCGCGGTAGTCCGCGATTACAGCCGACAGAGCGCTTTGGGCAGCCTCATTGACACCAGCGACAATCGCTTTTTTGTCTTCGAGACCTAACGCCATGGGGCTTTACTCCAGTTGGTAAAGTGCTTTAACTCACTAAGCGGCGCATTATGACGCAAAACTTAGTGACACTTAATACGGTGAAGGGCCAATTGTCAGACAATCGATTCACCGTCTACGCAGGAAATTAAGCAATTCAGCCCTACTGCATCGGCTTACACCGAAAAGACTAACTTGCACCTACGATCTTTGACAGTCCTCGAATGCGAGGACCCCAAAGATGGTTTGTGATTACGTAAACTCAGAGGAGTTATACACAATCACGAATTCTTTCAATCACACCTGAACGGAATTAAATGTCCAGAGTAGCGTGATCGATAGTAAGACCAGGACCCATAGTAGAAGACAGAGATATCTTCTTCAGGAATACGCCCTTAGCGGAAGCTGGCTTCAGCTTCTTCAGCTCAGCAATCAGAGCCTCAACGTTTGCCTGCAGAGCAGCGGCTTCGAAATCAACCTTACCAATGCTCGCGTGAATGATACCATTCTTGTCAGTACGGAAACGCACCTGACCAGACTTGGCATTCTTAACAGCTGCAGCAACGTTAGGAGTTACAGTACCAACTTTAGGGTTAGGCATCAGACCGCGCGGACCCAAAATCTGACCCAGCTGACCAACAACACGCATTGCATCAGGGGAGGCAATAACAACGTCGAAGTTCATTTCTCCAGCTTTCACCTGAGCTGCCAGATCGTCCATACCAACAATGTCGGCACCTGCTTCTTTAGCAGCTTCAGCGTTTGCGCCCTGAGTAAATACAGCAACACGAACGTCTTTACCAGTACCGCTAGGCATGATGGCGGAGCCACGAACTACCTGATCGGATTTACGAGGATCAACACCCAAGTTAACAGCAACCTCAACGGATTCCTTGAACTTAACGGTGGACAGTTCAGACAGCAGCTTGGCAGCTTCTTCGAAGGAGTAAGCCTTACCAGCTTCAACCTTCTCAGCAATCATCTTTGCACGGTTAGTCAGTTTTGCCACTTTACACACCCTCCACGTTCAGACCCATGGACCGGGCAGAACCGGCGATGGTGCGAATAGCAGCATCTTCGTCAGCTGCAGTCAGATCAGGCTCTTTGATCTTAGCCACTTCCAGCAGCTGCTCACGAGTTGCAGTACCAACCTTCTCAGTGTTCGGACGGCCAGAACCCTTCTTCAACTTGCAAACCTTCTTCAGCAGCACAGATGCTGGCGGAGTTTTGGTTTCGAAAGTGAAGCTACGATCACTGTAAACAGTGATAATAACTGGAATTGGCATACCAGCTTCCATGCTTTGAGTCTTAGCATTGAAAGCTTTGCAGAATTCCATGATGTTAACACCGTGCTGACCCAGAGCCGGACCAACAGGTGGAGAAGGGTTTGCCTTACCAGCAGCAACCTGCAGCTTGATATAAGCCTGTACTTTTTTAGCCATGATTTACCTCATAAAGGGTTCTAACGCATCATCCGAAAAAACCGAACTCCGCTCCCCACGACCAGGGCGAACCCCGGACACCAAAAACCTCGTACAATGCACTACTAAAGCAGCAATACAAAAGGACGAGGTTTGAAATTCCTTATCTAAACCTTACTGGCTTAAGATCAGCCTTTCTCTACCTGACCAAACTCGAGCTCGACAGGAGTAGAACGACCAAAAATCATTACCGCAACTTTCAGGCGGCTTTTTTCGTAATTGACCTCTTCAACTGTACCGTTGAAGTCCGCAAACGGACCATCAATCACACGAACCATTTCACCCGGCTCGAACAACGTCTTCGGACGAGGCTTATCACCACCATCCTGAACACGCTGAAGAATAATATCAGCTTCTTTCTGGGTGATCGGCATTGGTTTATCTGCCGTACCACCAATAAAACCAAGAACACGCGGCGTATCCTTAATCAGATGCCAGGAATCCTCTTCCATCTCCATCTGAACCAGAACGTATCCTGGAAAGAATTTGCGCTCACTACGACGCTTCTGACCGTTCTTGATTTCTACAATTTCTTCTGTAGGTACAAGAATCTCGCCAAACTTATCTTCCATACCATACAGCTTGACACGCTCATTAAGGCTGCGCATTACCTGCTTCTCGTATCCGGAATAGGCGTGGACGACATACCAACGTTTAGCCATCTTCTGTCCTTATCTAATCAGGCTGCTAACGATCCAGCCTAGCAGACTATCCAGCCCCCACAAAACCAAGCTCATGAGCAGCACAACAATCACCACAATCACCGTGGTTTGCACAGTCTCTTGCCGCGTAGGCCATACAACCTTACGCACTTCAGCCTTGGCATCGCGAAGCAACCCCCAGAATGACTGACCTTTACCTGTTTGCATAGCAACCGCAATCGCCGCAACAGCAAGAACAACCAATCCTATAGTGCGGTAAAGAACAGATTCACCGCCAAAATATACATTCCCGCCTGCTCCAGCAAGTACGAGAAGTGTCACTACCAGCCACTTAAGACCATCCAGGCGACTGACGTTTTCAACGTCTGTTTTACCACTCATCCAGAATTCTCAGCAGATCAGGAATTTATCCGGGAAGGAATCTGGCAGGCCATGAGAGAGTCGAACTCCCAACCCCCGGTTTTGGAGACCGGTGCTCTACCAATTGAGCTAATGGCCTACTACCTATAGAAGCCTTTTAGCCATACAATCTTCTCAGATTCTAGCCAGCTCCGGGTCGCGTACTATACACGATCCCGAAACCAATTCAACCATTTAGAGCCACCCAAGCTTATCAAACAGCCCCAAACTTAACCATCTAAAACCCTGTATCAGGCAATGATCTTGGCAACAACACCGGCGCCAACAGTACGACCACCTTCGCGGATAGCGAAACGCAGACCGTCTTCCATTGCGA
>NZ_CAMZOG010000090.1 GCF_947331445.1 Parendozoicomonas sp. Alg238-R29 | reverse complement strand
TCAGCTGGAACATCAGGTCAGCGGACTGGAACAACGCAACACAGATCTTGCACAAGACCATGCCAAACTCAATAGCGCGCTGCAGCAGGAAAAACTCCAGCACCAGCAGCACCTGTCCACAATAGAAACCACACAACAGCAGCTCAACATGGCCGCCAGTGACAACCTCAAAGTTCAAAGAGACATTATAAAATTAAGAGAACAGCTCTCCGCCTGCCATAACCATGAAGCCCTGACAGCCGCAAAACTGGAAGCACAACAACAAGCCCTGTACAACGCCGATAATGAAATTCGCCTGTTAAACAGTGCAGTTAGGCAAAAAGAACAACAGCTTGAGGAAAAGGATGAAGAGATTACCCGCCTGCAAGAGTTCGTTGAAAAGAATCATGAACTGAGTGAAGAAAACCGCCAGCTCACAGAGAAACTATCAGCAGCAGAGGCTGCAAGAGTCAATGTTCAAAACGAGCTTAAAAGCGTTAGCGATTCCCGTCAGAGTTTGATCGATGAAACTGCCACACTAAACCAAAGAGTTCAGAGCCTGCTAAGTGAATTGGAAATAGCACAGAACCGCATAAAAGAGCTGATACAACAACGAAGCGCTAAGACTATTCGACTGGGACAGACTTTTCATGATCTTAATGAAAGCCATAACGAAGTGGTTTCCAGTCTTGAAGAACAAGTCACTGCAAAATCCAAAGAGCTTGCAGAAGCCAAAGAGCGTGAAAGAGAGCTCATTGCTCAACTAGCGCCATTTCAGCATGATATCAAGCAGATCATGGCCGTTGTTGGGGAGGCTGCTGGGGAGGCTGCTGGGGAGACTGCTATTCAGGATGCGTCTTCACCAGCTGCCTACCAAATACCGAACCCAAAGCCGAGTAAAAAGCCGAGTGAAAAGCTTAAAGAACTATTAAAATTAAAAAACGCTAAAATAACACAGCTACAAGAACAACTTAACAATGCATTGAAATCCGTACAAATCCAAAGTAGGAAAGTGGATACGAAGTATAGAGAATTGGCAAAAGCAGAAACACGAAACACTGAGCTGAGCAACAGAAATGAACAACTGGTTAATCAGCTCGATGCGGCAAGCTCACACGGAGAAGAGCTTGAGATGCGTAACAAAGCTCTCTCCAACGACTATGAAGAAGCGATAAGAACAGCTAAAGGGCAAGCTCTCGAAACCAAAAAAATATCAGACAATCTCAACGAAGTAACTCTGGAACTTGCGTACACAACATTGAAGTTGCAGAAACAGGACAACCTTTGGCAAGAAGAAAAACGCCGACTTCATGCAACTCTTGACGAATCTTTAAAACAAATACAATCCCACGTATTGGAACAAGAAGCCTGGAGTCACGAAAGACACGAACTTAAAGGACAGCTGCTTCCCCTGGAGAGCAAAAAACAAGAGCTGGAGAACGAGATTCTTACCCTTAAAAAACAACTGTCCTTATTAGAGTCTGAAAATAGTTTTGTAAAATCAACCTCTCTTATGTGGCAGGATCATGCGGAACATGCGGAACATGCGGAACATGCGGAACATGCGGAACATGCGGAAAGCAAGCTTCAAGGCCTTGATATAGCACTCAAGGACAAGAGCAATGCGTATGACGAGCTGAACAAAGCACATACTCAGGCTATGACCCACATGAGGAATATTGAACTGGAGATTGTCAGGCAAATAAGCAATGTGACCAACCCCGCTGAAGACTTTGAACAGTCCCTGCCTGAAAATTTCCAGCACCTCTCTATTTCAGGAAACCTGTATACCCAGCTACCGGTGATCACCAAGAATCTGCATGAATTAACCAGGCAGTGGCACCTGAGCCAGATGAATCAGGATGATCTTGCTGAAAGAAATAGAGCTCTTAGCGATGAGGTCGCTGCTCTCAGCAACCAGGTCGAGAATGAAAGAAAGCATTCAGAACAATTACAACACAATTTGGAGGCCGCAGCTCAAGATCGGGAAAAAGCCCTCGAAAGCAAAGAGCTTAATGCAAACAAACTGAGCTCTATGAAAAAACAGCTTGAAGCACAAGAAGACGGAATAAGAATCCGGCAGCACAGAAATGAACTTCAAGCTGCAGAAATCAAGAAACTCGAGTTAGCCGTAAGTAAATTGGAGAGTGAAAGCACTCGCCTCCCTGAAGGTGTCGTTTCTCAGGAACGGTATTGGGAAGCTATTCGAATAATGAAAGAATCACTCGACTCGCTTGAACAAGAGCATGAGAGAACACTGGCAAACCTCACCGAAACAAAAGATCAGATATTAAAAGAAGTGGAAGCCTCCACAGAAATCATAATCAATAACCTAATGGCAGAAAAGGCTGAGTTACAAAGTCAGATTGTCAGGCAAAAAACATTGCTTCAGACTTTGTCTGATATGATGAATTCATCATTAGCTGATCTGGATGCGGCTCAACAACTCGTAACTGACTTTTTTGATGAGGGCGATGCTCGCGAAACCCTCCTTCATATTTTTGAAGAAGTTAAAGACAACCTGCAAACCGGAAAAGGTGGGTGGGAAGAGATTCTACAACAGCTTGATAGGGAAAATATTCATCCGAAAAAGGTTGAGCAACAGGCTGCCTTGGATAATGCTCACAAAATCCTCAAGCTTATTGCAGACATAAAACAAGATGGAGAACTCCCCCCCTCATCAGAGCTACCATCCACGCCAAAGCATAGTCTAAGTCATGATAGTGAAAGTGGCGATAGCGGTATCGATACAGCCAGCAATAGTTCCTCTACAAACATTCAGGGTGAACAGGAGGAAATCTTTGAGTCTCCCTCCCAGGAGCCGAGGTCACCGACCTACGGCTCGGCAGTAAAGTTTGCCCGCCCCAAAGCCCCAGGCAACCATTCGTCTACGTATAAGGCCCGACTGGATAAACCTTTAACTTTAACAGATACCACTAACCACTAACTCTTAAAGACCATGCGTTGGTCTTCGACAGTCACTTTAACAGTTGTTCCTGCAGCAAACGTTCCACCAAGAATTGCTTGAGCCAGTGGGTTTTCTATCTCACGCTGAATCACGCGCTTTAAGGGGCGTGCACCATAAACAGGGTCAAAACCAGCGTCCACCAGCATTGTCATGGCTTCATCAGACACTTCCAGTAACAGATCGTTTTCTGACAATCGTGAGCGCAGAAGATCAAGTTGAATATCAGCAATCCCTTTGATCTGTTCTTTCGCAAGGGGATGGAAGACCACCAACTCATCAATACGATTCACAAACTCTGGCCGGAAATGTTGCCCAACCACATCCATCAATGTGCTCTTCACTGTTTCAAACTCATCACCCTTAAGGGTCTGAATCAAGTCTGAGCCAAGGTTTGAAGTCATCACCACCACAGTGTTGCGGAAATCAACGGTGCGCCCTTGACCATCAGTTAAGCGACCATCATCCAATACCTGTAAAAGAATGTTGAACACATCCGCATGGGCTTTTTCGACTTCATCCAGAAGCACTACGCTGTATGGGCGTCGACGTACGGCTTCAGTCAGATAGCCGCCTTCTTCATAACCCACGTATCCTGGAGGCGCTCCCAGCAGTCGGGCAACGGAGTGTTTCTCCATAAACTCGGACATATCAATCCGAACCACGGCATCCTGTGTGTCGAAAAGGAATTCTGCCAGAGCTTTGCACAGTTCCGTTTTACCAACACCGGTTGGACCAAGAAACATAAAGGAGCCGTTGGGCCGATCAGGATCAGATAAACCTGCCCGACTACGCCGCACAGCATCGGAAACAGCTTTTACAGCCTCGTGCTGGCCAATCACTCGATCATGGAGAGCGTCTTCCATACGCAGGAGTTTATCTCGCTCACCTTCCAGCATTTTATTAACAGGAATTCCTGTCCACCGGCTAACAACTTCAGCAATTTCTTCATCGGTGACTTTATTGCGCAGCAGCTGCATACCTGTAGTTTCTGCGTCCTGAGCCTGCTCAATACGTTTCTCAATATCAGGCAGTTTGCCGTACTGAATTTCAGACATTTTTCCCAGATCACCAGAGCGGTTTGCGGCCTCAAGCTCCAGCAAGAGTTTCTCTTTCTCCTCTTTTAATTTGTGCGCGCCCTGCAAAACGGACTTCTCTGCCACCCAGATTTCTTCCAGATCAGAAAACTGTTTTTCCAGTTCTGAAATTTCCCCATCAAGTGCTGAGAGGCGCTTCTGTGAAGCGGCATCTATTTCCTTTTTCATCGCCTCTTTTTCAATCTTCAATTGAATCAGGCGACGTTCCAGCTTATCCATGGATTCTGGCTTGGAATCCATCTCCATACGGATACGGCTTCCCGCTTCATCCACAAGGTCAATAGCCTTGTCGGGAAGCTGCCGGTCAGTGATATAACGATGAGACAGTTTGGCCGCAGCAATAATCGCCGGGTCAGTGATATCCACATGATGGTGAACTTCGTAGCGCTCTTTCAAACCACGAAGAATGGCGATGGTGTCTTCCACAGAAGGCTCATCTACCAGTACTTTCTGGAAACGACGCTCCAGCGCAGCATCCTTTTCAATGTACTGGCGATATTCATCAAGAGTTGTGGCACCTACACAATGCAGTTCACCGCGGGCAAGAGCAGGCTTCAGCATATTGCCAGCATCCATCGCGCCTTCGGCTTTACCAGCACCCACCATAGTGTGCAGCTCATCAATAAACAGAATGATCTGCCCTTCCTGCTTGGCAAGATCACTTAACACCGCTTTCAGGCGTTCTTCAAAGTCACCACGGTATTTCGCCCCGGCAAGCAACGCTCCCAAATCGAGGGAAAGAATGCGTTTGTTGCGAATACCTTCCGGCACTTCGCCATTCACAATTCTCAGCGCTAAACCTTCAATAATGGCGGTTTTACCCACACCCGGTTCACCAATCAATACTGGGTTGTTTTTGGTTCTACGCTGGAGAACCTGAACCGTTCTGCGAATTTCATCATCACGGCCTATTACAGGGTCAAGCTTGCCCTGCTCGGCCCGTTCAGTGAGATCAATGGTATATTTGGCAAGAGCATTGCGGCTGTCCTCGGCATTGGGATCATTCACAGATTCGCCACCGCGCAGATTTTTGATGGCAGTTTCCAGAGCTTTTTTACTGACACCCTGATCACGTAATAACTGCCCAACCGAACCACCATCTTCCATCATCACCAGCAACACAGTTTCACTGCTGATGAACTGGTCGTTATCCTGCTGGGATTTTTTATCTGCCAGATTCAGTAAGCGAAGTAAGCCCTGGGAAGGCTGGATATCACCTGTTGGCGTTTTGGTAACGGCCAGTTTATCGATAATCCCATCCAGGCTCTGGGAGACTGTGGCAATATCAAAACCAACCTGGGAAAGTAACGGTTTTACCGCTCCCCCCTGTTGATTGATCATCACCTGCAGCAAATGAGCAGTTTCAATGCTGGTGTGATCCTTACCTATAGCCAACGACTGGGCGTCGGCCAGGGCTGACTGCAGCTTGCTGGTTAACCGGTCGGCTCGCATTGCAAGTACCCCTCACCTTCTTACCAAAATAGAGAAACAGTTAATTTCTATATATGGCTGGTGAGGGGGAATTCAAGTCATTTACTGCAGTTTACTGGCTACTCACCTGCGTCAAAGCCCCCCCCTGAAGAGAAGGAAGAATAGCGTTTATTTTTGCTTCTTTTTGCTCCTTGTTAGCTTGAATTTCCTTCATCACTCATAGGAAGACTCCATATCCGCTGCTCATTTAACATCGACGAGGAGTATAGATACGGGGTTTTACGTCAACAGAAAGGAATTTTTACGTTTTGAAATCTTGATAAGCGACAGTTTCAGGATAACCAAATAGCAGACAACATGCGTCCACTGGCAGCACCTTCACGACGATAGGAATAAAAAACCTGATCTTCACTACCAGTACAACGATCACCACCGGAAATTTCCGTAACTCCCAACCGAGCAAGGCGCTGGCAGGCAAGCAGATAAAGATCACCATACCAGCGGTCATCATCACCCGGAACAAAAGCGTCCAAGGCCTCAGGCACAACCTGAGCAAAAGCATCACGAACTTCTGCCCCAACCTCAAAACACTTCTGACTGATTGCCGGACCAAACCAGGCAATTAGCTCTTCGCCTGGGTCGTCAAAAGCTTTCACGGTACTTTCCAGCACACCAGCCGCAAGCCCACGCCAACCTGCATGAGCTGCCGCAACTCTTGTGCCGGAACGATTACAGAACAATACCGGCAGACAATCTGCCGTTAAAACTGTACAGGGACGATTTTGTTCCTCCGTCCACACAGCATCTGCCTCAGCACCAAAAGGTGAGTTGGCTGAAATAATATCTACACCGTGAACCTGCTTAGCCCAACAGGGCTGGGAATCCCAGCCCCATTGATTTACCAGACCATTCCCCCAGGATGTCAGCCACTCCTTACGCCTCTGAAGAAAGTCAGGCTTATGCTGATCACTCATTGGCGGCCCAAGCGGGCTTACCCGGCGGGTTGACACAAAAGCCCTGACATTTGCCGGGGCGTTCCATTCTGGCTGAATGTAATCAACCAGAGCGCTGTCATTCTGGGAGGTGGTCATTAGTCGATTTCTACCTGTACATCCTGCTCAAGGACATCAAGCAGGGTAAGAAAATCTTCCGGCAGTTCTGTTTCCCATTCCATATAGTCGCCAGTAACTGGGTGTACAAGTCCAAGACGACGGGCATGAAGAGCCTGACGATCGAAGTCTTTCAACGCAGTCACCAGTTCTGGCGTGGCACCTTTGGGGAAACGGGGAGGACCGGCGTAAAGGGAATCCCCCACCAGTGGATAACGCAGGTGGCTCATATGAACACGAATCTGGTGGGTTCGGCCGGTTTCCAGTTGCAGACGAATATGAGTGTGACCACGGTAACGCTCCAGCACCCGGTAGTGGGTAATGGAGGGTTTACCACCAATCACCACACCCATCTTCAGGCGGTTGGTTGTATGACGACCAATAGGCTCATCAACAAGCCCACCAGCGCTCATCACACCAAAAACAACAGCCTCATACTCACGGCTGACAGAACGTTCCTGTAGCTGTTCAACCAGATCGGTCTGTGCCTGCAGGGTTTTGGCTACCACCATCAAACCTGTTGTGTCTTTGTCCAAACGGTGAACAATACCTGCCCGGGGCACAGAGGCGAGTTCCGGGTAACGGAACAAAAGCCCGTTCAATAATGTTCCTGTCCAGTTACCCGCACCGGGATGAACAACCAGATCCCGGGGCTTGTTGATAACCACGATGTCGTCATCCTCATAGACAACATCCAGAGGAATATCTTCCGGCTCCCAGCGGCCGTCATCTTCAATCACTGCATTCAAAGACAGCTGCTCTCCACCGAACAGTTTGTCTTTAGGGCGCAGATTTTTGCCATCTACCAACAGAGCCCCGGAACGTATCCAGTCCTGCAGGCAGGAGCGTGAGTAATCAGAAAAAACTATTGAAGCGATCTGATCCAGACGTTTACCACCCAGTTCTTCGGGAGCAAACGCTTCAAGGGTAATCTGTTCGGCCATAAAGTGGAGCTACTATTCCCGTAATTAATTCTCAGGAACGTTCGCAGGAACGATTCTGATAAAACATATTTCTACAGGGTTCACTCCCTGCAAACCCAAAATCTGAAACATAACAGCATGGCGACATACTCACTCTGCAAAGCTCGAAATGTCGCCCTATATTATGCCAACAACGCATATTACACGCTGACATTGCAAACAATAGAGTGGATAACTCAAACTATTATCGACCACACTAAGAAAGTTCGTTGCCGGATAACTTGGGATTCTCCCCCATGCTGTGATTAAATAGACTGATTACGCAGTGTACCACAGCATGTCTGGCTCCGAAGCGGACGGAAAACACCGGAAAGGCACTTCAGGGATAACCAATGCGAGCAGCAAAACATTTATGTGTACTGGCTTTTACCGTATTGCTGGCAGCCTGTTCCAGCAATGAAGTCAAGGTTCCAGAGAGCCTGACCGAAGCCGAGCTTTATCAACAGTCCAGTGAACAGCTGGAAAACAAAAACTATTCGGGAGCCGTAGACACTCTGCGTGCACTGGAATCCCGCTACCCGTTCGGACCATTTGCCGAACAGGCACAGCTAGATCTGATCTTTGCTTACTATAAGAGTCTGGAGCCAGAAGCTTCCCGTGCCTCTGCAGAACGTTTTATTCGTCTGCACCCTCAGAATCCTAGTGTTGATTACGCCTACTACATGCGTGGTCTGGCATCCAACACGGCTGACCTGGGTTTGATTGAGCGCTACGTGCCTGTTGATATGTCTCGCCGTGACCCTGGCCAGGCTCGCCAGTCCTTTAACGAATTTGCCGAACTGCTGCGTCGTTTCCCAGACAGCCGCTACGCACCAGATGCCCGCCAGCGTATGGTATACCTGCGTAACAGACTGTCTCGCTACGAACTGCACGCTGCTGATTACTACATGAAGCGTAAAGCGTATGTGGCAGCTATTAACCGTGGCCGCTACATTGTTGATCACCTGCAAGGCACGCCTGTTGTTGAAGAAGCCTTGGGCATTATGGTGGAAGGCTACCAACACCTCGGTTTGAACCAGCCCGCTGAAGAAGCACTTCTGGTTTTGAAAACCAACTTTCCTGAAAGCAAGCTGGTCAATGCTGAAGGTGAATTTATCGGCCACCGTGTTTACAGTGATGTTGACCCAACCCTGCTCAATACGCTGACCTTTGGTTTGTTTGGTAAAGACACACCAAAGAAAGAGAAGACTGTTGAGGAAGAGGAAGAAGAAAACGGCCCCTCACTTCTGAACACTCTGACCTTTGGATGGCTGGGCGACAACGGTGCTCCTACGGCTCCAGAACCACCAGCACAGTAACAACCAGCACAGTAACAACCAGCACAGAACAACCAGTTATTCGATTACCAAAAGGCCTGAGTTTCAGGCCTTTTCATTTTGAGAACAAGTATGACCACCACAGTAAAATGCCCCCAGTGCCAAAAGCAAGTGGAGTGGAAACCAGATAATAAATATCGCCCTTTCTGCTGTGAGCGCTGTCGGCTAATCGACCTTGGCGCCTGGGCTGCGGAAGAGCATAAAATTCCGGGCACCCCGCAATATGATGATCTGATGTCTGAAAACCTGAATGATCTCAATTCCTGAACAATCCTGGCCTGCCTGACACCCGCCAGATAGGCCAGAATCTTATAAGAACAGATTTCTTTGCCGACTATATTGCCAAACCTTTAGGCTGCGTTCTTTGCAGCCACTGCGGTGATCGTTTTGGCCGCAATCCGCAATTCCCAATCCACAGTCACTTTTAGCATTGTGCCTTTCTGCAAACTGGACAGCGCCCTGCTGCTAACCAGAGAAGTCCTTAGAGATTTATCGTTTATTGGCCTTCCTGCTCTGATAATCCATCAGGGAGCTTCTCTTGGCAGGAAAATTCCTGGATCTGTTACTTATATGGCCGAATGACTCCCCTGGAACAACCGTGGTCGGTCGATAAGCATAATTATTACTGCAGCGACAGAAGAAACCGGACAGCGAATACCTGTTACAACTCTCAGCCCGATCACTACTCGGTTCATACCAGCCCTGATAATACGAGATTATTACCACCAACGACTGATCGCTGCGACTCCTTGGGCACCAACATCAATTGCCTGGCACAGGCTCTCTTCACTCATTCCACCCAGACAATAAACAGGCAACGCTGCCTGCTCAATCAACGCCTGAGCCTGCTCCCAGCCAAGAGGAGTTGCATCAGGGTGACTGGCCGTGTTTTGCACTGGAGATAACGTGGTACAACTAGCACCAACTTCGGCAGCCATATCCAGCTGCTTCTTGTTATGGCAAGAAGCGATCAAAAGCTTCTCCCCAGCATAACTCCAGCCTTGCTCATGCCACTCCTGAAGTTGTGCCGAAGTCATATGCAGCCCAGCTACACCCTCTCTATCCAGCCAGCTTAAATCACCTTTCACAATCAGCTGACTTGCGCCAAAAGAGAATAGCGGCAGAAGAGCTTCAACACAGGTTTTATATTCTGAATCACTCAGCCATGGGGCACGAAACTGAATCATTGAAAACTGTCGCTCAACCGCAGAGGAAACCCTGCTTACCAATTCATGAATATCAGCAAAAGTTCCGGTAATTAAATACTTCTGAGGTAATTGTGCAGCTGCCACAATCGGGCGATTAGCGGCAGGAAAATCATGGAGTGACAACTCTGCAGGTGTCACCCATTTTACTGGCTGCCCTTCCCGCCCGTGAGCCTCACCAGCAAAAGAAATCACCGTCCAGACATCAAGCAAGACAGACTTATCTGGGTAATTATGATGAATACGAATCAGCGGGCGAAACTTTGAAGGCCGAATACCCAGTTCTTCATCCAACTCCCGACACAAGGCATCCGTCACCTTCTCATCGGGCTCCACTTTGCCACCGGGGAATTCCCACAATCCTCCCATATGTTTGTCGAGAGGACGGCGAGCGATCAAAATATTATTGTTCTGATCAAGAATAACTGCAGCGGCAACGTGGATTCGCTTCATACAATCTACTCATGAAACCGCATTTCAATCAGGTGCGGTATTCAGCATTAATGGTGACATATTCGTGAGAAAGATCAGACGTCCACACCTGTGTAGATGCTGAACCAAGCCCCAGATTAATATTAATGGTATAGGCTTCTTTATCCATAACTGCCTGCCCATCCGCTTCCCGATAGCCGGCAGCAACTCCACCCTGTTCAGCAATCTGAACATCATCAAGACAAATCTGAATCTTCTCGACATCCAGATTATCCACAGGCGCACGGCCTACAGCAGCCAGAATGCGCCCCCAGTTCGGATCACAGGCAAACAGAGCCGTTTTCACCAAAGGCGATAGAGCAACGGTATTCGCCACAGTATGAGCCTGCTCGACAGTCTCAGCCCCCTGTACTGCAACCGTCACGAACCGGGTTGCCCCTTCACCATCCATAACCAGTGCTTTGGCCAGATCCTGACACACATCGGCTACCACCTCTGAGAGGTTGGCAAACAACGCATTGTCACGATCTTGAATGGCAGGGTTACCCGCTTTGCCGGTAGCGATGAGAATGCAGGAGTCATTGGTTGAAGTATCGCCATCAACAGTAATGCGGTTGAAAGAGTCGTCTGCCACCTCTGCCAATAACTCTTGCAGAAGAGCTTGTTCAACAGCTGCATCAGTAGCGATATAGGTCAACATAGTCGCCATATTCGGGTGAATCATGCCAGAGCCTTTAGCAATCCCGGTGACAGTGTAGATATGACCTTCAAACTCAAACTGACGGGAAAAACCTTTTGGGCGGGTATCGGTAGTCATAATACCTTCCGCAGCATGCCACCAACTATCTTCAGAAAGGTTATCCACACATCCGGGAATACCAGTCTCCAGTCGTTCGACTGGCAGATGCTCACCAATAACCCCCGTAGAAAAGGACAACACTTGCTCAGATCGGACATCCAAGGCCTCCGCCACCGCAGCTGTGGTTCGCCTGGCATCAGACATACCTTGCTCACCAGTACCGGCATTGGCGTTACCGGTATTCACCAGAAGCGCACAGGGCGAGCTTTGCATACGTTCACGACAGAGAAGAACAGGTGCTGCACAAAATGCATTCTGGGTAAATACACCTGCAACACTCCCCTCTTCAGGCCAGCGCATAACCACCAAATCCCGGCGGTCTGGATAGCGAATGCCAGCTTTCACCGTACCAAGTTGAAAACCTTTAACTGGATGCAATGTGCCTGATGGAGCTTTTCCCGTTGCCATACTTCCCCCAAGTAGGTCGCGACATTTTCACCATGATTATACCTGCTTATTCTCATGCTTCAGACAGGCATATGTGGCTCATGGGTGTCTCATATGTGGATTTCTATGATTTCTAGTCAAGTAAAAAAGCCTCTCACCCCACAGGGATGAAAGGCTCTCTTCAAGTGAAGCCATGTCTTATACAGACATTGCCTTAGGCAATAAATGCCTTAAACAATTTTACCGTGACACTGCTTGTACTTCTTGCCCGAGCCACAAGGACACGGGTCATTTCGACCAACCTTACGACCATCTCGCACAACAGGAGCCTGAGGCTCAGGTGCTGGAGCTTCAGTGTCTTCACCTTCACCAGGCATACCTTGCGCCTGCTGGTGTTCAAACTGCATACGATGGGCTAACTCTTCACGGCGCTGGCGTTCGATTTCTTCAGTCTGGTCATCCTGCTGAACCTGAACGTGGGACAAAACACGCACAACTTCGTGCTTGATATCTGTCAGCATCTGGGAGAACAGTTCAAAAGCTTCTCGCTTGTATTCCTGTTTAGGGTTCTTGGCAGCATATCCACGCAGGTGAATACCCTGACGAAGATGATCCATAGTGGCCAGGTGCTCCTTCCACTTATCATCCAGAATACGCAGCAGAATGTGCTTTTCGAAAGCTTGTAAAGCTTCGGCACCAGCCAGAGTTTTCTTATTCTCGTAAGACTCAGACACTTTCTCAAGAATACGGTCACGAAGGCCGTCTTCATCAAGGGCATCTTCTGTATCTAGCCATTGTTTAACAGGTAACTGCTCGTTTAACTCAGCGGCAATGCGTTTCTCAAGCCCAAGAATATCCCATTGTTCTTCAAGACTCTGAGGTGGAACAAATTCGTCAATCAGGCTATTAATCACTTCAGCACGAATATTGTTAACGCTTTCACTCACATCTTCAGCGGCCAGCAAGTCATCACGCTGAGAGTAAACAACCTTACGTTGATCGTTGGCTACGTCATCATATTCAAGCAGATTTTTACGAATATCGAAGTTACGGCCTTCAACCTTGCGCTGGGCTTTTTCAATGGCGTTGGTCACCATCCGGTGCTCAATGGCTTCGCCTTTTTCCATGCCCAAGGCTTTCATGAAGTTCTTCACCCGGTCAGAGGCGAAGATACGCATCAGATTGTCTTCCAGTGACAGGTAGAAACGGGAAGAGCCCGCATCACCCTGACGACCGGAGCGACCACGGAGCTGGTTATCAATACGGCGGGATTCGTGACGCTCAGTACCGATAATATGCAAACCACCAGCGGCCAGTACTGCATCATGGCGCCGCTGCCATTCGGAACGCAGGTTTTCCAACTGGTCTTCAGAAGGATTATCCAGCGTGGCTGCTTCCGCTTCCCAGTTACCACCAAGACTAATATCTGTACCACGACCAGCCATATTGGTCGCAATGGTGATGGCGCCAGGGCGACCAGCCTGAGCAATAATATCCGCTTCTTTTTCGTGGAACTTAGCATTCAGAACCTGGTGCTCAATACCCGCCTTTTTAAGAGCATTGGAAAGCAGCTCAGAAGATTCGATAGATGCAGTACCAACCAGCACTGGGCGGTCCGCAGCTACAGTTTCACGAATATCCTGAATAATCGCCTCGTATTTCTCTTCGATAGTGAGATAAACGAGGTCGTTCATATCCTTACGAACCATTGGCCTGTGGGTAGGAATAACCACCACATCCAAGCCGTAAATCTGACGAAATTCGAAAGCTTCGGTATCAGCGGTGCCGGTCATACCAGACAGGTTGTCGTACAGACGGAAGTAGTTCTGAAAGGTTGTAGATGCCAGAGTCTGGCTTTCCGCCTGAATAGGCAGGCCTTCTTTGGCTTCCAGTGCCTGATGCAAACCTTCAGACAAACGACGACCGGGCATGGTACGGCCAGTATGTTCGTCAACCAGCATAATTTCCTGACTGCTGACGATATATTCCACATTTTTCTGAAACAGTGTGTGAGCTTTCAACGCTGCTTGAGCATGATGCAGAAGATTCAGGTTTTGAGAAGCGTAGAGGCTCTCACCTTCTGGCAGGTGCCCCTCTTTCACCAGAGTTTCTTCAATAAACTGGTGACCGGTTTCAGTGAGTTCAACCTGACGGGTCTTTTCATCGATGATGTAATGACCAGTATCCTCAACACCTTCTTCACTTTCTTCGTGTTGACGCTCCAGACGAGGAGCTAGTTTATTCATGATCCGATACAGTTCGGAGCTGTCTTCGGCCGGGCCAGAAATAATCAGAGGAGTACGGGCTTCATCAATCAGAATGGAGTCGACCTCGTCGACAACAGAGAAGTTCAGTTCGCGCTGAAACTTATCTTCCTTGCGGAAAGCCATGTTATCCCGAAGGTAATCAAAGCCAAATTCGTTGTTGGTGCCGTAGGTAATATCAGACTGATAAGCAGCACGCTTCTCTTCAGGATCTTGCTGAGGAACGATTACACCAACACTCAATCCGAGGAATTCATACAGTGGCTGCATCCAACGGGCATCACGGCGAGCAAGGTATTCGTTAACCGTAACAACGTGAACCCCTTTACCAGACAAGCCGTTCAGGTAAACGGCCAGTGTCGCCATTAATGTTTTACCTTCACCTGTGCGCATTTCGGCAATGCGACCTTCGTGAAGAGTCATACCACCGATCAACTGAACATCGAAGTGGCGCATCCCCATAACCCGCTGACTGGCCTCACGGCAGACAGCGAAAGCCTCAATGAGGAGATCATCTAAAGACTCCCCACCCTGGGCACGTTTTTTTAATTTCAGGCTGCGGGCCTTCAGGTCATCATCACTCAGTGCCTGCAGTTCACTTTCCAGCTCACCTATCTGCTTAACCCGCTTGCTCATTTTTTTGAGCTGGCGGTCGTTTTTACTGCCTACAATTTTTTTTACGAGAGATGACAACATAATTTGATCAAGTGCCCGAAATATCCAAATTCTTTATTAACTATCCGCGACTGGCTCTGTACATGTAGCGGGCGGGATTCACCTGCCTGTTATTCACCAGCACTTCAAAATGTACATGGGGACCAGTGGATCGCCCCGAACTCCCCATCAGGCTGATAGCCTGCCCCTTAGTGACAATATCCCCGACCTTCACTAATGCTTCTTTATTATGAGCATATCGGGTGACATAACCATTGCCATGATTAATTTCTACCAACAAGCCAAAACCACTGCGTCTTCCGGACCACGTAACTATTCCGGAACCAACCGCAATAACTTCAGAACCTTCTTTACCGGCGATATCGACACCTTTATGCCAGGCGGGTCTGCCAGTAAAGGGGTCTGTTCTGCGCCCAAAATTGGAGGAAACCCATCCTTTTCTCACAGGCCGGCCAGCAATGTAAACATCATCCTGAAGATTTCTTCCTAACAGGAGAGACTCCAGAACATCCAACTGTTCTGCACGATTATCAATACGGGAAGCGAGTTCTTCAATCTGATCGGAAAAACTGGGGGGAAGGTAGCTCTGGCCAGCATCAATGGCTTCATCCGGCCCCCCCAAAGCTGGGGCCATACCAAAATCAAATTCGTCCTGCGCAAGATCGGCCATGGTTACGAGTCTGTCCCCAAGAGCATCAAGTCGCATTAATCGCCCCTGAAGCTGAGCTAGCTGCACAGCCATGGCATCCAGTTCGACACTGGAAGCACCTTTTAGTTTCTCAACATCTTTACGCTGGTCGCTAAGAACAGTTTTCCATTCCTGGAGATCACCACTGGTCAATGCGCCGGACGCATTCAGGTTGAGGTAATACCAAGCCAGAAGAAAACCGGCCAGGATAAGAGTTGCGACTGACAAACCAATCCCCCAGAACAGCCGTGCACCGTCCATCCAGAAAGTGCGGCTTTTACCATGGGGATGTCGAACAACGATTACTTTCATTGCCAGCCTGAAATTACCTCTGGGATTACCGCGGCAAAGAGCCGGTTAATCCATGTTTTAGCGAAAACAACTATTCAATTCTCATTCAAGCTTACACACCATCTTTCACAAGCTTGAAATTTAAGAGGTTGATAGTACCAGAAAATCGCCAGAATGCGGCACACTCTAGCATTGCCGAGAACACTCTCGCAACAAAGGAAGGTGCCCCCCTTAAAAGCATACTCTTTCCTTTTATGACAAATACAAAAAAAGGCCATCAAATCTGATGGCCTTCAAAAAAGAGAGAGTTTTATGTGATCAAACAATAACAGCGGTCGGACGCGCATAAGAAATAGGGGCTGTGGCAGCATCATCAAATGTCACAACTTCCCATGCTGATTCATCGGCAATCAACGCCCGAAGAAGCTTGTTATTGGTAGAGTGACCGGACTTTTCACCGACAAACTCACCAATCAGGCTATTACCCAGCAGGTACAGGTCGCCAATAGCATCCAGCATCTTGTGCTTTACAAACTCATCTTCGTAACGAAGACCGTCTTCATTTAAAATTCGATAATCATCAACAACAATAGCGTTTTCTACACTGCCACCCAAAGCCAGATTTTGAGAACGCAGGAATTCAATATCCTTCATAAAGCCGAAGGTACGAGCACGGCTAACTTCTTTAACAAAGGAAGTGCTGGAGAAATCAATGCTGGCCTGTTGAGTCAGCCCGTGGAATACAGGGTGATCAAACTCAATGGAGAAGCTGACTTTAAACCCATTAAAAGGTACGAAAGTGGCTGATTTGCCATCTTCCTTAACTGTTACCTTCTTTTTAATGCGAATAAAGCGCTTAGCAGCAGATTGCTCTTCAATACCAGCAGATTGCAGCAGAAATACAAAAGGTCCTGCACTGCCATCCATAATGGGTACTTCGTGGGCAGTTACATCAACGTAGGCATTATCAATACCCAAACCCGCCATAGCTGAAAGCAGATGTTCTACGGTATCAACCCGCACACCATCTCTTTCAAGGGAGGTGCAAAGAGTCGTCTGACCAACATTTACAGCCCGCGCTGGTATCTGAACGACAGGATCAAGATCCGTTCTGCAGAAAACAATGCCGGTATCAACAGGAGCTGGCCTCAGGGTGAGATAAACTTTTTCACCTGAGTGCAGACCGACACCGGTTGCCCGAATAATATTTTTAAGTGTGCGCTGTCTGATCATAATGCAGCCGTAGAGCCTTATCTATCTTGCTTTGTACCAGCGATACTGGAATTCCAGCCAAGCTGCAAGACATCCTGCCCAGCCTGAAATCTTGTAATAAACGTGCAGTCTAGCAAAGTAACGGGCATGAACATAGCGTTACATACCGTACCACTTCACGTTTCTCCGTAAATACCGCCAGACGGAAATCAATCCGCCTGACGTCTCAGGAACGCTGGGATATCCAGATAATCTGGAGAATCCGATACCTGAGGCTCAATTGGAGCAGTATCACTACCTACAGCAACGGGCTGGCGACGGTTTACTGTTGGGCGTTCCAGCTCACGGTAATCAATTTCGCCTGTGGTTGCCTTAGGCTTAGGCGCGTTATTGGTATTATCAACAACCACCTTGGGCTCTTCGTTGTGACCCAGGCCGGTAGCAACAACCGTTACACGCAGTTCATCAGTCATTTCCGGATCAATAACAGTGCCGATAACCACAGTGGCATTATCGGAAGCATACTGATTCACAGTATCACCAACTTCCTGGAATTCACCGATAGCAAAGTCTAGACCGGCAGTAATATTCACCAGAATACCGCGGGCCCCCTGCAGATCGATATCTTCCAACAGCGGGCTGCGAATAGCAGACTCTGCAGCTTCAGCAGCACGGGTTTCACCGGTCGCGCAGCCAGTACCCATCATCGCCATACCCATTTCAGACATAACCGTGCGCACGTCAGCAAAGTCAACGTTGATCATACCTGGGCGGATAATCAAATCAGCAATACCCTGAACAGCTCCCAGAAGCACATCGTTCGCAGCGCTGAATGCGGACAGCAGGCTTGCTTTCTTACCCAAAGCTTCAAGCAGCTTCTCGTTGGGGATAGTGATCAGGGAATCAACATGCTCGGAGAGCTCTTTCAAACCTTCACTGGCTACGCTGGTACGCTTGCGCCCCTCGAACGGGAACGGACGGGTTACAACAGCTACAGTCAAAATATCCAGCTCTTTAGCCACTTGGGCAACTACAGGAGCCGCGCCGGTACCTGTACCGCCTCCCATACCAGCGGTGATAAACACCATATCCGCACCGCTGAGCACCTCTGCAATGCGCTCGCGATCCTCAAGAGCAGCCTGACGGCCAATCTCAGGGTTTGCACCAGCTCCCAATCCCTTGGTAATACCGGTACCCAGCTGCAACAAAGTACGGGCATTCAGGTTTTTGAGTGCCTGTGCATCAGTGTTCGCCACGATGAAGTCAACACCTTCAACCTGGCTGTTCAGCATGTGATTTACAGCGTTACCGCCACCACCTCCAACACCGATTACTTTTATAACCGCATTCTGCGGAATACTGTCTTCCAGCTCGAACATGAAACTCTCCTTTCTC
>NZ_CAMZOG010000089.1 GCF_947331445.1 Parendozoicomonas sp. Alg238-R29 | reverse complement strand
TTTTTCGAACTGACCACCGCCAAGAGAAATGACTGTAAAACGGCTCAGAACCTTCCCATCATGGCAGGTGTCACCTATGTTTTTGACCGAGCTTACGACGACTACAGCTGGTATTACGAAATGACCTGTCAGAGCACGCAGTTTGTGGGCAGGATGAAAACCTCAGCAGTTTACGAAGCCATTGAGTGTCGTGAAACGACAGACGACTCTATCCTGGAAGACCAAATTATCAGACTCTCTTCTGGCAAAGGTAGAAAGGACTGTCCAACTGATCTCAGGCGGGTCAAGATTCGCCGGGAAGACGACAAAGTTCTGGTTTTTATCAGTAACGATCTAAAGAGAAGTGCTGCAGAGATTGCCGCCTTGTATAAATCCCGCTGGCAAATCGAACTGTTCTTCAAGTGGATTAAGCAGAATCTGAAGGTGAAGCGGTTCCTTGGGCGCAGTGAAAATGCTGTAAGAATACAGGTGCTCACAGCAATGATTGCCTACCTCCTGCTGCGGCTGGCTCAGATCACAACACCCTGCAAATTGTCGTTACAGCAAATAGCCCGAAGAATCAGTCTTAATCTGACCCGCCGTTGCTCTTTGTTGGAATTATTCAGTGATCCGCCGGATAGCATGGAAGTCAATTTACTCCAGAATCAGGGGAGTCTGGAGCTGGTTTATGCTTAACCGGACAGTAGTGGCTTTGAGTCATAAAGAGGACTGTTTTGAAGGTATCAGAAAAACCATTCAGGCCATCGACACAGTCTTCTCTCCTCCCCAAACTCCTCCCTTTCACCCCCTTACGCTCCTCCCAGAATTCCACCGATCCTGAACCTGTCCAAACAGAAGACAGCTGCAGGAGACGGAAGTCGTATGTATCGAACATCTCACCGCCAAAGAACTGAACCAACGCTGGCATATCTCAGCCTGCATCCTGGAGCGCTGGCACAGGGAAGGTCTTGGCCCATAACCCTTAAAGATCTCCGCAGCATAACTCTGCTGCAAATCATCACAGTACCCGATGCCGAGATTGATTGACTTTCCCGTGAAGCTCTGCAGGAGTTCAATCACGCTAGTCGCTGTATCGGCGCTTACGTAATGCCAGGTATCTGCAACGAATGGCCAAGGCTCGCGAAGTCGCCTGCTCGCTGGCTGCGAGCTTCTGGTATTACCTGGCGAGAGATTGCCCGGTGTACTGGAGTGCCGAGAACGTCGATTCACAGGTATTGGTACCGGGCATTGCTGGCGGTGCTGGTTCATCGGGGCATACCGGCTACCCAAGTTAAGCCAAATTACTTGTAGTTGGTACTGGTTGCTATTTGCTGGCACTGTGACCTGTTTTGGGGCAAGACAAAATCCCCGGTTTTGGTATGGATTTTCAGTAAGCTTGTGCAGCGCTTTGGTGTGCCACGAGAGCAGAGTCGGTCTTCTCGTAACTGCAATTGAGATGAACGAAAGTGAACCATTGACGACGTGCCGTAAGCACGATCATTGACATCAAAAATAGGGTGGCATGGCGGTCCCATGATTAGCTCAGAAGATATCCAGCTACTGACTGAGCGGTGTCCGGCATAGAGGTGGTATGAACTGATTTCAGGCTCTTTGTGGAACGTGGGAACCTGTCGTTCTGGTGCTAAGGAAGAGGGTCAAGCAGATGAACTGTGGAGACCTTGAGTACCGATACAGAACACAGGGGCGGATCAGCTCGTAGTAGTGTTGAAGCTTCTGTAATGGAAGTGGAGCGAAGGGGCTGACTTATCCAGCGGAAGGAATGGATCAACCAATGTGATTGGGATGAGTCGATGACTGAAGCAAAATCGTTCACAATTTCTAAAGGGCTTGTTTGGCAGGCCTGGCTGAGAGTTAAAACCAATAAGGGCACTGCTGGTGTTGATGGACAGTCTCTGGCTGACTTTGAACACAATTTAGGCGGTAACCTGTACAAACTATGGAACAGGATGTCATCGGGAAGCGACTTTCCTCCCCCCGTCATGCGTGTAGACATCAAAAAGAAAGATGGAGGCACGAGGCCGTTGGGAGTTCCGACAGTCGCAGACCGCATAGCCCAGACCGTGGTAAAGCTAGTAATGGAGCCCTTGGTGGAACCCGTTTTTCACAAAGACTCTTATGGCTATAGGCCAAAACGTTCAGCGCACCAAGCATTGGCGGTGGCTCGAAAGCGCTGTTGGCAAAGAGAATGAGTGATTGATCTGGATATCAAGGGATTCTTTGACAATCTAGATCACAGACTCATGATGCGAGCAGTTGAGCACCAAATCAAGCGGGCAGCAGGTGTGGGTACGCCACAAGGTGGAGTGATTAGCCCATTACTGGCTAACCTGTTCATGTATTATGCATTATGAATTTGATCATTGGTTAGAAAATCATATATCTGATGTGTGGTTTGAACGATACGCTGATGATGCGCTGATTCATTGTCGCAGAGAACAAGAGGCTATGTCTGTGTTGGAGGTAGTAAGAGGTCGTTTATTCGACTGTGGTCTTACATTGCACCCAATAAAGACAAAGCTGGTTTACTGCAAGGCCACGGGAAGGCCGGGGCAACATGAGCATATATCGTTTGATTTTCTGGGCTACACCTTCCGGGCCAGAACAGCCCAAAGCTGCTACGGAAACTACTTCGCTGGTTTTCTACCCGCTATTAGCAAAGCCTCGGCTCAGCATATTCGGGATACGATAAAGGTATTAGGAATTTCGAAAAGGCGATCACAGTATTCTCTTCCAGAATTAGCAAAGTTGCTCAATCCTTACGTACAAGGATTGTCCCTGCTTTGATGTTGATCTGTGTTTGGCAGATGAGTCACTCGTCATTGAAGGACAACCAAACAGCCCGGCAGGCGAGGGTATCGGCTAATGCCCGGTGGGCATCACCCGTCCACTGGTAGCCAATTTCATGAGCTGCATCACCAAGTTTCCACCAGCCAGCATTCGTGTGTTTGGCAAACAGTCGCATGGCACAGACTACCTTCTTTGCGACAGATAACTCTGCTCCTATGTATTGGCTGTCGTACGTTTTGTTGTAAATCACCACTTTTTTACCCCTGAAGATATCAAGCAGTTGTGGACGCAGGTCGTCGTAGGACGGTGCATCTTTAACCATGGGTGGCGTGATGCCATGAATGTCCTGAGCATCAGGCCAGCGTTTATGTCGCTTGGGTTTGACCAAAGTATTGAGGAGGACTTCACCGCCTCGACCTACAACTGCAATTTCAACAATCTCGTCTGATGACATCAAGCCTGTTGTCTCGGTATCAACATAAATCGTTTCAGACATATTCCAGCACTCGAAATGAGAAGGCGAACAGAAAGAATGTAGCTTCACTGTTATGGATTAGACAAGAACGCATAATGAGTCGGATAGCTGCAGTGCCAGTGGTGGGTAAGATTATCGACAAGATCTTTCCCGATGCCGATCAGGCCGACAAAGCCCGGGCCGCCCTCACTCAGATGGCTATCAACGGCGAGCTGGATGAACGGGCACAACAGGCGGGTGTGATAAAAGCTGAAGCTGCTTGGTATCGTGCAGTTGGATTGGTGGTTACATTGCCAGCCGGGGTGTGGAGAAGGTTGTGCAAACAATAAAAAGGTAATAGTGCGCCCATATCCTATCCGCCATCCATCCGTACAGTTGCCTAAGGAACTTTTCTCGCCTAATATCCTCTATACGGAAAGATTCTGTACAAAAAGGAGGAATTGTCATGGCTACTGCGAGGCTGGATTTAAGGCTGGATGAGGAAATCAAGGCCAAGGCTGAGAAAGCCTCTGCTCTTCTGGGGTTGAAGAGTTTGACAGAGTATGTTGTTCGGCTGATGGAGGAAGACTCAGCTCAGGTCATCAAACAGTACGAAAACATTACCATTGAGGGTGATACCTTCGACCGGTTTGTGGACGCTTGCGACAAAGCAAAAGCCCCTAATCAGTCACTAAAAGACGCCTTGGCTTTTTCCGATAGCAAGGGCATTAAGTAATGTGGGCGACTGAGTTTGTTGAGCTGGATAAGAGCCATCACAATCGTACTTCATTTGACTGTGGTGAGAGCGAACTGAATACATTCCTCCAGACACAGGCTCTCCGGCATATGCAGACGGGTATCAGCCGGACTATGGTTTTATCTGGCATTCATCCGCTTCCCGACCAAAAGCTGCCTGTCTGTGCTTTTTACAGTATTGCTCCCAGTGCTATCAGCCGAGAGACTTTGCCTAAGAATCTTGCGAAAAAACTACCCCGATATCCCATCCCGATTTTCTTGCTTGCTCAGCTGGGTGTCCACCGTGAATATCATGGGCAAGGGTTGGGTAAAATCTGTTTGATTCATGCCCTGCGCTACTTGTGGCAGGTGAATGCACATATGAGAGCCTATGCCATTGTCGTTGATTGCCTCACAAAGGCTGCTGAGAACTTCTATCGTAAGTACGGCTTTGAGATTCTCTGTGAACACAATGGTCGAACCCGCATGTTCTTACCTATGAGAATGGTTGGTGAGCTGTTTGATGAATAGCTTGTCCCGCGTCCCAAGACAGCCGGAGATCCTTAGGGTCGCGAAATCACCTCATGCCAAGGCTCATCACAATCACGATGAAGAGCCACAACGCCACGACCAGCAATCACATCAAGATTGCCTTTCTGCACCAGCGCGAGAGCATTGATAAGGTTGGGATACCAACGATTGAGTGTGGCAAGAGTCCGGACATCCGTCCGGTTCACCCGGCTCACCATGAGGTGGCCGTTGGTGAGAGGCAGAATAAGAAGAGCTGGCTGCTCTCTTGAGCAGAAACTCCCAGCGCTTTGGTGGACAGGGTTTGACATCAGGCGGTCTCCAACCCTGCAGTCACTCTGTAGACACGATCCTTGCCTTCGGGTTTATCTGATTCAATCTCTTCGGGTCATATTCCCCGCCGCTTGCGGCGTAAACTGGTAGGATGAGCGAATACATCCACAAGAGTCATAACGTTACAGTTTTGCTTTACCACTTAGTGTTTCCAGCAAAGTACCGAAGGGTGGTATTTGACGATGCTGTAGATAAAGAGCTGAAGGCGGTGTGTCTGCAGATCGAGGCCAGATATGAGGTTAAGTTTCCAGAGACAGGAGCAGACAAGGATCATGTACATTTTTTGGTTCAGGCTGTACCGGCATATTCGGTGACAAAGCTCGTAACTATGATTAAAAGCCTAACTGTCAAGGAGATCTTCAAGCGTTGCCCGCATGTGAAGAAGCAGCTATGGGGAGGTGAGCTTTGGACTGACGGATATTTTGCAAGCACGGTTGGCAAGCATGGTGATGAGCAGATGATTTCGAACTACGTGAGAAATCAAGGTAATGGAGAGTATGAGAAGCTCCATTCAGATCATCAGCTTGCGATGTTTTAAGAGCTATCTCGGGCAGTTAGAAGCATCATTCAATGAGAATACCTCGCTTTCGCGAAGCGAAAGTCCGAGCCTAAGCGAGGAGGGCTTGCCCCGAGGATCCTTTATTAATCTGCCCCCAAAACATTTGATATGGGCAAGATAAGCCGTAGTTATCAGCAATCTCCATTTGCGAGACTTTGACGCAATACCGTAATGGTGAGACTCTGGCATTACGTTTCAGGAACAGGTAAAGGGATTACCATGCACCATGGATCGTTATCACCAACCACGGCCCGCAAAATACAATATCTACGCCAGCGTATAAATGATGCGGGAATACCTCCCAGTAAGCTTGATGAAAACCTGATCATTGGCACCTGGAATATCCGTGAATTTGGAAAGTCTGTTCGCAGGGAAGATGCCATACATCTTATTGCCGAAATCATGGGTCAGTTCGATGTCCTGGCCATCACGGAGTTGAAGGACAACCTTGATGATTTAGAGCGGGTCAGAAAGTTGCTTGGCCCTTACTATAAAGTTGTTTACTCAGACTATCGTAATGATGCAGCCGGATTCCAGGAGCGTATCGCCTATCTCTACGATAAAAGGGCTGCTGAGTTTACCGGACTGGCTGCTGAAGCTGACCCGCTACGCATGAAAGGAAAAGATGGTGAGTATCGTCAAACCTCTCCTGATTGGTGGCGATCACCGTATATGGCATCATTCCGAGCAGGCAACTTCGACTTTGTCATGTTAACAGCCCACATTCGCTGGAGCGGAGGTGTCAGGGCCAGAGCAAAAGCACTGAAGCAGTTAGCCGACTGGGTCGAGGAACGGAGATCTTCCAACTACCTGGTTGACCGGGATTTTATTGTTCTGGGCGATTTTAATATTCCTGGTCGCAGAAGTAGCGCCTTCAAGGCCATTACCAGTGGCAGCCTGCAAATCCCGCCTGCACTGCTGAATGTACAGGGAACCAACCTTTCGGAAAAGGCGACCTATGATCAAATCCTTCACAGCCCTACTCGACATGAGCGGTTCACAGGAAAAGGAGGAGTTATTCGCTTTTTTCGAGATTCACATACGGAGCTCTACCCCGAGCTTTCGCTGGGCAAATTCAAGAATCAGTTAAGTGACCATTTGCCATTATGGCTGGAAGTAGACACATGGATAGATGATGAGTTACTTGAGCAGAGATTGCTGCAGGAGGAATAACACAGATTTACACTCTCAGCGTAAGCTCCCCTTAACCAGCGTGGAATGTATCCGGACAACGTCCCACTGACTTCCAAAGTAATATTTTGCACAAATTGAGCGATGTACTATCTTGCTCTGTATCTCTAAACAGAGGCAAGATATTTACTGCTGTTGGTCTATGTGCACTTTGTGTTGAACATACACAGCCTTTTCCTTCTGGCGAAACAGTCTCACAGCACATCTTTCCTATAGAAAAACCGTATTGTTGTTCATACAGTTTGAAGCTCAACCCATAAAATCACTTAGAGAGTTTCCAGATACGGGTAAATTTTGAGAATGAATGAAAGGGGCTGTTGCAATAAGAGCCGAAGAATAATCAGCCCTTATAATACTATAATGAGTTTTACTCAGGACGGTATGTTAAGCAGAAGTTAAATATGCGTGTGGGTAATTGGGGGCACGATTTTGAAAAGACAATATCAAACTGTTTTGAATGATACCGCCATCAATGTTAATGGCTTTTCGAATAGTCTCATCGTTCTGCCAGCTATCACGCCCTGCCAGTACCGTTGGCAAATAGACAATAAGTGCAGCAGAAATTGACCGTGTGGCACTTTCCCAGAAATAGCTAGGGGTGTGATCCACTGAATAATAATCAATGGTTTCGTGCTTGAATATTGGATCTTTGAACGTTGTTGGCTTGGCGAAAAAGAAGCCCATTCCTTCGTCACAACTCACATCAATAATCAGACTGTGAGGTTTCAGGCATGCACTTTCTTCTTCAACAACGAAGTTGACAGGGTTTTCTGTATCCTGGAAGGTGCCGTTAACGATTATGTCTGCTTCATGGATGAGCTCAGCCAGCGGCCGTGATGTTCCATCGTGCTCTACCACCATCATGCGTGCCTCTCCCTCATTGCCCGCTTGCAATCTGACATAGTTACAATCAAGCACCTCTTCACGTACTTCGTGATCCGGGCGTTGAATGCAAATGGTAATATCTCTAAAACCATGGGCCTTGAGGGCGTATATGGCACCACGGCTGACAGCACCGAAACCAAAGATGATTGTCTTGCGTTGATTGCCGTAATGTCCATCAATGCCTTTCAGTTGTAAGGCATGAATAACAGCACAATAACCAGCCATTTCATTATTTTTATAGAATGTATGGCGACCTGCACGCCCTTCAGGAGACCAGACATACATATCCTCAAAAGCAATAACAGTTTGTTTGCGGTCAAGAGCGACTTGGGTAAATTCCTGTTGCTGTACACAGTGCGCATAACCCCACAGTGTTCCGCCTTCGCGAAGTTCCTGTAAATCAGCTAACACTGGTTTGTTAATAATGACCGTTTCAAGATCAGTCAATATATCGTGCCGTGTAGCAATGCCACCAGTTAGGCCTGCAATGTCAGCGTCTGAGATACCAAATGATGAACCATAGCCTTCTTCAAATATTAACTGTTTACGAAGTGGTTCAGGAATACGTGATAAGTGCTCTGGATGGATTGGGAATCGTCGTTCATCTGTTTTTCTTGAAGTGCCAATAACGCCTGTTCTTGATGTATTCATGCCGTCGTTCCCTTATTTCAATAAGTGTCACTTCATCAACGAATCATCTTTCTCGTGAAGGAAGCATGCTTTTTGATCATGAGGCCCTTTGAAAACACTCCAGGTTTGCCACGAACAAAACCCTGTCTAAATGGCGAGTGTATTCTGAATCTGGAACCTGTAGTTACCAACCGAAAGCCGGCCAAGTTGCATATAGCCTTCATTGATATTTTTAGAAACCATGATGGAAATAGGTTTTTGAGCTGCACTGATCCCAACTACTGTGCGATAGCGTCTATCGGTGGTTTCTCAGTAAAACCACTGAGAAAGGAAAGTTTTCGAATCCGCATCACCCTAGGGTCTGTTGTGGTTTTGTTGTCGAGCTCAGCATTTCCGAGGGCTTTCATGGTTATACCCGGAGGGCACTATAGGGCGCAGCGTTGCCGGAATGCTTATTGCCTTTCAAAACGCTGCAACGCAGCCATGGAAGCCCTCGGGAATGCCCTTCGGGTGGCTCTAAAAGCCGCCATCTGCTGCGTCAGACTTGCTCAATGTAGAATAACTACGATTTTCACAAGTCTTTCTAACAGCGGGCGGCTTTTAGAGCCACTGAGCCGAAAACAAAACCACAACAGACCCTAACACACAAGAGTTTATAATGTTCTTTTCATTCGCATTTTGATTGATCTGGGAACAAGCAAATGTTCAAGTTCTTTAAATGGTGTCTTTTGTATCAACTATCTTGAAAGACTCCGTGCCCCTCAATAAAACACTTAAGGATGTGTATGTTCCTCGTCTATGCTGGTGGAGCTATGCACACAGGTAGAAGGGCGCGCGGTGGTTCGGGAGTTGGCGATTGGATGATTGGCGTTCGTATGGGCTGTAATCTGTTAGCGGATAGTGGCGTGTTTAAGGGCTAACCCATGGATATAATAAAAATGAATGACCAAGTGTACAGAGCGCGAACGGTCAAATAGGTAAGAATTTGCTTAAGGTTGGCGTGGTGCGTAGAAAATAAATGTAAATACTCATTACTTCTGCCGCTTTGAGGTATATAGTAGCGGCACGTTAAAAGTGTGTTTCATTCTTTATGTATAGATTCAAACGTTCCGGGTTTAGTTACTCATTTCGTTCTTCATAATCAATAGCAGAACTTCTAGCTTAATCGCCTTACTTGTAAGGCACATTTTATTGAAAATAAGGATACGACTATGTCTACTACTACCGGTACAGTTAAGTGGTTCAACGACGAGAAAGGTTTTGGTTTCATTCAGCAAGAGAATGGCGGACCAGACGTTTTTGCTCACTTCCGTCAGATCACTGGCGACGGCTTCAAGAGCCTGGCTGAAGGTCAGCGTGTTGAGTTCACTATTACTCAAGGCCAGAAGGGCCCTCAAGCAGAAGACATCCGTCCTCTGTAAGAGCTGAACTGCATTTCGATGTAGTTTACTGACTTCGCCTCTGGCGAAGTAGAAAAGGCAATGCTTTCGGGCGTTGCTTTTTTTTGTTTGCAAAATTCTATTGCTGACTCTGCTTCCTTCCTCTTTTTCTTGGCTTAACAAACTTTCGAAATGAACGGGAAGAGTTTACCCGCAGCTTGCTGCGGGGCGGTTCATTGCACGATAAGAGTAGGTGAAGCGAACCTGAAATGAAGGACATTGAAAAGCATCACTCACGTACCAGAAAAACTGACTTATATTGTCAGAGCATTATTCAGGTAGCTGACAAAATTGCGTTTGCGCCTGTAAGTCTCTTTTAGACCAGCGATCTCCTGTTCCGCTCTATGATGGTATGGCGTACCCATCGTCAACCCATGCAGCTCAACCAACAAGCTAACGCCTTGCTGATACGCTTCATTGTTACCTTGCTCGATCTGGCCTGAGGCTTGCCCTGTAAAAACCCGCAAAATTCTTTCCCAGTGTTTTTCCAGTGAAGCTTTGGCTGATTCTCGTGCCAGGTTCAAGGCCAAATCATCGGCTACCTGAAAGCCTTGTACAATGTTCCAGGCCTTTTCCCACTCAGCCCCCATGAGGTAAATCCCCACCAAGGTATCGGATCGGGGCGAGTAATGACCGTAGCTTCGATGCCACGTGTCTTTTTCCTCCAGATGGTCGCTTAGCCAGACTATGGTCTGCGTGGGCCAGTCTGTCTCGTTGCCTTCCTGTTTGGCAATCGCTAACAATTTTCGATATTCAACCAGATTGGTGTGCTTCTGGAAGTACTGCCACTGGCACACGACCGCTTCATTTCCTTGCCCAGTAGCTTGATAGAGTTTCACCTGTAACCCATGGCCGCTATCACGGCCATGGCTGTCCAGGGATTTTGCTTTTTTCAAATAGAATGCGGTCTGATCGTAGTCTTTTCGCTCAAAGTGAAGCTCCGCCAACTCCTGATAATCGTGGCTATGTGTGGCTGTTTTCACCTTAATGGCGATCAACGCTTCATAGTCATCTTCCTGTCGGGCTCGATCGGTCAGCAACTGCTCCAGTCGGTAGTGCAGCGTTGGTCGACTCCAGCTGTCACCAGTGAATGGAGGCAAAGCATCCCACTGTTCCTGTGCCTGCTTATAGAACAACGCCAGACAATGGGGCGAGAGACATTCTTTATAGTCTGCAGGGATTTGACCATAAAAGTTGTACTCATCCGTTAAAGCAATCTTCAGAAGGGTTCCAGCCTTTTTCTCATCCGGGCATTTCAGCTGCTGAAATGCCCGGATAAACAACCCCTGCAAAAGACTCAGGCTGTCGTAACGGAAACCACCGGAATCGTCGACCGTTTCCAATGCCTGAGTCAACCGCTCAAAAGCGTACTCAACCAGCACCATCTGCTCATCGGCAGGCAGCTCGCACAAGGGCTGTTCAAGTTCCTGCAGTATCGCGATGGCTGTAGCAAAGTAGGTACGAACCTTCGGGTACTCATAAATATGTTTGTTCAGGGGGAATGCTGCGGTGATCTGTTTTTTAATCGCTCTCTTGTCCATGCGGCCCAGCCCTGTTTCCGCTTTGAGCAACCACGTATTCTTCAAATACCGGTCTTTGGTAATCACTGCAACGAACTGGCGAATGATATCGTCTTTCTCCTGCTGTTCCAGCCAATGTCTGATCACTTCTGCAGGCTGGCTACGCTGTTCAAACTGACACCTTCTGCTGTTTTATACTGACCCAGCCTGCTGTTTTCCCCATGCCCACTCTGCTGTTCAGGAGGTCAGGTTTTGGCGAAACTTATTCATAGAACGCTGCAATTTCTGAATATAAGGGCTATTCATGGAGCACAGCTGCGGGTGAAACAACGCTGATTCCAGTTCGTCCAAGCTGAAAAACATAACAGACCATAAGAATGCTTGTTTATCCAGAACCGAATCAGTAATCAAGCCTATTCTCTGAGCCTGATTTAACCATTCCCTGTGAAGCCTCAGGCTGTGCTGAAATATGCCTTGTCGACCTCTGAAAAAGCCCAAAACTATGCAGTTCACCTTCATGTCTCTATCTCTGAAAGTCAGATGAGAGCGGGAGTAGTGTATTGTTGAAAACAGGGGATGAAACCGAGTGGATATGACGTCATAGAGCTCGCCTGCTATGGCAGATAGTGGTGTGATCAGGCTCTGTCTGATAAACATTTTTATCGCGATAACCTGCATGACAGGTATACTGTCAACTTCACCAGTCTTCTCTTTTACAGCAACTCCCTCCTCGATAGCACGTACAAGAAAGCAGGTCAGAGCATTCAAGTCATAGGGCATCTCCAGCCTGATTTGGCTCTGTATTCTAATTTTTTTCTTTCTGACATGCTGGAATTCGTTACTAAACAGTTGACTCGTATAGTGTGACGGGAGTTGCAGAAGAATAAAGCTCAAGGCGTCAGGGGTCGGGAATGGCATGTCGATCAGGTGCCAGAAAGGGTGACACAAAATGGCTTTAGCTCCCTTGAGTTCAGGGCAAGCTTCAACCTGATCGACCAGCCCCTCGCGCTGTACAGGCTGACCGTTCTCTTTTCTGTTCCAAAAGCGCGATGCATTGTTTAGCCAGCCTGGAGGCTTCAGAGCAAGAGCTTCATCACTCAGGAGTCGCCGCTTTAGCTGGTATACGGCTGCCACATTCAAACGCTCTTTTATCCAGGCTACCCAATACCTTGTCGCCAGAGAACGGACCTCAAACGACAGTTTTTTGTAGTCGGTAAAGGAATGTATGAGATAAAGTTTGCACATCAACAGTGCCAAACTCTTCTATTTCCGGGGGAACCCGCTGAAAAACTGAACAATCTGACTTTTTTGACCAGAAAGTCGTGCCTTTATCGTAAAAATAAGACGGTACTCAAGGTTTGTAAAAGTCCCTATTCTTACGAAATCATGCTCTTTACCACCAAATGAGGTCAGGGTTTGAGAAAGGAGCAGCCAGAGGACAGAGTGGCAACTTTGTCTGGAGAGCTAAAAAACGATTTGTTAACACTGCACTGTTCCCCAGTACTTAGTGGTGAACAACTTCGTCAAGCTATGGGGTTCCGCACTCTGGGGGCGTTGCACCAAGCGATTACTCAACAGAATTTTCCAGTCAAACTCTTCACCATTCCCAAACGCCGGGGACGATTCGCACTGGTTGCCGATGTTGCACAGTGGCTTGCAAAACAGAGTATTGAGAACTCTTGTGATCTGATCAAAAAAGAGGTGCAGAAATGATGACCTGACCCGAAGGTATTGACCAAGGCATAGAAAGAAAAAAGCCAGAGTTGTCACGAACCCTGACTTTTACGGGAGGTTGAATAAGCGATTCCCAATGCCTCCCATTCAAGCTTCCAGATACTGGTCTGTCAAATGACCAGACGCGGAAGTGTATGTCTTGTTTTTCCACGTTTATGATGAAAACAGGGAGGCTTTATGAAGCCTGCTACCTTGCGTGAACTCTTGCGCTTACTACTGACTACGAATTTCTCCTCTCGCCGTATTGCCCGCGCTGTTCAGCTATCACGAAATACGGTGAGGAGATACCGGGCGAGGGTTAAAACCTCTTGTTACACCAGGGAAGAGCTGAATCACCTGCCTGATTCAGCGCTCCAGAGCGCATTCAATCGACTGACCTGTGATCGACCTGGTAAGAGAGAGCCTGACTGGCCCACCATTCATGAACTTTTGCACGAAAAGCATCAAACCCGTATTCAGCTATGGGAAGAGTATCGTCGTGCCGACCCTGAAAATGCTTACTGTTATAGCCAGTTCAACAAATATTACCGGGACTATCGGAAAACGATTGATGTCAGTATGCGACAGATCTATGAGCCTGGTGATATCTGTTTCGTGGATTTTGCCGGTAAGAGACCCTCGTATACGGATTCTGCCACCGGGGAAACTCGCAAGGTAGAAATCTTTGTCGGTGTACTGGGGTATTCCCAGTTGATATTTTGCCTGGCCACACACTCCCAGAAACAGGAAGAGTGGATTTGGGCTCATGAACAGATGTTGAGATTTTACGGTGGCTGTCCACGGCTTGTCGTACCGGATAATTTGAAAGCGGCTGTTACCCGTCCAGGAAAAATACCAAAGGTTAATCGCGCCTATCAGGAGTTTGCCCAGCATTATGGTTTTGTTGTCGAACCGGCAAGGGCTCGTCACCCTCAAGACAAGTCACTGGCTGAGAATGGTGTTCTGTTAGTGACACGATGGATTACGGTTGTGCTGAAACGACGCCATTTTTTTTCACTTGAAGACATCAACGACGCGATAACTGAATTGCTGCAACAACTCAATCACCGCGCTTTTAGGCGCTATGACGGATGCCGTCAGAAAAGGTTTGATGAGACTGAACGCGGGGCGCTTCAGGCACTGCCTGAGAAGCCTTTCGTGTATGGTTCCTGGTTACCCTCTCAGAAAGTTCCCAGCGATTATCATATATACGTTGATAACCATGCTTATTCGGTTCCCTACCGTTTTGTGGGATTATCCGTTGAGGTTAGAGTCAGCCGACAGACGGTTGAAATTTACCATGAACATAAACGGATTGCTTTGCACCCCCGCAGTCACAGGCCGGGGGCATCGACGACGAACACAGAGCACCGACCTCCCAGGCATCAGGGTTATGCCGCACAATCACAGACCTTTTATCTTAACTGGGCCAAAGAATGTGGTTCCGAAGTTCTGGCCGTTGTCGCGGCACAATTTGAAGGGATACCAGAGCATTCGCAAAAAGGTGTGCGCGCCTGTGCCAGGTTGCAGAAGCTTTGTCGCCACTATGGCCCTGAGCGATTCAGGAGGGCATGTGCCTGTGTCTCTGAGATACAGTCTCTCACTGTTTCCAGTGTGCAATCCATTCTTCAATGCCACATAGATCAAGCTCAAAGAAACGAGCAGTCAAAACCGTACAAATTACCTCCTCACTCCAATGTTCGGGGTGCGACATATTACGCAAACGCTGAGGCCGACCAGTCATGAGTACGCAGCAACTCATTAATGAAGTGCGGGAATTGCGTCTCAGTGGTTTTCTGCAGGCTTTGATTCGTATGCTGGAAATCCCAGACCAAATGAAGCTACCTTTTGAAGATCGACTCAGCCTGCTGCTTCAGGCAGAAAGGTTGGAGCGAGAGCAGCGTAAACAGGCACGTCTGCGCAGATCTGCCCAGATAAAACAGAATACAGCTTACATTGAAGATGTGGATTATGTCGCCAAACGGGGATTCGATCGCAGCGCTGTTGAATCTCTCTGCCGGTGTGACTGGGTGACCCGGAATCAGTTCCTGCTGATTACAGGTTCAACGGGAACAGGAAAAAGCTGGCTGGCCTGCGCACTTGCTAACGAGGCTATCCGCCTTGGCCTTTCTGTACTTTACAAACGGTTCGGTCTGTTACTGGAAGAACTGGATATCGCCCGTAAGGATGGTTCATTGCCCAAGCTTCGCAGCCATCTGACAAAAGTGAAACTCCTGGTTCTGGACGATTGGGCTATGGCTCCCCTGACTGACACAGGGCGGCAGGATTTGCTGGATCTCATTGAAGATCGCACGGGCAATGGCGCGCTGATTATTACTTCACAACTTCCCGTCAGTGAGTGGCATACCTACATAGAGGAACCGACACTTGCGGATGCCATAATGGATCGCCTCATTCATCGTTCTCATCGGCTGGCCTTAAGCGGCAGCTCCATGAGAAAGAAATACACTCAAAATCAGACCTGACAGACAGCTATCACTGTTTGTCGCTTCTGGCTTGCTCGTACCAAGTGCAAGGGCCACGGGCAAGCCAGCTGGGTGTAAGTCTTAACGCCGGGTACTCACCAGGTTTTTACCAAACACCGGCCAGGGTGTGTTGGCCATGCCGCCAGTCTGGCTGTCCAGCGCGTAGTATGTGCCATCAATGGAAGTAATGTGCAATGTGCCTTCGGCGGTGAGCTTGGGTGATGCGACAAAACCACTGTCACCCTGCCATTCCCATTTGACCGGGTTCTGGCTGTTATTCGGGTCCAGCGCCACAATCTTTCCTGCCATGGTGGCTACAATCAAACTGCCATCGGCGCCGACAGTGGGGGTGGAAAAGACTTTTTCGTTCAGAGTATGGCTCAGCACCAGTCGCGCCGTGTCATCCTGCGCAGCAGGGTTCAGAATAACCACACGACCACTCTCATACGACACCACTGCAACATAACCGTTCTCCAAAATCACGGGGGTCGAGGCAATCTTACTGCCAACATTGTACGACCAGGCCTGAAAACCGTTAGGCGTAATGGCGTACACATTGCCATCCTGTGAAGGGGCAAACACCATACCGTTAGCATCGACAGCCACAGAACCCACACCTTCACCGGTCGTGGTTTGAAAGCGCCATGTCTCTGTACCGCCAGCGGTGGTATCCAGTGCGTAGAGGTAACCATCTGCTGAGCCAATATAGAGGGAACCATCGGCAGCAATAGAAGGAGAGGCACCGACTTTACCGGCTGTAGAAAACTCCCACTGCCAGGCTCCCGTCTGGCCATTCAGGGCATAGACCTTGCCATTGTCAGCACCAATATACACCGTTCCATCGGTGCCAATCGCCGGTGAGGAATAAATGCTCTCGCCAACATCGTAAAGCCACTTCACCCGGTTTTCGGCACTGCTGGCCGACGGATTCAGGGCATAGACCTTGCCATCATTAGAACCCACATACACGGTGCCATCTGCCCCAATCGCCGGACTGGAGCCAATAAAATCTTCCGACAGAAAACGCCAGGCCACTTTGTCATTATTGGCCGGATCAAGAGCATAGAGCCGGTAGTCTCCCGCTCCCACATACAGCTGGCCACCCGGAGCCACAGCCACGGTAGAGCCGAGGTTACCTCCCAGATATTCTGACCAGAGAGTCTCTCCGGCAGCGGCCAGTGCAACATTCATAGAGGCCGCTGATGCCAGCAAAACACCAGCCTTAAGTAAGCGAGAACGGGACAACATCATTCATACAATCCTTGTGAGTATTCTTATGAAATGTATTCTTTTAAACGTATTGTTATTCTTGATAAATAATCTGTTGCAGCAACGGCGGTATATCGGTGCCTTTACCGAGATTGGGCATCACCAGTTCCGGCTGCCCCTGGCGAATAGAGGCTGAAGCCGCCTGAGTGGCCACAGCGCTTTTACCAGTACTGGAAAAATCAACCAGAGTGGCCTTGGCCTGAATCGCCTGTTGAATCGTGGTCGTCAGTTGCGCCTGTTGCAGGCCTTCGCATTCGCTCTCCTCACAGAGAAAAGCCATATCAGCCAATTGCAGGAAGTTGCGCTGCAAAACCTTGTGGTGCTCTGGCGTGAGTGCAGCCAAGTCATCAAACTCTTTCTCCAGGCCAAACCGGTACCAGCCCTCTTCCCCTTTCACCAGCTTGGAAAAGGCCACAAAAGCCGACTGCTCTTTGTCTTTGGGCTGGCAACGATAAACCACCAGGGCTTCATCGCCTTTAAAGCCTTTAGCATTCAAGGTTTCAACAGCCGGTTCCTCACAAATGTGCACGGCCAGCGCCGCTTGTTCACTCAAGCTGTCAACACGTTTTGCGGGAACATTTTCTTTGATAGCCCGGTCAAACACAGTCCAGAGTTCCAGATCACCGGACTGGTAAAGATCCGTACGCACGCCGTCGTGCAACCGGGTATCTTCCAGCTGCCAGCCGGGAGGTGGGGTGATTTCAAAGCGTTCGCTGGCCTGCACAACACCGCTCAACAAGGCTGCAGCTCCCAGCACGCCGCATAAAAACGTTGAAAATTTAACCACTTATTATTATCTCTTGTTATTTTTGGCTGGAATAACCGGGCAAGCCGGTTATTCGCAGGGAAAACTAAGGATCGGAATGCAACTCAGTAAATGACTCCGCCCCCTTTAATTACCTTTATTTATTATTTTATTCTCGGCCCTTTTTTCCCTAAAACTTATCAATATTCGTTTGTATTAAATTGCCACATTCCAAGCCCATATCTTCTAATACTGGAAACTTCAACTGTCTTGAATTCTCTAGAACAATACTTCCAAGATCAGAACTAGCTAATCGCCTTAGCTCAAGCTCCCAAGAAGATACATCGCCGATAATATGTCTATTGTAATCGTCCCTTTCAGACAGAGACTTTATAGAGAATGAGATTAACTCATCTATATTTTCACCTAAATACCTGCATAGAATCACAATATCTCTATAAACATGAGGTAAAAAGATAGGTCGTATCCCATAACATCCATTCTTTACCTTCAACATGTGGTCAAATAATTTTTCAAGGGACATCCCCCCAGAAAACCCTTCAACTTTTTTTGTCATTTCCTGTGCCGAATCGTCAGGCTTTTCAACATACGCTATTCGTTTATCTGTATGATCAGAGCATAAAACTATCGGATAACCTAACGTAATCACCGGGGAGTGAAAGAGAAGGTTGTGAAAGAAATAAACTGAACGATAATCACCCCCTCCTCTTAATGTGTCTAGGCACACCCCATGAACAACCGGACCATTCCTTTTAAGCAAAAACGAATCGCCATAAGAGCTATACTGCGGAAAGTACAGCCCCCATTTTTTCAAAACTTCTTTCTTCTTACTGCTACATGTCATAATTTTGGATTAATCTCAATTTGGTTAGTTACATAAGGCAGGTTGCGTAAATTGTTATTTTGCTGCCTATAGGGTATTCCCAAACCTGGATTTTTCACATACTTATAGTCGTAAACTACCCCTGAAAGCACATCATAGACATCTGGCCTAGCACTGCCTTTAGTAGAATATGGGACCATATTACCACCAAGGTATTGCCATTCGACTCCGACCCGAATGGCACTTACTTAAGCTTTTTCGGGTGACCATTCTTCCGGATGTCTGCCCGCAGTTCCTCTCTTTTCCTGAGC
>NZ_CAMZOG010000088.1 GCF_947331445.1 Parendozoicomonas sp. Alg238-R29 | reverse complement strand
CAAACGTTGGATTAATGGTTTTTTCAAAGGCGTAGCAACGAAATATTTATCGCGCTATCTGGGCTGGAAACGATTTTTAAAGACACATATCTTCTCGGAAGAGAGTTTGTTAGATCAGGAAGCATCTCATTGGCTTAACCCACATTTATTGTGAACAGAGCCCACCTGCCCCATGTGAAGACTTTCCAGAGGCAAGGCTATGACAGTGTCTCTTACTCTCTTGTTGACAATGTCAGGGAGTATTTCCCTCCCTTTGTGACCTAAATGGATTCAATCTCTCGCTATTCAGGTGTCAAATTTTGCAGAAATCAGGAAAGTCGGTATCCAGCAGTTCCAGTGAATTTATGAGCGCGTTCGAATTCATTGGTGATGGCACTGGTAGTACGGCCAACAGCTCAAAAAAGGCCGTTGCAGCTATGCGACGTAAGCTTACGGAATGTAGTACGGTTGATAGGTGCCTGGAGGGCAATCTGGCGGCTCCTGAATCGGCATCAAAACCGATTAGATTCAGGGGGGTGCAACACCTGCATCATTTTAATCTTGGAAATTTTTTTAAAACAGATTTGCCGGGCACCGTCAAGGGTTCCGAGTATGCATCTTTGCCTAGGCCTGTGAGTCAACCCAAGTCTTTACCAGTGGCGACAGAACTACCAAAGTCGCCGGTGGGGCAAGAACAGGCGGTATGTGGTGCGGAAGCAGTAGAACCCGAAATAGTTTCAATCGCTGTCAGCGACCAACAATTACAGCAGGATTGGAAAGATGCCAGATACCCTGCAGGCAGGGAGGGTGATTATCAATATACAGGCGAGAATCCACTCTTCCCTACGGAGCCATTACCTGTGGATGTTCAGCAGAGTTACAACAGAAATACCTGTTATATGATGGCTGCGCTGGCTGCTTATGCCAGTTGTCCGGCGGGCAGGGTGGCTCTGAAGAGCATGATCCAATATGATCGGGTACCCGGTAATGTTACGGTTCGCTTCTATGACAAGCAGATTAATAAAACAGTAGACGTTTCTATTAGCCAGCGGTTATTGGTGAATCGTCGTGGGGAGCATCTTTATTCATTTCATACTGGAAAGAACTGCATCTGGCCCGCATTGTTTGAAAAAGCCTATCACGCCTTTCTGTACCAACGTCGAGAGTGCCTGGAGGCGTGTTTGTCAGGCACGGATGATGCCGGTGACGTTGAGGTTAAGGCTGCTCTGTCACATTTAGTTGTTCGACCTGATTTGGGTTTGCTCGATCAGGGGGAACTCCTGCAAGGTTTAGAAGTGCTATTGCCGGTAGCAATCTCGTATGACGATCACAATGAGCGGCGATCAAAGTATGCAGTGACAATTGATGGTTGTGAATTTGCGCAGCATCTGGACTATTTACGAAGAAATATCGAGCTCGGCGTTCCCGTCGTTATGGGAACTGATAAAAATATGAAGGCTAAAGGTCAAGCCTTGCTTAAGGGAATGGCAACAGGTCATGCCTATGGGGTTATCGGGCCAGCACGTGTACAGAGTCAAGATGGTTTTTTGTTTTTTGATCCCTATGGCTCTGCCCGTGAAAATGTAGAATGGTTAAAAGACGTTGTACTGGCTGAGCAAGAGCATTCCTTTCAGGTAAAATCTGCCGGCGGTGCTGTAGCCTTTGTTTCCTGGGATGAGGTGTCTTCAATGTTCTGCAAGGCTGCTATTTGTGCGGGTGGGATTCAGTTAAGAACAGATTCTGATAGTAAAGAGAAGATAGTATCGCATCAGGCCTCACCAGAGATCGCTGAGACACAGCTGTAGATGCAAGGGGCATACTGACTTCCAGGAGATAACTCGACTCTTCTTGCAAGAAGAGTATTTACGAATACTTGATTGTTCTCAGAAAAAAACATCCCGATGATTTTTGCAATTCGGAGAATCACCCGAATTTGGGAGACTGTAATAGTATTTTCACTCTAGAGGCTTTTTTCAGATGTTTTATACTCGTAACCATTGGAGGTGCTTGATATTCAAGCCGTTTTTCTCCAGTTTATGTTCGTGTCAAAAACCACTCTCACCCCGCAACAAAAATCAGACTTGGAATCACGCCATAAGAATACGCGTGATGTACGGGAGTGCGACCGGATTAAAGCCGTTTTACTGAGTTCCGAAGGTTGGTCCACCTTGCCGATTGCCCAAGCCTTGAGAAAGAGCGAATACACTATCCACCGTGATTTGGATGGTTATCTTCAAAAGGAAAAATTGAAGCCTGATAATGGCGGTAGCGAAAGCTTCCTGAGTGACGAGCCAACCGAACAACTGACCGAGTACCTTGAGCACACTGATGCTCACGGCAGCCACGAGTTAAAGATAGAACTTCATATCTCCCACCATACAGCCCTAATCTGAACCCCATTGAAGGACTATGGAAGGACTATGGAAGGACTATGGAAGGACTATGGAAGGTCATGAATGAGTATGCCCGCAACAACGAGTATTTTGCACAAGCAAAAAATTCAGGCAAAAGATAAACCACTTCTTTTCTGAAACTTTGCCTGAAATTGGAGCATCGTTAGGCAACAGAATTAATGATAATTTCAGGTGCTAAAGCCAGCGTCTTGAGTTCACTCGGGTATATGAATACAACCCAGACAATTACCTGGTGTTGACTCTTCCTATGCCAGCAGAGTGCGAAACCGTCGTAGAGCCAGGGAAGTCTTTATTCAGAAAACCTCGCTATCGATCAGCTTGCGTGCATGGCGAATATGAGTCCATCAACATTTCACCGAAATTTCCGCCAGGTCACTGCATCGTCTCCCATCCAATACATAAAAAAATCGTTTAAATAAAGCACGGGAGCTGCTGATGAATCAGGGAATGAAAGTTAAACAGGCTGTCTCCCATGTAGGCTATGAAAGCCCTCTCCAGTTTAGCTGCGAGTTTAAACGGTATTTCGGTCGTAGCCCACAGGAAATAGCTGCGTTATAGCAGGGTAAATACAGGCAGAGCTTTTGATGAATTAAATGTATTTATCTTTCTCTTTAAACTCGCACAGATCTTCAATCCGGCAGGAGCCACACTGTGGTTTACGTGCCTTGCATACATAACGGCCATGAAGAATCAGCCAATGGTGAGCATCCAGAAGAAACTCTTGAGGTACTAGTCGGATTAACCGCTTTTCTACTTCCAGAACATTCTTTCCGGGAGCAATGCCGGTGCGATTAGATACACGGAATATGTGGGTGTCCACAGCCATGGCCACTTGTCGAAAAGCTGTATTTAACACGACATTTGCTGTCTTCCTTCCTACGCCAGGCAGCGCTTCCAGCTCTTCTCGCGTTTCCGGAATCTCCCCATCATATTTTTCAACCAGAATGGCACAGGTCTTCATCACGTTTACGGCTTTGGTATTAAACAGGCCAATGGTTTTGATATAGCCTTTCAAACCATCCAACCCCAGGTCGAGAATTGCCTGTGGAGTATTGGCAACAGGGTAGAGCTTACGGGTCGCTTTATTAACGCCCACATCCGTTGCCTGGGCTGATAACAAAACAGCAATCAATAGCTCAAAAGGATTGTTATATTTTAGTTCGGTTTGCGGATTTGGGTTGTCATCCCGCAGGCGGGTAAAGATTTCCTGACGTTTTCCCTTGTTCATTCTCGACTCATTAAACAGCAGACGCAGTTATTGTGAGCCGAGTATACCTAACACTTCCTGATCATTCAGGGGAAAGTAGGAGTGTTTACTTTGCCAGGCCATTTCAGGCTGGTTTTCACGATCTAGAGTCCAGGCTTCTATGGTCATGTCGCTTTCAGTGAGCTGAATCCAGAAAAAGCCAAGGGTATTTTCAGATTGCCAGTAGGCGGGGTTACGATTTTTATCCACCAGGCTTTCACGCTTTCCTGCTGCTCCTGAGACAACAAACAACGTGCGACCACACTGACTGTTTGCCTGAAGAAACTGCAGTGTATGGTCGTGGCCGCTCAGCAACAAATGAACTTTGTCGCAAAGATTATTTTCAACAAGTTGCTGCCAGAGCTGACCTCGCCCTTGTACGCCATCATAATCTCCTGCATTGCCGTGACGCCCATTGGAAAGATAAGGGTAGTGAGTAAAGGCAATTCGCCAGCGGGCTTTTAACTGGGGCATCAGATTACTGAGCCAGTTGGTATGGGCGGTTATCTGTTCCTGCTGGTCGTACTCCTTCTGATAGGCGTTGTCGCCCGCCAGGGTAGAAGAGTCTAATGAAAGGAAATCTGTATCCGGTGACTCTTCAGGATAAGGGACGTGATAATAGCGGGCGGGCATATACCACTTGTTGCTGATCCGGTCTTCCCGATAATGATACTGAACTTGAATATCACCCCGTTTAATATCCAGATTGTCCTTGTTTTTGATCCGGGTAATATCGTGATTGCCAAGGGTCATATAGAAAGGCATATCAAGATTTGCGTAAGGGACTTCAAACCGGGTCAGAAAGTTCAGGTCATTTTCGCTGGTGGCACCGTGATCATAGATATTATCGCCCAGGCCAACAGCCAGGTTACACAGGCGCTGTTCGCTGCATACTTTACCAATGGCTTCAGAAACAGCATGCTGTCGCCAGTCTCCTGTGCCAAAGTCCCCCAATGCGACAAAACTCACAGTTTCTGCATTGAGTTGAGATGACAGTAAACAACAAATCAGGGTAACTCTGAATGAGTTTTTCATGGGCGAACGCTTCGGAGTTGTTCGGCCAGTCTGGCTTCATGAATATCCTGATTAGGGTTGGCTTGATGCCATTCAGGGGTTAACTCGGGATAGTCGTTGCCCGTAGAAACTTTTTCAAAGGCCGCAAGAATTTGTCGTTCAGCCACCGCCCGGTCAGACTCGGTATGGTAGTTTTTGGAGGCCCAGTCATTACAAACCTTATCAATAAGAATCACCTTGCTGTGTTCACGTTGATCAGCAGGGACTTTTGATAGATATTTCTCAGCGAGAACCCGGGTGCGATAGGCATGTCCACCGCTAGTCTGGCGAAGCAATTCGCGGGTCAAGTTAGAGGTGTTGTTATAACGGGAGAGCTGTAGCAACAGGTAAGGATCTTTTTCGGCAGCTCGTCCAGCCCACTCCTCAGCCTCGTCGAGCCTGTTTTCCATATAAAGAATGTTGTCACTCGCAGTATCTTCGGGATAGTTCCCTTCAATACTTTTTATATGGTCATGGGCATTTTCGATTTCGGCGTAAAATATGGCTCGTGAATTTTCACTATGATTCCTTTGAGTATTTCCTTTCAGCATTGTTTCAATATCACTACGAACCTTATCCGGGTCACTTCCAGGCTGGTTCATAATGTCTTCGAGAAATAACCGGGCCTCATAGGCTTGCCCCCGGTCAATCATTTGAAAGCCGTATTTAACCGCGTCTCGAATTCCGATCTTTTGCTGATCGGGGCTGTGACTGATATTGGGCTCTTTTTGGTCGGCTTCTCTGGCCAGGTCTTTTTTAACTTTCGCTTCAAGCATTTGAACGGATTGGTTCGCCCTGGTATGGGCTATATGCCTTTGAGCTAATGGAACAGAACGAGGGGTATGTCCGGGTTGTGGAGCAAAGCTTCGAATGCTGTGGGCTGGGCGAATAAATTGAACCAGGCGATTTAAATAGGTTCCCGCCCGACGGCTTGAGCTGGAGTGGTTGTGTATAAAATCTGCGAGATTGGTTCTTATATTATTGAGGACTTTCATTAGCCAACTCCACCCTGTAACAAGTCTTTGCCGTTAATGGGTATCAATCGGCAATTTTACGGGGGGAGTTAGGGGACGTTCTCAATTAAGCATACGACGCAGCGTATGGCGGCTTTCAGCGCCACCCGAAGGGCATTGCCGAGAGCCTCTATGGCTGCCAGCATTTTGAAAGGATGCTTATCCGGATTTTTGACGGCAATAGGTTTAGTTGATCTCTTCCATGGCTCTGTTGAAAGCCAGCTCTATGGCTTCTAATGAGTCATCTATCGTTGCAGAGGAGTAATTAGCGTAGTGATCTGAGCTGGAGGCAATAAACCTAAGCTCATCTCTGTGTTTTTTTAGCTCGTCCTCTTCCGTTTTCACATTCTGGGAGTGCTTCTTTTCATCCCTGCCATGACCAACGCGGCCATCGGCAGCGGTATTAACCAGCTTTGTAGAGATGTCTGTTCTGTCCATTGAGTGCTGGATTAAGAGCAGCGCTCTTAAAGGTTTGCCTTTATTGATCTGTTCTATGGCTTCATTAACAAGTGTGGAGTCATAAACATGGGCACCCTTAAAACGTTTCAAGTATTGCGCCTTCCAGATGCCAGCCTTTTCCAAGGGGGATTTTTTATGGAACACACTTCTTTTGGGGGCAGTGGGGGCGATATCCCAGTCATCAAGGTTTTTTCCCTTGGGATATTGAGCCACTTGGTCGGCAGGCCAAAAACGCATTTGAGGACTGATCTTTTCAACCACCCAGTTAAAGTAAGTGTTCTTGGTGCGGGCCGATTTAATATGGCTGCGTAGGGTGTCGGCAATAACCGCTCGAACAGATGAGACAATGGACATTGATCCGCCTTCCTTGGAGTCTCCAACTCTTTGTCTTCAGGTTAGCAGCTAGTTACCCGGTGATCCGAACTCGCTTGATTCCTTTGGAGGGTTTTTCCCGGTTTGCCAGCCTGACCTGTTCCATTTTGTTGTCAGCGATATTTTTCACGGCAATCAGTAACCCCATAAATACAAAAGCACCGGGGGGCAGAATAGCGAACAGGAACATTTTGTAATCAGGAATGACAATAATCTTCCAGTTAGCAGCTACAGGGCCGAGCAGGAAGTCCATATTAGTCATCAGGGTGCCCTGACCAACCAACTCCCGCAGAGCACCAAGCAGAATCAAAACTCCGGCAAAGCCTAAACCCATCATCAAGCCGTCCAGTACAGCCGGAACAGGGGCATTACGGGAGGCAAAGGCATCAGCACGGCCCAGGATAATGCAGTTGGTTACAATCAGCGGAATGAAAATACCGAGGATTTTGTAGAGTTCATAGGTGTAAGCCTGCATCACCAGTTCCACACAGGTAGTAAGCGAGGCAATAATCATCACAAATACCGGCAGTCGAATAGTATCCGGTACATAGTTGCGGAACAGGGACACCAGCAGGTTAGAGCAAACCAACACTGCGATGGTGGCTAGCCCTAGCCCGAGAGCGTTTACCACGCTGCTGGAAACCCCCAGCAATGGACACAAACCGAGAAGTTGAACCAGTGCCGGATTGTTTTTCCACAATCCCTGTACTGTGATTTCACGGGGTTGAAATTCAGCCATTAGAACTCTCCTGACCAATGTTGCTGGCATTCAGCACTGCTTCACCTCGTTGAAATAACTCTTCCCGATTTTGGGAAAAATATTCCAGTGCTCGGTAAACAGCACCAACAACGGCGCGGGGGGTGATAGTTGCGCCTGTGAACTGATCAAAATCACCACCATCTTTCTCTACAGCCCAGCCATCGGCTTCGGGATATAACAGTGACTTGCCAGCAAAGCTGAGAATCCAGTCGGAAACACGGCGTTCAATGCTGTCGCCCAGTCCAGGCGTTTCTTTGTGGGACACAACTCGCACACCGGTCAGTTCGCCCTGATAGTTCACAGATACCAGCAACTGAATCCGGCCGTTATAGCCATCTGGAGCTACAACCGGAAGAATGACGGCAGCTGGCTGGGAATTTTTGAAAGCTACCCAGCCCTTTGCGCCATCGGCAATTGGGCCCAGTAACTCTGTATCAGGCAGGATAATCGTGGTATCCAGCAGAGAGTTATCAAAGTTGTTTTTGGGCAATACCTGATAAAGCGCACGCTCTTCACTGGCACGAACCTGATCAGCAATGCGGTCTTTGGTTGCCAGCCAGGTCAGGGAAACCAGACCCACAGTCAGCAGGGCAAAAAGTCCAAGGCTCAGGCTGTTTCGGCGAATGGCCGTGAATGTTTCGTCGCCCGCAGCTGGGTTGGGAGTTTCTGTGGTCATTCTGATTTCGCCATTCCGCGCTTAGGTTTACGGTGCCCGTAAGTGCGGGGCTGAGTCCAGTAGTCGATGGCGGGAGCCGCCATATTCATAAGCAGGGTAGCGAAGGCAACCCCATCAGGGTAACCACCCCAGGCTCGAATAATATATGTGATCACGCCCACCCCGAGACCGAACAACAGGCGGCCTTTATTGGACGTCGCGCCACTGACCGGGTCGGTGACAATAAAGAAAGCACCCATCATCGCTGCGCCGGAGAATAGATGGAATATTGGTGAACCATGGGATTCGGAGCCGGTGCCATTCCAGAAAAGCAAGGACATGATGCCAAGGCCAGCCAGCATTCCAACAGGTGCATGCCAGCTGATGACTTTTTGTTTCAGCAAAAACAAGCCACCAGCGAGAAAGGCAAGATTTATCCAGAACCAGCCAGTGCCAGTCATGCCGGAAAGTTGCGGTTTTTCCAGCCACAGCTCGGCTATAGTCAGACTTTTATTTTCCCGAACAACATCCAGTGGCGTCGCCATTGTCCAGCCATCAATGGCATGATCAGCGAAAATAGCCTGTAGGGAATCAGTAAAACCAGTGATTTCCAACCCTGCTCCCTGCGGGGCAAACCAGCTGGTCATTTCCAGAGGGAAGGAAATCAGCAGCAGTACATAAGCCAGCATGGCCGGATTAAAAGGGTTCTGCCCCATGCCACCATAAAGCTGTTTGCCAAATACGATGGCAAAACTTACACCCATCAGCGAGAGCCACCAGGGCGATCCGGGAGGAATAGCCATCGCCAGCAGCCAGGCTGTGACCAGAGCGCTGCCGTCTTTCAGGTAAAACGCCAGTGGCCTTTTGCGCAGTATCAGTACAAGAGCTTCTGAACCCAATGCAACCAGTGAGCACCAGATAAGGTTTATCAATGCTCCCCAGCCAAAGAAGCCGACCTGTACAGCCAGAGCTGGCACCAGAGCCATCATAACCAATCGCATGATATTGTTAGTCTGGTTTTGTCCCAAGGTATGGGGCGAAGTCTGTCTAATTAATGCCATAGTGTCGCCTCACGCCTCCGCACTTTCGCTTTCAGTTAGCTCACGACGCTTGTCTTCCAACGTCTGGCGCAGGGTTTCAATGTGGTCACTGCCTGCTTCTTCCGCGGCAGCTAAAGCCCGTTCCGCTTTTTTAACCGCTGCCTTTTTCATCGCCAGCTCAATCTTGCGCTTCTTTTCTTCATCGCTGAGAGCGGTTTTTTTCGGTTTTGCTGGTGGTGCTGATTGCTCAAGCAGTTCAAGAGCTTGCTTCTGTTCAGCCAACTTTTGTTTCAGTTGTTCCGTGTCTTCGTTGTTGCTTTCCAGTGCGGCAGCCAAAGCCCGCTCCGTTTTCTTCATGGCGGCTTTTGCCATAGCCAACTCTATTTTGCGTTTTTTCTCATCGGCGCTGAGTTCTGGCTTTTTCGCTTTGGCAGGTTTTTCTTCGCTGGTTTTGTTTTCAGCTGGTTGGGGAGCGGCATCGGCCTGAGAATCAAACTCTTTCTGCAGTGTCTCAACCTGTTGCTTCAACATGGCAATATTATCGTTGAGCTTGGCTGCATCCTCTGAATCTTCCTCAGCTTGCCCCAATGCACGTTCGGATTTCTTCAGCTGAGCCTTGGACATGGAAAGCTGAATTTTCAGTTCCTTCTGTTTGGGGGAAAGTTGGGGCTTAGCGGGTTTAGCCGGGGCTTCTGTTCCAGCAGCGCGAGCAGCTTTCTTGGCTTTTGCCCGCTCAAGAGCAGCGGCAACTGGGTCAACCTCAGCGGTTTTAGCAGGTTTGTCACCGTCTGGAGATTCTTTTGCGGCAGCAGCTTTCGCTTCTTTCACCTTGCGGGCTTTTTCCGCATTGGCTATGCGGCGAGCTTCTTTCTCGGCAGCAGCAGCTTCCAGACGAGCCTGACGCTGCTCAAAACGAACCCGTGAACGTTCGGCTTTTTCGCTCTTCGCCTTTTGAGCCCGAATCTCATCTTTGGATGCCCGATAATATTGCACCAGTGGAATGGCGCTTGGGCAGACATAGGAGCAGGCACCACATTCTATGCAGTCAAACAGGTTGTGATGCTGGAGCTGGTCATGGTTCTGGGCTTTGGAATACCAGTGCAGCTGCTGGGGCAGCAATTCAACCGGGCAGGCATCAGCACACAAACCACAACGAATGCAGGCCTGAGCCGGTGGTGCGGCAGGGAACTCCTGTTCAGTACCGGCAATAAAACAGTTACTGGTCTTGCTCACCGGAACCGCAGTGGTTTCCAGCGTATGCCCCATCATCGGGCCACCCTGAATCAGGGTGTGGAACTCGTTATCTTTAATACCGGCAAAAACAAGCAGGTGTTCTGCAGGCGTGCCGATCAGTACTTCAACATTACCTGGACGTGCGAGAGCAGAACCGCTCAGTGTTGTAATACGGGAAATCAGTGGGCGGCCATGAATAATGGCATCGTGAACGGCAACAATGGTGCCGACGTTATAACAGAGAATACCGATATCTACAGAACGGGCATCGCTGGGCACTTCCTTGCCCGTTAACAACCAGATTAAACGTTGTGCGTCACCGGATGGATATTTAGTCGGTATCGTACAAACTTCAATTCTTTCTTTACCAGCACAGGCTTTTTCCATAGCGGCAATGGCTTCAGGTTTGTTGTTTTCGATGCCGATTAACACCTGCTCAGGAGATAGCATGTGCTGGAGGATTTCTATGCCGGATACCAGTTGCTCAGCCCGTTCACGCATCAGCATGTCGTCAGCAGTAATATAGGGCTCACACTCGGCACCATTCACAACCAAAGTGTGAATTTTACTGGCCTTGCGGGATGACATTTTTACCGCTGCAGGGAAACCCGCACCGCCCAGGCCAACAACGCCAGCGTCGTGAATGCGTTGTACCAGATCTTCCTGTTCTGCCGTTGTGTAATCAGCAACGGGTGAAAGTTCGCACCATTGATCTTTGCCATCCGGTTGCAGAATCAGGCAGGATTCTTCCAATCCGGACCAGTGAGGGACTGGATGCATTTCAATAGCGGTGATTGTGCCGGATGTTGGGGCATGAACTGGCGCGCTGACAAAGCCACTGGCTTTAGCCAGAACCTGGCCTTTCAGTACCTGATCACCCACATTGACCAATGCTTGTGCTGGTGCGCCGGAATGTTGGTTCAGCGGCAATACCAGCCGTGCTGGCAAAGGTGGTATGGCAATCGGTGTCTGGATGGACTGATGTTTGTTTTCTTCCGGATGCACGCCACCCGGGAAATCATGAATTGTTCTTGGAGGGGTTGCACTCATGCCACTTCCCCCTGTTTATCGGTTGCAATCAATTGCGCAGTGTTCTGTTCAGGAGGAGTGGGCAGTGACCACCGCCAGTTACGGGTGGTGGTTGCAATGGGCAGCATATCAATACAATCCACCGGACACGGTTCAACGCAAAGGTCGCAGCCGGTACATTCATCGATAATGACAGTGTGCATCTGCTTGGCTGCGCCGAGAATGGCATCTACGGGGCAGGCCTGAATGCACTTGGTGCAACCAATACATTCATCTTCCCGGATATAGGCGACCATGGGAGGTTTTTCTTCCCCATGTTCGTCGTCCAGCTCCATGGGCTCCATATCCAAAAGGTCGGCAAGGGCATTGATTGTTGCTTGACCGCCAGGAGGACATTTATTAATAGGCTCGCCATTGGCAATGCCTTCTGCATAAGGTTTGCAACCAGGGTGACCACACTGGCCGCACTGGGTCTGGGGCAGTAGATCGTTGATTTGGTCAACGATGGGGTTGCCTTCTACTTTAAAACGCTCAGACGCAAAGCCCAGTATTGCGCCAAAAATCAGCGCAAGGGCCAGCAGGGCAAGAAGAGCGTAAATCACAATTTCCAGGGATAAAAAGTCCATAAACCTGTTTCCAGCTCTCCTTACAGCTTGATCAGACCGGTGAAGCCCATAAAGGCCAGAGACATAAAACCAGCTGTTACCATGCCAATTGCAGCGCCACGGAAAGGCGTGGGTACATCGGCAACTGCAATACGCTCGCGCATGGCGGCAAACAACACCAGCACCAGAGAGAATCCAGCCGCAGCACCAAAGCCGTACAGGGCGGAATCAATAAAGGTAGAGTTCAAACGGTTACTGTTCAGCAGAGCAACACCAAGTACGGCACAGTTACTGGTGATCAGTGGCAGGAAGACGCCTAAAACCCGATAGAGCAGCGGGCTGGTTTTTCGTACAGCCATTTCCGTGAATTGCACGACCACCGCTATCACCAATATAAAGGCGAGGGTTTTGAGAAACTCCAGCCCCAGCGGCACAAGAATGTATTGATAAGTGATATAGGAGCAGATAGAGGCCAGTGTCAAAACAAAGGTGGTGGCCAGAGACATACCCACAGCTGTTTCCAGCCTGTTGGAGACACCCATAAACGGGCACAGTCCGAGGAACTGTACCAGCACAAAATTGTTGACCAGTATGGCGCTGACCAGAATAAGAGACAGCTCGGTCATGGTTTCCATAAACAGATTTACTCCAAAGAGCCGTGACGGCGCAATGTGCCTTTGCTAAAACCTCAACAGGCTTCAGGGCGGTTGTATCCGTATTCCGGTGGAGGGTGTTATTCAGAAGCCCATTATTTCGTACAACTATGGGGAGCTACTATTGTCATCACTTTTGGAAATATGCTTATGCCTTGTGGTTGATTAGAGCGCAGCTGAATATCCAGTCCGGGTGACGGAGGCAGGATTATAAGGTCTCTGGAATGAAATAACAGCAGGGAGTCTTATCGGTTAGCATTTCTTGGATAAATTCCCTGAGACGAGAGATTAACACCATCAACAATGAGATCATCATTTAAAGATATATAGTTATTTCGGCAACTTTCTGGAAGATACTTTCCAGGGATACGATAACTTTCAACGTATCCACAATACCAGATGAGTGTGCCATCTGTTTTGATTGGGAATATGGTCAGCCTTGGGTTGGCGGGAAGATCGGCTGGCAACTCAGCTTCATTTAAGATGGCGATAACACGGATTGGGTAATTGTTTCCACTTATGGGGTAGCAACCAATGTTGGTGATAAGCTCGTTAGGGTTGGTGGTAGTTACAGAGGGACAGAAGTAGTTCAAATCATTATATACAGCGAAGTGCTCTGTGGCTCTGATGCCAATATCCCGTAAGAAAGGCAGCGCTTCATGAGTAAGTACGGCGCGGGTTCGGTAAGTTTGGTAGGAGGTGGTCATTAAAGCCGCCAGAATTCCAATAATAGCCACTACAATCAGCAGTTCAAGCAATGTAAAGCCCGTGCTATTCCCTGTAAGGGGCTGTTTCATGACCTCACCTTTCACTCCTTTGATTATCCCATAAATCTAGATGAATCTGTTTAAAGCGAAAGCTCATGTGCAGGGGGGTGTGTAAGATGGAGCGATGAAATCTGTAACAGGGGAATGCCTATTAAAGAATCAAGTGTTTGAGAGGGAAAAGCTTGTGAAATGAGGTGTTCGCGGAACAGGCTCTATAGCCATGGGGTCATATTTCTGAAATATTTCATTCATCCAGGTGTCACCAAATCGCAGCAATATAGAGCGCAACTTTCTCTCTGGCTGTCTTTTCATGAGTCGTTTAAGCATTCAGAAACTGCGCAAATCCTGGGGTGACCCACCCGCCGCAGACGATATTGATTTCACAGTGGAATCTGGTGAATTTGTTGCTCTTCTTGGCCCTTCTGGCTGCGGTAAATCCACAACATTACGTATGATTGCTGGTCTGGAAGCACCGGATAGCGGCCATATCTACCTCAATGATAAAGAAATTACGCACCTGTCACCCGGTAAACGGGATCTGGCTATGGTGTTTCAGTCTTATGCTTTGTTCCCACATTTAAGTGTTCGGGAGAATATTCTTTTTGGGCTGCAGGTACGTAAGGTTTCTAAAGAAGAACAGAAACGTCGGCTTAATTTTGTCATTGAGCTGGTGGATCTTGGCTCCCACCTCCACAAGAAACCCGGTCAGCTTTCCGGTGGTCAGTGTCAACGTGTGGCTCTGGCGCGCGCCGTCATTTCAGAAGCCCGCCTGTGCCTGATGGATGAACCCCTCTCAAATCTGGATGCCAAATTACGGGCTGAAATGCGCTCAGAACTCAGAGCTTTGCAACAGCGTTTGGGTATGACAGTTCTCTATGTAACCCATGACCAGACAGAAGCGATGAGTATGGCAGACCGGATCATCCTTTTGAACAGAGGGCGTATTGAACAAATAGGCCGCCCGGAAGAACTTTATAACCAACCTGCTACCACCTTTGCCGCGCAGTTTATTGGTGCTCCTCCAATGAATCTCATTCGCATCGAAAACCGTGTGCTGGGTGTTCGGCCTGAACATATTCAGTTAGTGCAACCGGGGATGGGTTTAAAAAGTTCTCATCGAGCGGTTGTAAAAGGTTGTGATTACTTGGGAGCAGACACCTTAATTCAGCTACAACTGGATGAGCATAGTTTGCAACTGAGAATAACAGGCCACCAAAAATTACAACCTGGAAGTTCTCTCGAAATCAGCTGGGCTGAGCAGGACCAGCACAGCTTCTGTCGTACAAGTGGTCAGCGGGTAGCGGCTGACGCCCTGCAAGAACAACACATAGAATACACGAAAAAGGAAACTCATTATGCTGCGTAAACTGCCAATGCTTGGCCGCACTGTGACAGCGGCCCTGGCCGCCATTAGTTTCTCGGCTTCTGTTAGCGCTCAGACTGAATTGACCATGTACTACCCAGTTGCAGTTGGTGGCCCACTGACCAAGATAGTAGACAATATGATTGAAGGGTTTGAAAAGCAGAATCCCGATATTGACGTCAATGCAATATATGCTGGCAACTATAATGATGCCCGCGTTAAAGCCTTGGCAGCCCTGAACAGTGGAAAACCTGCTCAGCTTTCTGTGATGTTTTCTATCGACGTACACGAACTGATGGATCAGGATGCCATTGTCGCTTTTGATGATCTGGTAAAAACACCAGAAGAAAAGCAGTGGCTGAACAGTTTCTACCCAACACTGATGCAGAATGGTAAAGCCAAAGGCAAAACCTGGGGGATTCCATTCCAGCGTTCAACCATTGTTATGTACTACAACAAGGACGCCTTCCGCGCAGCAGGCCTGAATCCAGAGCAACCACCCAAGAGCTGGGATGAGCTGGTAACCATGGGTCAGAAACTCACCAAGCGTGATGCCAGCGGCAAAGTGCAGCAGTGGGGCGCAATGATACCTTCCACTGGCTATCCCTACTGGATGTTCGGCGCACTCACCAAGCAGAATGGTGAAGTGTTGATGAATCAGGATGGCACTCAGACTTTCTTCAGCAACCCCGGTGTTGTTGAAGCTCTGAGCTTCTGGGAAGAGCTGGGCAGCAAGCACGAGATTATGCCTCAGGGCACTGTTGAGTGGGGCACACTGCGCCAAAACTTCCTCGAAGGGAAAACTGCCATGATGTGGCACTCCACCGGTAACCTGACAACAGTGAAGAAAAATGCCAAGTTCGACTTTGGCGTTGCTATGTTGCCTGCACAGAAGGAACTGGGTTCACCAACTGGCGGTGGTAACTTCTATGTCTTCAAGAATTCTTCTCCAGAAGAAAAAGCTGCTTCCCTGAAATTGATTCGTTACATGACCGCTCCTGAACAAGCTGCAGGTTGGAGTAAGGCAACCGGCTATATGGGTGTGAGCGAAGATGCTTATAAAACGGCAGAACTGTACGACTATATACAGAAGTTCCCGGCAGCCGGTGTAGCCCGTGATCAGCTCAAGCACGCAACAGCTGAACTCTCTACTCATCAAGCTGGTCGGGTTCGTAAGCTTCTCGATGACGCGATTCAGTCTGTACTGACTGGCGAGAAAGAAGCTGATCAGGCTCTGGCTTCTGCCCAGAGGCAAGCTGACCGGATTCTTAAGCGTTACCGCTAACCCCAAATGCTCCCAGAGATTCGCTGGGAGTTTGATGAGTGAGGTTCCGGTTTGTCTTCCAAAGGCCAGGATGGCCTGTGAGCGAATTAATACAGGGATGTATTGTTTGAGCGGGAAGGTAAACCGGAACCTTGCGATTGTCGCCATATTACATTCACAGTGAATCTATGAACCGAACCCAGCAACTCCACGCCTGGTTATTGCTGTTACCAGCCCTCGTGATGCTGGCAGCATTTACCCATACTCCGGCCGTGCAAACCCTGTTGCACAGCTTTTACGACAACCCGATGGGCGGTAAACCATCAGGTTTTGTCGGCATGGAAAACTTTGAACTTCTGTTAGAAGACGAAATCTTCTGGCAGGTACTCTGGAACAATACCTGGTATGGGTTAGTGACAGTTCCAGCCAGTATTGCCCTGGCACTGACTATGGCTATCTGGGTGAATGGCAGACTGGAAGGCCGGGCTATTGTACGGCTGGCGTATTTTACTCCCACAGTTTTACCCATGATTGCTGTTGCCAACATCTGGTTGTTTTTTTATACACCGGAAATTGGCCTGCTGAATAATGTGTTGGGTTGGTTCGGTATTGATGGCATCAACTGGCTCGGAGACCCTGACTTTGCCTTGCCAAGTTTAATGGCAATGACTATTTGGAAAGAGGCTGGCTTCTTTATGATCTTTTATCTTGCTGCATTGCAAGGACTGGATCGCTCACTCTACGAAGCAGCCGCTATAGAAAACGCCGGTCGCTGGCAGGTATTTCAACGCATCACCTGGCCTCTGCTGATGCCAACCACACTGTTCATTTTTATCAACGCACTTATCAATGCTTTTAAGCTGGTGGATCATCTGTTCATTTTGACCAAAGGTGGCCCGAACAACGCCAGTAACTTGTTGCTTTATTACATTTACGAAAACGCGTTCAGCTTTTTTGACACAGCGTACGCAGCAACACTGACTACCGTGATGCTGATTATTTTAGCCCTACTGGCCTGGCTGCAGTTTGGCGTACTGGATAAGGGGGTTCACTACAGATGATGGTCTTGGCAATAAACACCTCAGCAGTTAACAACCAATTGTCTCTGGCAGAAAAAATCTGTGCCTGGATTCTCGGATTTTTATGGTTAATGCCTCTGCTGTTTGCCTTCTGGGCGGCTTTTCACCCCGCAGAATACACGACTCACTTTGATCTGTTGGCACCACTGACCCTTGAGCACTTTTACTCAGCCTGGGAACAGGCACCCTTTGCCCGGTATATGCTCAACACTCTGATTATTACAACAATCATTCTTGGTTGTCAGTTAGTACTCTGTACTTTGGCTGGTTACGTGCTGGCGCGCATTCCTTTCCGCGGGCAAGGCTTGGTCATGGCGTTGGTTATGATGCAGTTGATGGTGATGCCGGAAGTTCTGATTGTAGAAAATTACCGGACACTGGCTGACCTGAATATGATCGACACCTGGGTTGGGGTTGGATTGCCTTATATGGCCAGTGCCTTTGGTATTTTCCTGTTGCGGCAAACCTTTGCCATAGTGCCGCAGGCTTTGGACGACGCGGCCCGAGTAGAAGGTTGCTCAAGGTTGCAGGTGTTGTGGAAAGTGTATGTGCCGCAGGCCAAACCGGTCTATCTGGCCTATGCGCTGGTCTCTATCAGTTATCACTGGAATAATTTTCTCTGGCCATTGGTGGTGACTAACACAGAAGCCAGTCGCCCATTAACTGTTGGTATGGCTATCTTTGGCGCTCCGGAATCTGGCGTAGACTGGCCGATGATCTGTGCAGGTACACTGATTGCCGTATCACCATTACTGGCTGCATTTCTTATTTTCCAGAAACAGTTTGTGCAGTCCTTTATGCGTGCAGGGATTAAATAAGGGATAATTCAGCAACTTTGGACACAAACCAGATTCTTTAAACCGCTAACTCTTATCTTTGTTTTCTAAGCGCTCATGACTTTGTTGTAATCAAGGTTCAGAGGGTCAGATCTGTCAGTATTCAACTGTACAGGTGGTTTCATGGGAGGCCATCTCTGATGGCATACATTGGGTGAAAAGAACAAGCCCAGCAACGGACAGTGTGATCAGGAATAGAATAAATTTCTTCCGACTGTATGGTGCCGTTGCAGACATACATCTCTCCCTTCTTATTGATTTACAGGAACAGGAGAGATTATTGGGAAAGGTTCAGGGAATCACTGACAGGGGTGTTGGGCAGACTAACATCGAAGAAAAAATGTGCGAAGTCGCATAACAATAATGTGAAGAAAAGTGGGGTTTTATTATCTACCACTGAACCATTTTTTTCAGATATTGCCAGAGTTACAGGGAGGAAAACAATTCAAATATTTCGGAGGCTTGTGCAGGGCAATTGCATCAAATAGGTACCATCGAGCCACATAATTTGTAGTAGTCTCTGATTCCCATTTATCAGACTCGTATTTCAGCATGGAAGCCCAGCAGTATCAGCCCCTGACAGCCTTTCTCGCCAAAGTTCCTGACCCTCGCTGCGAAGG
>NZ_CAMZOG010000087.1 GCF_947331445.1 Parendozoicomonas sp. Alg238-R29 | reverse complement strand
TGGTCGCAATCCAGTTTATCAACAGACTGATTTTCATCAATTAAAACAACTGGTTAGCTCTTAAGTAAGTGCCATTCGGGTCGGAGTCATTAAAAATGACTAATTCGGGAATAAAGGGGGATAGCGGTTTTGTCGCATCGCCCAAGCTCACCGCCGAAGGCACACTGCAATCACTTTTATAGACGGCACGTACTATGCGCTAGATAGCCAGACTGGCGGCATGGCCAACACACCCATGTCGGTGTTTGGCAAGAATCTGGTGAGTACCCGGCGTTAAGACTTACACCGAGCTGGCTTGCCCGTGGCCCTTGCACTTGTCAGTATAAAAGCAGAAGGAGTCAGTTTGAGCAGTACTTAGACTTCCAGCACCCCGCAGACGTTTATATATCTGCCGGACGGGCAGCTTTTCTTCTGGAGCTATGGAAAACTACGGCAAGTGAGGGTTGCACAGATTGTCATTTTATTCTTCAGCAGCAGACAAACATTGTCACATTATGCTTTATTAAGGCTGTTGTCGTTTTATGCTTCATCCCTGAAGCCCTTGCTATGATGATCTACCCATTGTCGGCTTATACTGTCAAACGACAGTATCTGTAGAATTATTACCTGCCTCGGTACTTTTGTCCTGAGCTTCTTTGAATCGTCTAGGAACTGTATTGCAGGTATTATGATTGCCTTGAGTGGTGTTCCCTTTCTAAAGGGTTTAAAAAACGGCTGTCTATTTATAATTCATAAACAGCCGTAAGGAGAAACAGGTTAGTCGGAGCTTTTTAACAGATTATCAATAGAGAGCTTTCCTGACCCCCACAACACAACTGCAGCCAGCAAAGCTCCCCAGAGAATATGAAGAGTCAAAGCAGCAGGGGCTATTTCTTCCAGACTTACTACTGCTACAACATTCACAAAAGAAAGCCCGATGGCTCCAATCCGGCCGAAAAGACCAAAGAACAACAGAGCAGGAAAAAACAGTTCGCCAAATGTTCCCAGATAAGCGGCCGTTACCGGAGATAGAAAAGGTACAGCATATTCAAGTTCAAACAGGAAAAGAGTTGTTTCCCAGTCGTTAATCTTGAGCAAACCAGCAGAAAAGAAAACCCAGGCTATATAAGCACGTGTACCGGCAAGAGCAACGGGTTGCAGATGATTTAATAAGCGTTCAAAGCCTTCATAAACATTGAATAAGGCTCTGAATGGTGATGTGTTATTCATAGGTTTCTACCTGAAATTATTTATGTGTCAGTGTGTGTTGTTAATTGGAATTCTGTGATCAGATGCTCGCTAATGGCTTCAGGTAGCCAGCTTTCAAAAGCAAAAGGTTCATTTTGAATCGTTTCTAGAGCCAGCCCCAAAGGAGTGCGGTTTCTAATCAGGTTTACCCATTCTTTTTCAGGAGCAAGAACCCTTTTGATATGAACTTTCCATTGTTTTCTCCATATCAAAACGGTTTGGCCCGTTTTGTTATCCAGTTTTTCTTTGGCTTGGGCGAGATGTTTTTGTTTTAAATCTTCAACACCATGATGAGCCATCCAAATATCAAAAATGGGGTATTCAGAAGTCACCGTTTTCAGCGTTGAATTATTAAGAAGCAAGCCGTTCTCTGCTTCTTCTTCAGCCAGTAACTGAAAAGATTCAGTGTTTATCTGAGTATTTCCTGCTCTCTCGCATTGGTGATGCTGCCAGTCCAGTGCGGCGCAGTCAGGTATGTAGGGGTACATATCTGCAATAGAATGGTCTGCCAACCAACGGGGGAAACTTTCTCCCCACTCAGCCCAGTCTCCCTGTGTTGGAGAAGTTACAGCAATAAAGTCACGGCTGAGTATTTTGAATGAATCTTCGCCAACAAGCTGTTCAACTGTTGGATAGCTCAGTGATAAAGACCGGGCAGCATTAGCTAACAAATTACGCTGATAAATCTCTAACCCGCCTCTGTCAAAGTCAGAGTGAGATTCCTGGCTTGCGATAGCATCCATTAGAAGTGGTTGGTAATTCATAGCGCAACACTCTGGGCTTTCTGGTTTTGGGTGTTTTCAGAAAACAGTTCACTGGCTATAGCACGCGCTTTATCTGCTTCATCCAAGAGCACCTGCCATTCCGGGAGGTCGGTATCCCATTCAATTAATGTGGGCACTGAACCAAATTGATTTAAGGCTGTACGGTAAGCTTCCCAGACTATCTCTGAAACCTGACGACTGTGGTCATCAATCATGATTCCCCCTGCTGGAGCAGGAGTACAGCCGGCGAGATGAATTTCGCCTACTGCGTCATAAGAAATGCGCTTAAGCCAGTTTTCTATGCTGGTAAGAATATCGCTACGAGAAGCGATATTGCCGGAGTTGGCGTTAAAGGCGTTCACAGCAAGGTTATTAATATCAATCAGTAAACGGCAACCGGTTTTGTCTACCAATGCGCTGAGAAACTCGGTTTCTTCAAGAGTGTTGCCTTCTGGCGTGATGTAGGCAGACAGGTTTTCCACAAGTAACTGTCGACCGATTTTATCTTGAACCCGTGACACGTTTTCGGCCAGTGTCGTGAGGGAATCATCATCAAATTTAATGGGCAGTAAATCCCCGGCATGGCGAATCTGGTGATCCAGTTCACCCCAGGTAAAGGCGGCATGTTCTGAGACAAGCACAGGTTTTGTCCACTCTATAAGATGAGCAAACTTATTGAGAAAGTGATCGGGAATACCCGCGTCGGAGCCGAGCCCCATAGATGTGCCATGAATACTAAGGGGGTAGTGTTCAGCAACATCTTTTAGAACTTCAATGGAGGCCCCGCCGCAGGCAAAAAAGTTTTCAGCATGAACTTCAACAAAGTCCAGCTTTGCCGGATGAATCAGGGCATCATGGTAATGGACATGTCGCAGGCCAACACCAACAGGAACCCGGGATTGTGACCATGAATAACTCATAATGCCCGGCTCCGGTTACACTCTTTCTTTGATAATCTTTTTGGCTTCTGCCTTGCTGTAACCACCAAGGTCTTTGCATGTTCCTTTAGTGACAGTCTTCCACTCGCCAATGTCGTTGTCAGTCTTTGCCTGTGCTGCGCAAGAGTGGGTTCCTGCCAGGTTGGCACAGTCGTTCTGGCCAGCCTTGGCAATGCCATAACACTTTTCCTTGGATGCAGCCTGCGCAGTAGAAACCGCTCCAGTTGCAAGAACGGCTGCGAGTCCGGCGGTGATAAGAGCTTTATTCTTCATGGTTAAATCCGTTATCTGTTATTTTCGTTGATCCAGGTGTTTCTGAATCCAGCTGGCTACAGCTGTTTGTGGCTGAGCTCCGCTGAGTTGATCCACGACCTGCCCTTTATGAAGCAGCACCAGTGTCGGAACTCCGCGAATGCCAAATCGACTTGCCAGGGCACTGTGGTCATCAACATTGGCTTTTGCTGATGTCACTTCCGAAGCAAAAGACTCGGCCACTCTTCCAAAAACAGGAAGCATCAGCTGGCACGGTGCACACCAGGGAGCCCAGAAATCAACAAGAGTCCACTCTGACTCTGATTTGATGTGGTCAAACTGGGCTGCACTCTCCAGTTCCAAAACACTCATTTTGAAACCTCCTTTCTATGTACTTTGATTGGAGCGATGTGGATTCACATCGCTCACTTTTTGTAGCGTTTTATCTTTCAAGAAGTTCTTTGGCGCCGATTCGACGAATTTCCGGCCATGTACGGTCAGCTTTGGCAATGTTGCCTGGGATATCTTTTATCCAGCGCTTCTGTACGTCAGCGTTCAAATTGAGATAGAGCTTGTTATCAACAACCTTCCAGGCATTCGGATCACCATCAAACTTCTTTTCAAGACTTGCACCGAAGGCACAGTAACCACCGTATTGAGGCGCATAGCGGCTTGGGTCGGCACGAAAGGTGTCTCTGTTTTCAGCGTTGGAAAATTTGAAAATGGCGTTTTTAAAGGTAGCCATGTACTCACTCGAACCTTTAGTAGGCTTTCCGGCAGTGAAATAACTCACTGGGTCGTAACCATGTAAGGCAACATCGTTAGCATTGGCATTCATATCAGCATCAGCGGCAAATGTGGTGCTGGCAAAAACCAGTACAGAAACTGCTGCCAGTGATTTGAGCGAGTTCTTTACAAAAGACATGTCCATCTCCGCTTCTAGTCAGTTGTTATGCATCAGTGCATGGGGAAACTATAAGAATAAGTGGCAGTTGTTTTGGTTCAGATCGTCTGTGGTTTGATCCAGATAATCCGAAGAAGGCTCAAATGCCAGGCATAAAAAAGCCGATCTGATGATCGGCTTTGGAGAGCTATAAAAGCGGGTTAGACTACTTCTCGGACCCTGAGTAACGGCTGAAGTTCTGAGGCATGCTCTTACCACTACGAGTTTCAGCAACAAGCTCGAATGGGCCAGGAGCAGCAAGGTTGCTGATAACAACACGCCCATTATTATTAGTGGTGTACTCGCGACGAAGATCACCACTGGAGCTATAAAGCTTAACCTTGGCGTTCACGGCAGGCTGACCATCCTGGTAAACAAGTACACGTACAGTAGAAGCTGGAGTCTGCTGGGTGTACATCATTGGCTGTCCGGCCTGAGCGTTAAGGCTCAGGAAAGGGGCTGCGGCCAGTACGGAGAAAAGAGAGGCTTTCAGTAACTGCTTCATGATATTCATCCTTGTATTTAGATCTAAATCGTATCGACAGGGAGTTCCCATATTTATTTATCGTGCTCTACGGGAATAATTTGAGCAGCCCTGTTCACGATCCTAAATATAGGTAGCTGGACAGTATTAACTGGTTCAAATAGTCTCTTATTTGGTTCAAATCGTCTGATTCATAAAAATAAAAGGGCTCTCTATTGGATAAGCTTTCCCGAATTCTGGGGCAATTTACTGTTTCTGCAGGGGTTTTTTATTCTGGTCAGCTGTGTGGCCTGTCCTCTTTTGACAACCCCAAAAGCCAGACTGGTCATATTCATCTGTTGAAACAGGGGTGCCTGGAAGTTACCGAGCTTGGGCAGCCTTCTCAGATCCTGAAAGGCCCAGCTTTGCTGTTTTATCCAAGGCCAATGGCTCACCAAATAAAAGCAGAGGATGCTGATAACACAGAGATTGTTTGTGCTTCCGTACTTTACGGTGCCGGACCTGACAACCCACTGGCTTCGTCTTTGCCCTCTATCGTGAGTGTGCCCCTTGAAGGGCGTAATGACAGGCTTGGTTGTGCGGTGGAATGGCTGTTTGAAGAGGCTTTTTCAGAGCATAGTGCTCGTCAGGTGGTTATGGACAGGTTGTGTGAAATTCTGATTATCCAGCTCTTGCGCGGAGTTATGGAGGCTGGGGAAGTTGATGGGGGAATGCTGGCAGGGTTATCTCATCCGCAAATTTCACGGGCAATTGATGTTATACACAATGCTCCCAAAAAAAACTGGTCTCTACAGGAGTTGGCCGAAGTGGCGGCCATGTCCCGTTCCCGATTTGCAGAATTGTTCAGGGAAACCGTTGGGCAAACGCCCGGAGATTATCTTACGTCCTGGCGCATAGAGTTGGCGAAAGCCTTGCTGAAAAATGATAAACCTGTTGGTTGGGTTGCTAACGAGGTGGGTTATGATACGGCTTCCGCTCTGGCCCGGGTGTTTCGAAAGAAGAATGGTGTTTCCCCTCGGGAGTGGTTAAGCAATATTCAGGAAAATGAATGATTCAGTTAATTACTTTCGATTTGGATGACACGCTTTGGGATAACGGACCGGTTATCCGCAAGGCCGTTAAAGAGTGTTATAGCTGGCTATTAAAAAAATGCCCTGAGCTGGAAGGTGTTTACGATTCTGTATCTTTAAATGATCTGAAAGACGAAATTAAAAGTACCAGGCCTGAATTCGCGCACCGGGTGAGTGAGGTGCGTGTGGTGGGTATGAAAATGGCGCTGGAGCGTGTCGGCTATAAAACAGATGAAGCTATGATACTGGCTCGTGAAGCGTTTGAAGTGTTTCATCACTGGCGCCATCAGATTGAGCTGTTTGAAGGGGCAGAAGAGGTTCTGGAACAGCTTGCTGAAAAATATCCTCTTGCTGTGGTGACCAATGGCAATGCTGATGTAAAAAAATTGGGCCTGGGGAAATATTTTCGTTTCTCCGTCAGTGCTGAAGATATGAATCGCAGTAAGCCAGACCCTGTCGTATTTATGCGTGTTCTGGAGCTTGCAGGTGTGACTCCTGAACATGCCATTCACGTGGGTGATAATTTGATCACTGATGTTCAGGGAGCGTCAGATGTGGGGATGCGAACGGTATGGTTCAACCCTGACAAGGCTGCCATAAAAAAGGCTGCCATAACAGAAGAAAACTACAAGCCAGACAGCGTCGTTCATTCTTTGGAAGACATTCCTGCGGCGATTGAGAATCTTTCTGTAAGGGTGTGGTAAGCAAACGGTCAATGTTTGTTCTTGTAAATTTTTATTCCCTTTGTGGTTAAATAATGTTCTATTGACCTGTGTGGGTTGTATTGAACTACCAACTACAAACATTATACTCTCGCAAAAAAAAAACACACACACAAGGACAGACAATGCGAACTGCTTTTAAGCTGGCCGCCGGCATCGCCATGAGCGCCATTGCTGCTGTATCTCAGGCGCAAATCAAACCTTCTGTTATCTATGACATGGGCGGTAAATTTGACCGTTCTTTCAATCAGGCCAGTTACACTGGTGCTGAGGCCTTCAAGAAAGAAACCGGAATCAGCTACACCGATTTTGAGATCACCAACGAAGGTCAACGTGAGCAGGTTATGCTCCGTTTCGCTCAACGTGGCTTTTCCCCTATCGTTGTAGCTGGTTTTCAGCAAGCTCCAATTGTTGAAAAAATCGCTAAGCAATTCCCTGATACACACTTCGTTATGGTCGACGCTGTTGTTGACCTGCCTAACGTACGTTCCGTTATCTTCAAGGAGCACGAAGGCTCCTTCCTGGTTGGTGCACTGGCCACCATGAAGAGCCAGAACAAAGCGGTTGGTTTTATCGGCGGTATGGACATCCCTCTGATCCGCAAGTTCGGTTGTGGCTATGAGCAGGGCGCGAAGTACATCAATAAGGACGCAACCGTTCTGGCTAACATGACCGGCACTACTCCTTCAGCCTGGAACGATCCCACCAAGGGTAGCGAACTGGCCAAGGCTCAGTTCGATAAGGGCGTTGACGTAATTTATGCAGCGGCTGGTGGCACCGGCGTTGGTGTTTATCAAGCGGCTGTTGATGCGGGTAACCTTGCTATCGGTGTAGACAGCAACCAGAACTACCTGCATCCCGGCAAGATGCTGACTTCCATGGTTAAGCGTGTTGACCTGGTAACCAAAACAGCTTTTGAAGACGAACTGAACGGCAAGTTTACTGCTGGTCTGCAGGTTGTTGGCCTGCAGGAAGGTGGTGTTGATTGGGCTCTGGATGAGTACAACCGTGACCTGCTGACTGAAGCTGATATCAAGCGCATGGGCGAGATCCGTGAAGGCATCATTGCCGGTGATATCAAGGTACACAACTGGGAAGACACTCAGTCCTGCACCTACTGATTGATCAAAACCGCTGTAAAGAAATCAGCTGTGCCGGCACTTTTGTCGGCACAGCTGTCTTCAAGTACCGGGTTAACCCGGGCTTTGTGACTTAAAGACCTCTCCTGCTTTTCGTGAACAGGAAAACAGACCGGCAATAAATCAACCAGTTTCTGGGAAAAAACCGGTCAGGTAATCAGGTATGACTGCACCTGCAATAGAACTCAAATCCATTAATAAACGGTTTGGCCCTGTTTGGGCGAACCGTGATATCGATCTTAAGGTTATGCCGGGCACTGTGCACGGTATTGTTGGCGAAAACGGTGCCGGCAAATCAACCCTAATGTCCATTCTTTATGGTTTTTATACTGCTGATACTGGCCAGATTCTGGTGAACGGACAGCATATAAATATCCAGAACAGCCAACAGGCTATTGCCGCAGGCATTGGTATGGTGCACCAGCACTTTATGCTTGTTGAGCCGTTTACTGTTCTTGAAAACGTGATGCTGGGAATGGAAGGGCAGGGTTTGTTGGCCCGAGCCCAAAGCAAAGCTCGTAAAGCTTTGAACGAGATTGCATCCCGCTATGGTCTGGATATTGATCCGGATGCCATTGTTGGTGACCTCCCTGTTGGCTTGCAGCAGCGCGTAGAGATTCTTAAAGCGTTGTATCGTGGTGCAAAGATTCTGATTCTTGATGAACCCACCAGTGTTTTGACTCCCCAGGAAACAGGTCAGCTGTTTAATATTCTTGAATCTCTGCGTAGCCAAGGTGTAACGGTACTTCTGATTACCCACAAATTGCGGGAGATCATGGCTATCACCAATCATGTGTCTGTTATGCGTGCAGGCAAGATGGTTGCCCACCGGGATACAGATAGAACGAATCCTGAAGAACTGGCCGAACTGATGGTGGGTCGTAAGGTTCTTTTAAAAGTTGATAAGCGGCCAGCCTGTCCCGGTGAAAACCGGATGACGGTGAATAAAGTCGGTTATGTCGATGATCGCGGTGTAAAACGGCTGAAAGATATCAGCTTCTCTCTGCGTTCTGGCGAAATTCTGGGTGTTGCTGGTGTAACTGGCAACGGGCAGTCAGAACTTATGAAAATTCTGACTGGCGCGTTACAGCCTTCTACTGGCTCTGTTTCTTTAGAAACAGGAGCCGGTGTTCATGTGCTCAAAGTTGGCGAATGGCCGGATGCCGGGCAGATGCGTGATTACGGCATGGGCCATGTTCCTGAAGATCGTTTGCAGCAAGGCGTAGTAAAGAGTTTTGATGCCAGTGAGAATGCCATTCTTGGTTATCACAACAAAGAAGAATACGGCAGCCCGCTACTCAAACCTGAAAACATCGTGAATGCCACTCTGGAATTGATGGAGGCATACGATGTTCGCCCTCAGCTACCTTCCCTGAAAACGGCAAACTTCTCTGGTGGTAACCAACAGAAACTGGTGCTGGCACGGGAGATGATGAAAGAGCCGGATATTCTGATTATCGGGCAACCAACCCGTGGTGTGGATATCGGCGCGATTGAATTTATTCATCGAAACCTGATTGCTGCCCGTGATAAAGGAGCAGCTGTATTACTGGTTTCTGTGGAGCTGGATGAGATTCTGTCTCTGGCAGATCGCATTATTGTTATGAATGATGGTGCTATCACTGGTGAGGTTGTTGCCAGTGAAACCAATGAAACAGAATTGGGTGTTTTGATGACATCTACAGCCGACGCTGACGCCCCTGTTTTTGAGGACAAGGGGCACAGTGGGAAATATGAGAAGAAAGAGGAGGCTGCAGCATGAGTCAACTGGCCGCGGTCGAAAGCCCACGCTGGGTAAGAATCGGCCTTATACCTTTACTGCAACTGGTGCTGGCACTGGCAGTGTCTAGTCTGGTGGTGCTGATGATTGGAGAAGATCCAATCAGAGCATTCAAAATCATGATTCACGGTGCCATCAGTACCGAATTTGGAGGATTGAGTAATACCCTGTATTACGCCACCAACTTCATTTTTACTGGTCTGGCAGTAGCGGTGGCCTTCCATGCCGGCCTGTTTAATATCGGTGGTGAAGGTCAGGCATACGTCGCTGGTCTTGCTGTGGCTCTTGTCTGCCTGACTCTGGACAGTACTTTAAACGTCTGGTTTATCGCGCCGCTGGTAGTTATTGGTTGTGCTGCGTTCGGTGCACTCTGGGGCGTGATTCCTGGTTACCTGCAGGCTAAGCGTGGTTCCCATATTGTAGTGACTACCATTATGTTCAACTTCATTGCTACGGCTTTGATGAGTTATGCGCTGGTGGTATGGATTTCTCCTCTGGGTGGGAACTCAACTGATAGCCGTTACTGGGCTTCTGATGCTGTGATACCTAAAGTTCACGAGCTTGCACCGAGTCTGGGTTTTGAAGCGTCTTTCTCTTTGTTGAGCCCTGTACTGCTGGTGGCTCTGGCCTGCTGTGCTCTGGTTTGGATTCTCATTTGGCGCACTCGATTGGGTTTTGCTATTCGTACTGTGGGTAGCAATCCTAATGCTGCGACGTATGCGGGTATTAATGCCAACCGGGTCATCATTATCACTATGGCGATTTCCGGTGCGCTGGCTGGGATGATGGCTTTCAATGAAGCCTATGCTGCTCAGGGGCGACTGATCCTGAACTTCACCAGTGGTTTTGGTTTTATGGGAATCGCTGTTGCTTTGATGGGGCGTAACCATCCTTTCGGTATCGTTCTGGCCGCTCTACTGTTTGGTGCTCTGTACCAGGGCGGCACGGAGCTTCAGTTTGAAATCCCTTCCATTAGCCCCCAGATGGTTCTTGTTATTCAAGGTCTTGTGGTGTTCTTTACCGGTGCACTGGATCGTTTGATTCGCGAGCCTGTGGAAGCAGTATTCCAGCGTCGTGCAATTGCCAACGCTAACGCAGCTGTAGCAGGAGGAAACTGAAATGGATATGTTTGATCAGCTTTTCTCCTTGTTGGGAGCCTCTATCCGCATGGCAACACCGCTGATTTTTGCGGCCATGGCGGGTATTTATTCTGAGCGCTCGGGTATTGTAGATATCGGCCTTGAAGGCAAGATGCTGTTTGGTGCTTTTGCCGCAGCTGTTGTGAGCTTTGAAACTGGTAATCCATTCTTTGGATTGCTGGGAGGTATTGCTATCTGCATTTTGTTATCGCTTATGCATGGTTTTGCATCGGTGAAGATGCGTGGTGACCAGGTGATTTCTGGTTTGGCGGTGAACTTTCTGGCTTCCGGTTTAACAGTGACTCTTGGCCACGCTTGGTATAGCCAGGGTGGTTTGACGCCGGCTCTTACGAATGCTCAGCGCTTTACTGGTATTACTTTGCCTGGAGCGGAGTGGCTAGGGGAAAATATTCCGGTTATTGGACCGCTCTATGAGCAGGTGATTTCCGGGCACAATATTCTGGTTTATGTTGCTTTTGGTGTTGTGGCTCTGACTTACTGGGTATTGTTCAATACCCGCTTTGGTCTGCGCCTACGTGCAACAGGTGAAGAGCCTAATGCTGTAGACAGTGCTGGTATTTCTGTGGCCTGGGTACGTTACCGTGCGGTTATTATTGCCGGTGTGTTGTGTGGCTTTGCTGGCACTTATCTCTCTATTGCTCAGAATGCCGCGTTCCAGCGGGAGATGACTTCGGGGCGGGGTTATATTGCACTAGCGGCGGTTATTTTCGGTAAGTGGCATCCCCGTGGAGCATTGGCTGCCTGTCTGTTGTTTGGTTTCCTGCAGGCTTTGGAAACTCGTGTGCAGAATGTGGAAATTCCAATGATTGGTGAATTGCCCAGTCAGTTGTTCTCTGCTATTCCTTACATTATTACTGTCGTATTGTTGGCAGGGTTTATTGGTAAGGCTATAGCTCCAAAGGCTGTGGGCGTACCTTATGTGAAGGAGAGATAAGTCTCTTTGAGTTGGGTTACGCCACTTTGTGGCTAACCCAATCTCCTATTTATTCTGGTTATTCTGGTATCAGGCTTCGTAACCTTGTTCCCAGAATGAAATTTCCATACGGGTCGCATCCCGGAAAATCTTTTTCACCCGCTTCGCCATCTGGCTTTCGGAAGGCATTTCAGCCAGCAGTTCATCCAGTTGATTAACAGTATCAACGACAGACGCCTGATACTCTTCACCGCTGTAGGTTTCGATCCACTCCCGGTAAGGATTTCCTTCAAACACTGTATCTTGATGACTGGCAAGCCACTTGCCAATAACGCCATAGCCAATAGAGCAAGGAGCCAGGGCTGCGTAAAGATCTGTCAGAGAACCGGACTGGCCAGCATCCAGCACAAGACGGGTATAGGCGACTGTGCCGGTGGCTTCAGGAATAGCCTGCATATCTTCTTCAGTCAGTCCCCAGTTTTTGCAGTATTCCACATGCAAACGGGATTCATGACCAATTAAACCCTGCAGAGCCTCCATGGGTTTTTGCATGGCAGCAAAGTTATCGCTCTTGTATACCGCTAGAGCATAAGCGCGGGCAAAGTGGATCAGGAACAGGTAATCCTGTTGCAGGTAGTGCCGGAATGCAGCTTCTGGCAGGGCGCCATTGGCCAGCTCTCTTACAAAACGATGTTTTGTGTATTCTTCCCAGTCGCTTTCACAGCTGGCAATCAGGTCAGAAACTTTCATGCGTTGCTCTCCTGTGAAGTGCTCTCCTGTGAAGTGCTCTCCCAGTGAGCATGAAAATGATGAACGGGACCATGGCCACTGCCAATAGAAAGGTTGTCAGCTTTGGCGATGGCTTGTGCGATATAATCTTTTGCTTGTTTCACGGCGTCGGTAAGTTCAACACCCCGGGCAAGCTGTGCGGTAATAGCAGACGACAGGGTGCAACCTGTACCGTGAGTATTTTCTGTTGGGAAACGTGGAGATGACAGGCGGTGTAAAGTCTTGCCGTCATGGAACAGGTCAACGCTTTCGCTGCCCCCTAGATGACCACCTTTAATCAGAACTGAGCGGCTTCCCAGTACCAATAGTGGCTCTACCATATCTTCCATTTCTTCAATGGTTTCCGGAATGCTGGTATTCAGCAAAACGGCGGCTTCCGGCAGGTTGGGTGTAATCACCGTTGCCATGGGTATCAGACACTCCTTCAGAGTGTTAATGGCATCATCCTGAAGCAGTTTGTCACCACTGGTGGCAACCATCACCGGATCAACAACAAGCAGTTCAACGTTATTTGCTTTTAGGCCTTCGGCTACGGCACGAATCATAGGTTCTTGGCTCAACATGCCGATTTTAACGGCATTTACCGGAATATCTGAGAACACAGAATCCATCTGGGCGCGGATGAATTCCGGGGTAACATCGAATATGCCTTGTACGCCAAGTGTGTTCTGGGCGGTGAGGGCGGTGATGACAGAGCAGCCATAGGCGCCTAGAGCGGAGAAGGCTTTGAGGTCGGCCTGAATTCCAGCGCCACCACCACTATCGGAACCGGCAATTGTGAGAGCAATAGGGGTATGATTCATTGTGTACCGTTACGCCATGTTCAACAGCGACTTTTAATGGATTTTGTGGGAATCAGGATTCTAACTCATGTCCAGGGATTGTTGTTGTTTTATGATGCTGAGCGCGCCCTGGATTCTATCTGTATAGTTATGGGTAAAAACGGGGGGGGAGCTATGTCCGATTCTGTTATTGAATTATTAAAATCACACCGTTCCATTCGCAAGTTTACCGATCAGCCAGTGGATGAAGATCTGGTCAGGGAGTTGATCAGGGCGGGGCAGAGTGCTGCTACCTCCAGTAATTTGCAGGGAGTCAGTGTTGTCCGGATAAGAAGTCCGAAAACCCGGGCCAGCATTGCCGAACTTGCCGGTGGGCAGAGTTATGTGGAATCTGCGGCCGCATTTTTCATGTTCTGCGCCGACCTGAATCGTTCAGGTTATTGTTGCGAAACTCTGGGCGGTAAGCTGGCTGACGGGATGACAGAACACTTTATTATTGCCACCGTTGATGTCGCCCTGTTTGCCCAGAATGTTGCTGTTGCCGCAGAGTCGGAAGGGCTGGGTATCTGTTATATCGGTGGAATTCGCAATAACCCTTCAAAGGTGAGTGAATTGTTAGAGCTGCCAGAGAATGTTTATCCGGTGTTTGGTATGTGCATTGGCTATCCGGATCAGAATCCTGATATCAAGCCCCGCTTGCCTGTAGATATGGTTCTAATGGAAGAAACCTGGCAGCCCTTACAGCAGGATATGCTGGATGAATATGATGCCACGATGCGTGAATACTACAGAACGCGTAGTAATGGAAAGCTGAATCGAACCTGGAGCGCAGATATGGAAGCGCTTCTGGGGAAAGAGTCACGTCCCCACATGAAAGAATTCCTCAGCAGTAAAGGCTTTAAAATGCGGTAGCCTAAACAGGTTAGCGAGTTGCCCTAGTGGCTAAAGGACTATTTGGCTTCTCGGTACGAGTTTGTGCAAAGGGTTCAGCGGGTGGTTTCCAAACCTACAGAAACATGCCTTAGGTACTATAAGCCGGTATTCCTTCCCAGGGGCGGTTTTCAGTAAGCAGATAGACAACGCCCCGCATAAGCGGGGCATTTAAAGAGATACGTCTGTTATTATTCTTTTTATTAGTATTCTTCTTATCTGACTTGTCTGGTTTACAGGCTTTATTCTTATTATCGTTTTTCTTCTTATTATTCAGCCTGATGGATTGATTCTCTTAGCGGAACCTTGTTTCCCTCTTTTGCACTTGTGATAGAGCAGATACCGTGCCAGAAAATGAAATCCCTTGTGTACCAAGGGATAGCGGCAATATGTGTATTTTTTCTATATACAGGTTGTTACAGTTCCTGAGGTTATAAGTGCAAGTGCTACTTTAAGTGTTACCCTGTCGTGTAACGGGTAACACTTACGGCTGGGGTTGTGTATCGGTGATGTGGTGGAAGTCTATGGTTTCTTCCTGCTCTCCAGCATGGTCATCGTTGAAAATAGCAATGTCGAACTCATTTTCGCTCTTGGCAACAATGCAGGTAACCGCGCAGTCGCCTGTTACGTTCACAGCTGTTCTTACCATATCGAGTAAACGGTCAACGCCCATAATTATGGCTATGCCTTCCAGTGGCAGGCCAACCTGTTGCAGAACCATAGCCAGCATAATGAGGCCAACACCCGGAACTCCGGCTGTACCAATAGATGCGAGAGTCGCGGTGAGAATAACGGTGAGATAGTCTCCTAAAGTCAGGTCAATGCTGAACGCTTGAGCTATAAAAACGGTCGCCACACCCTGCATCATCGCTGTGCCATCCATATTAATAGTGGCACCCAGTGGGATGGTGAAAGATGCCACACGATTGCTGGCTCCCAGTCGGCGGCTTACGGTCTCCATAGAAACAGGAATCGTGGCACTGCTTGAAGAGGTACTGAAAGCAAACAGGAGGGCATCTTCCATTTTTTTCATAAACCGAATTGGACTGAGTCCACCTACAAAACGAAGAAGAATGAAGTAGGTTAAACAAACGTGAAGGGTTAGAACGCCAAGCAGCAGGAAGAAGTACTTAATAAGATTCAGGATGGCGTCAAACTCGATGGTAGTAAACAGTCGAGCCATCAGCGCAAATACCCCGTATGGAGCAAGATTCATCAGCAGGGTTACCAACTTCATAATAACTTCATTCAGGCTGATGAAAATATCAGCGATGGGCTGTCCTTTTTTCCCTGATGCGGCAATGGATATACCGAACAGCAAAGCAAAAACAATAATCTGTAAGGCATTTCCTTTGGCCATAGCTGCAATCGGGTTACTGGGGAACAGGTTAATCAGAACATTGCTGAGGGGCGGCGCTTCCTGCGGGGTGAAGCCTGCGGCACTTTCGAGGTTTGCACCAACACCAGGTTCAACCAATAGAGCTGCCGCGATGGCCATACTTATGGCGACACATGTCGTGAGAATATATAGAGCGACTGTTTTTAACCCCAGCCGACCAAGGGTTGAGGCATCTTTCAGTGTGCAGGTGCCGCAGACAAGGGAAACAAAAATCAGTGGAACAACCAGCATTTTCAGGCAGGTAACGAAAATTTTGCCGAGAATAAGAAGAAGGCCATCTGTTATATAGGTTGTGACAAACGGGCTTTCAGGGAATAAAAAACGCAGTAAGAAGCCAACCAGAATACCGGTCACCATGCCGATAACAACCTTGGTTGTCAGGGAAAATTTGCCCTGGCCCATGACACCACCCTCAAGAAATAACCAAGGCAGTATAGGCGGTGGTTTGATAGATGATGTTTGTCAGAAGCGGGAGTTAAAGAGGAAAACTTAATGCTGGTCAGAGTTCTTGGGTGTAGAGAAGCTTCCGACCCACTTCACGCTAACTCATCTATTGTGGTTGAACAGGGCAGGTGGCGGCTGGTCATTGATCTGGGTGATTCCGCAGCTCAGCAACTTCAACAGACCCTGGGATGGGTTGACCCTGCTCGACAACAGGTTACTTTATAAAAAATAATACAATCGGGCAGGAATACATGAGTCGTTCCCCAGTTGTTGTTGAAAAACTCGATCACATCACCGTGGTGCGTTTGAATCGCCCCGAAAGAAAAAACGCTATAGATCGCCCAACAGCCGAAGCATTACATCAAGCTTTTGAAGAGTTTGATTCTGATACTATGGCTCGGGTGGCGGTGCTAACCGGGGCTGAGGGTGTGTTCTGTTCTGGTGCCGATTTAAAGGCTGTTTCTAATCCTGAAACCAGAAACAATATTGATTCTGATGGTGCTGGGCCTCTGGGCCCAACCCGAATGCAGTTATCCAAACCTGTTATCGCGGCTATTGAAGGTTATGCGGTCGCTGGTGGGCTGGAGCTGGCATTATGGTGTGATATGCGGATAGCCAGTTCAAATGCTGTGTTTGGTGTTTTTTGCCGCCGCTGGGGTGTTCCTTTGATTGATGGTGGAACTGTTCGTCTGCCTCGAATTATTGGCCAGGGGCGAGCTATGGATATGATACTGACTGGTCGATCTGTGAATGCTGAAGAAGCGCTAAGCTGGGGGCTGGCGAATAGGATTGTTGAAGAAGGAAAGGCTCTCAACGAGGCTTTAGAGCTGGCTCAACAGATTGCAGGGTTTTCTCAAGAGTGTATGAAGGCTGATAGGCTCAGTGCGTATAACCAATGGAACTGGCCTCTTGAACGGGCGCTTAGAGAAGAGGGCTGTTCTGCCAGCCAGGTTTTGGAACAAGAAGGGGTGGCAGGGGCGATGCGTTTCAGTAATGGCGCTGGTAGACATGGCTCATTTGAATAAAGGTATTTCTTACATTCAGCCTGTTAATGTGTCCCGCAACAAGATGAAACCCTGAACAGGTTCTTCATCATTACGGGTTACGCTGATGCTGGCACGAATGAATTACAGGCACACCTCCCCCTTACCCCATTGTTTATTTATTCTCAGTTTATTCCGTGCCGGGAACAGCACCTGTTTCTCTATCCGGGCACAAGCTTCCTGGAAATGGTGTGAAACAACTCTTTATACACAAAGGTACGGGTTAACCCCGTCTTCCGGTCTATCTGTCGTAGAAGCAAAACACCGGCATTGGATGTGATGTCACCACCAGAAAAATCAGCCTGAACGAGCCGTGTCTGGCAGCGTGAAAAACGAGTGATGGGAGGATTACAATCTGTCATGGGCGATTTGTTCGTTATGTTTGGCGTAAGCAACTGAACAATAACAAAAACCATCTCGCCCTCTTATTTTGGTGAAATACTCGGGCTAGAGCCTGCAATGATCAATGATGAATGTGGCACCATGGCGCTAAAAAGTAGCTTTTCTGTATTTCACACGACACATTTCCGACGTAGAATTGGCCGCCTCTCAACCAATAAAAAATATAAATACATAATCAATGCTCATTACAGGGCTCGCATATGGATGATGCGTTTATGCACTGGTCTGCAACGCCGACAGAAAGTACTACTGATTTTGTTCTACTCCCTGCTGGTCTACTAGCTGCTGGTAAAGATGAATACCAGCATGAAAGACGTGGTGAGACACAATTTCCACACACGACAGATTTTCTTATTCGTCGCATTAGCACAACGGATATCGAACAACTGAAAAACTCTGAAGTTGGTCGACATCGGCGTTATTTACAATTAAACCCTGGCACTTTAGAGAACCGCTTGTGTGAAATTAAGCTTGACGGTGTGATTCTTGTTCGTGAACAACTGAATGTTGGAGTACAGATACAAGCAGGCCCTCCTGATAATTTTTTCCCACTTGCTGTAGCTTTGTCCCCCCCGGCCCGTGTCCGTTTTTGCGGGCAGGAAGTCGTAGAGAACACTATGTTTCAGGGCACAGGAGGAGAATGGGATATGGCTTTTAACCACCCCTTTGGTTATATGTCCAGTGTTCTCGATACATCAGTGCTTGAAAACTGGACTACACAGCTGACAAACCATGAACCTCATAATCAATGGTTTGTCAGCCGCATGCGTTGTGTCCCGCTGCCACTACTCAAACTCTACAAAGCCAGGCTGGCAGACATCTTTTTTACCGTTGAGCGCTCTCCCGAAATCCTTCATAACCCAAACGTGCGACATGTGCTGAGTCAGCAGATAATCTACCTTTCTGTCAAACTATTATTCTCCACTCTTGAGACATGTTCCCCCCTTGAAAAGTCAAGCCGTCGGCTGAAAGGTGTGCAGCGAGTCGTTGAGTATCTGAAGGTGCATGCTGGTGAACTGCCGACTCTTCCTGAGCTGTGTGCGGTGGCCCAGTTAAGTGAACGCAGTCTGGAATATGGTTTTCGTGAGCAGTTGGGAGTCACACCCATACGCTATTTGACTCTTGTGCGCCTCAATGGGGCTCGTCGGGATCTTTATCTTTCTGATCCTGTAACAACACGGGTGGCTGATGTTGCCATGAGCTGGGGCTTTATCGAGTTAGGTCGGTTTTCAGGTGTTTATGCACGGATGTTTCAGGAGCGTCCTTTACAAACATTGCGTCGTATAAACTGACGGAGTCACACAAGCGAAAGACGATGGGTTTCATAGGCTCCCGATCGACTATGTTGCCACACCCCTAGTTGCCACACCCACTACCAGAGATATTGCAAGCTCCGTTCACAAGCACGGGATTATCAACGTTTGCCGTTTTCTTTGGTTCTGGGTAATGAAAAGCGCCTGTAGAGTTCCCTTTAAAAATGGCCTCGTCAGTAAAATCTGTGGGTCATTTCAGGCTCGGGGAGCTTGCCGAGGGCATGATATAAAGCAATTTCCGCAC
>NZ_CAMZOG010000086.1 GCF_947331445.1 Parendozoicomonas sp. Alg238-R29 | reverse complement strand
AACAGAGCGTTAGATTCCTCTATTTTCGCTGATTTCTCTCATGGTCAAGCGGTTATGAAAAACTGTCCGAAGTATTGCTTCCGGAATCGCCTTCCCTTTATTTATGTCATTGGTGATGACAAGCGGGTTGAACGACGCATTGTGGCAACCGGTCTTCAGGGCTTGAGCAGTATTGAAATCTCATCAGGGCTTAATGCCAATGAACGTGTCGTTGTTCGAGGGCAGCACCTGCTTGATCAAAACAGTCTGGTGCGCGTTGTTGATGGTGGGGTGAACGAATGAGTTGGTTAACACCTGAAGGGCCTGCCAGGCGCCTGTTTCTGGAAACCTTACTAGCAAAACTGCTACTGGTGATGTTTGTCGTCATCGGCCTGACGGCCTGGCAAACCCTGGTACGTGAAAACTATCCAGACTTGGAAATCCCCATGGCACTGGTAATGACCCAGTGGGAGGGTGCTTCACCGGAACAGGTTGAGAAAGAAATAACCAAATACCTTGAGGAAGAAATTCGCGGACTGAAAGGGTTAAAGCGATTCGACAGCGGCTCCTACAACTCTTACTCCATGGTGTCGGTAGAGTTTGATGCGGACATGCCGGTTTCCGATGCCATGCAGCGCCTGAGAGCTGCGATTGATAAAGCTGAAAGCGAGTTTCCAGCTGGAAGCGGTGTCGAGAAGCCGGAAATTGAAGAGATGTCCATGTCCAATACTCCGGTTGTAACCTGGGTTCTCCACGGTGATACCAGCGATATTCAGCTAACGGATACTGCCGAGCGGCTCAGTGACGCTTTGGAACGTATCAGTGATGTGAAAAAGGTTGATATCAGTGGACAACGCGAAAAAAGCCTTCATGTTCGCCTCTACCCTGAGAAGCTGCGAATGCTGAAACTTTCACCTGTTACGGTGAAAAACCTTCTACTTTCCGCCAACCGTGATATGGGCTGGGGTGAGTTTGAAGGTGACAGTAATACCTTCTCTCTTTATCTGGAAGGACGCTTCGACCAGGTTGAACGTATCCGCCAGTTACCCGTCATGCGTCTGAATGACCGCACTATTCGCCTGGGGGATATCGCCACAGTTGATTTGCGTCCGGATCGCGTGGAAATGCAGACAGGCTTCAGCCTTGAAGGCGCTCCCGCTACTCCCGGTGTAATCCTCGATATTAAGAAGCGCCCAGGTGCGGATACCTTGGGAGTTATTGCAGAAAGCGCAAGAGTTATTGAAGAACTGACTTCCAAGAATAACTGGCCCGCTTCTTTATCCGTCACCCGAGTCAGCGATGATGCTGAACTGATTGAAACAGCCTTTAATGATATTTCCGGCTCAATGATGCAGGCGGTGTTTATTGTTTTTGCCATTCTGCTCTTGTTGCTGACCTGGCGAGAAGCCCTTATCGCTGGCCTTGCTATTCCTGTGACCCTGCTGGCCGTACTCGGCCTGATGATTCCCATGGGCTATTCCTTTAACAGCATGGTGATGATCGGCATGGTACTGGCGTTGGGATTGCTGGTTGATGTATTTATTCTGGTCATGGAAGGCATGCATGAAGGCCTCTATGTGCGGAAAGAGAGTTTCCCTGAAGCGGCCCTGAAAACTGTTCGTACTTTTGCCATGCCAGCCATTGCCGGCCAGCTCACCACAATCCTGGCTCTGGTGCCCATGATGATGGTGGGAGGTATAGACGGGAAATTTATCCGTATCCTACCTATTACCATCACCCTTGCCCTGATTATCAGCCTGATTGTGGCTTTTCTGATCTGTATTCCGCTATCACGCATTTTGCTGGAAAATAGCCAGCCCCCGAATGAGCTGACGGTTGATCGTTATGCACGCCTATGGGGAAATAAACTGGAAACCTTCTTGTTGCACGGCCCCCTGTCACGGAAAAGAAAAACCGTTCTCTGGACAGTCAGCGCTTTCAGCTTGTTTGTGATCAGTATCATGGCCTCCAGTTTGTTACCATCCATGATGTACCCGGAAGCTGATGACCGGAAAATCGGCATTTCCATCGAACTGGCTCCTGACGCCACGCTCGAGCAGACCCGACAGGTAACCGACAAATCTGCAGAGTGGTTGCGTCAACAACCGTGGATAGAGAAGTTTGTTATCTATACAGGCGCTCGAAGCCCGGTAACAACCGGTAATCTGAAAGATGCACTGCTTCCCAATGAAAACGCTCACCTGGCCGGTTTTACCGTAATTCTTCGCCCGAAAGAAATGCGTGAACACCTGTCGTTCGACTATCTGCCAATTATGCGAGATGGCTTAGTAAAGGTTCTCAGCAAAGAGCCTGGCCTGCGTATTCAGATGACCCATATTGGTGGTAATCCGGACACTTCAGCTCCTGTAGCCATTTCGCTGACTGGCCCGGATTATCAGGTTTTGACCCAGCTATCTCAACAGGTACAGACAAGGCTCAGGCAACAACCAGGGGCCGTTGATATTCGCGATAACCTGGGTTCTCCTCTCCCCGAAGTGCGCTTTACCTTTGATCGGGAAATGCTGAATTTTTTTGGCCTCGATGAAAGCAACGCTGCAGAACAGATTCGCATCGGTATGAGCGATGATGAACAGGGGAGATTCAAAGTTGAAGGTACCAGTGATGACCCCAAACTGCGTCTTGGCTATATCTGGCCCAGTCAGGACGGCGGTATTGGCAACCCCCGCCATGTTGCTGAAGTGCAGCTGATGAAAGTAATAACTCCTCAGGGAGAGTCCGTTCCCCTGGAAACCATCAGCAGCTATACCGTCGACAGTGTTCCCCGAATCTACATTCATAAAAACGGTTACCGTGCAGTAACAGTTCAGGCCCGTGCCGAAGGAGAAACGGCTTCAGACATTATGCTTTCCATGAAAACGGATCTGGATAAAATGAAAGCCACATGGCCCGCCGGCTATAACTACCAGCTGGGAGGAGAGCTGACCAAAGCTGATGACAGCTATTCCGATATGGGTATGGCCTTTATCGCGGCTGTTCTGCTGATCCTGATTCTACTGGCACTGCTCTATAATTCCATCCGCCAACCGATTATCATCCTGCTGATTATCCCTTTGGGTTTGACCGGTACATTCAGTGGCTTTTTCCTCGCTAATATTCCCTTGTCATTCTCAGGACTTATAGGTGTTGTGGCCTTGGTAGGTATTGCTGTAAACAACGCGATTGTGTTGATCGATACCGCAAACCGCCATTTCCGCAATGGTATGAATACAATGTCTGCAGCGGCCCGCGCTTCAGCTGAGCGACTGCGCCCAATAGTCAGTACCACCCTGACTACCGTACTAGGCCTGATGCCTCTGGCATTCAGTGACCCACAGTGGTACCCACTGTGTATGGCGATCGTGTTTGGTCTAATAGCTTCAACGGTGATTGCCTTGGTGATTATTCCCTGCCTCTATGTTTTGTTTGTGAAAGATCACGAGGAAAATGAAGAGAGCTATGCTCCGACTATGGAGTTGAACTGATGGCACGCAGAACCAAAGAGGATGCGGAAAAAACCCGTCTGCATCTTCTGGAATCAGCACTGAAACTATTCAGTGAAAAAGGCCCAGCCAAGGTGACTCTGGCAGAAATTGCCAGAGAGGCAGGTGCGACTCGGGGAGCCATCTACTGGCATTTCAAAGATAAAAATGAACTGCTGACTTGCTTGTGGGACGAAGCTATTGCGCCTCTGGAAAAGTCTTTTGATGACCTTGTAGAGCTTGGTTCTGTACAGCCTCTCGAAAGCCTCGAAAGCCTGATCTCCGAGTTTCTTCTGCAACTGGCCACAGATACCCATACCAGACAGGTATTTCGCGTGCTCGAACAGTCATTCAATATGCAGGAGTTGAATGAGGAGCATGGCCTTGTACAACTGCGCTGCCAGTGGTCCGAAAGCCTGACCAAATTTTTCCAGCCAGTTGAAAAGATGGGATTTCTGCGCGATGGTTTAACCGCAGAAATCGCTGCTTTCCTCATAATGAGTTCTGTTGAGGGGCTTATCAGTTACCATCTGGCCGATGAGCGCTGTATACAACTTGAGAGCAACACCCGGCTTCTTGCACAAATCTATATGCAGATGGTTCGCAAGTAATAGAGAGCCGGTTAAAAACCGGCTCCAACCCCCTGAAAAAGAACAAATATCTGTATTTGTGGTCAGTGCTCGCATATTCTCTCCTCTTTTTAAGGAAGCATCCGGTACTGGAGAGCTCTGCAAAGCAATTCCGAAACAGATCAAAAACTGGCAAACAAATCATTGAAGGTTTGAACGACATTGAGGTCTCCAGCCGCACACAGAGTCAGCCTGCTCAGGAAAGGCAGAATACGCACACCACCAGAGTGTATTTTGCCTTTCCTTCAACAGGTTACTGACGCCCTGTAGATCAGCTGAAAATACTCTTTGAGAACATATTTACCCTGCTTGAGTTTTCACCCACAACGGTCACTGAAACAAACTAACATTCCTGTCAGAAATATGAACCAAAACTGCATAAATATCATAAAGCGGTTATGATACACCTTTTGCTGCTTGTGGCGGCTCCCTCCAAACATTTCGGACTGCAATCTAATGGCTGTTATCCTTCACACCAACTATGGCGACATCACTCTGGAACTGGACGCAGAGAAAGCACCCAAGACTGTTGCTAACTTTCTGGAATACGTTAAGTCCGGACACTACTCGAATACCATTTTCCATCGCGTTATCAATGGTTTCATGATTCAGGGCGGCGGCATGGCTCCTGGCATGGAAGAAAAAACCACTGGTCAATCCATCAAGAATGAAGCTGACAATGGTTTGAAAAACGCCACTGGCACCATCGCCATGGCCCGCACTATGGATCCACACTCTGCTTCTGCCCAGTTCTTTATTAATGTGGCAGATAACGACTTCCTGAACCATAGCTCCAAAACTGAACAGGGCTGGGGCTACGCAGTATTCGGTAAAGTAACCGATGGCATGGACGTGGTTAACAAGATCAAGAATGTGAAAACCGGTAGCTACGGCTTCCATCAGGACGTTCCTACTGATGAAGTACTGGTTGAATCTGCCGAAATCGTGGAGTAACCCTGTCTTGCGGTCGCTGTTTATCTCCGACCTGCACCTGACACCAGGACGCCCGGACATTACCCGGGCGTTTCTGCGTTTTCTGGAGCAGGATGCCCCTTCCGCTCAGTCCCTGTACATCTTGGGTGACTTCTTCGAATACTGGATTGGCGATGATGTGATGGATGAATTTCACCACCAGATTGCCACAGCACTGAAAGCCCTGACCGAAAAAGGCGTCAGTATTTTCGTCATGCATGGCAACCGCGACTTTCTTATCGGGAAAAGCTTTTGTCGCATAGCTGGCTGCACTTGGCTCAAAGACCCAACGGTTATCACCCTTGGCGACAAGCCTGTTCTGCTGATGCATGGTGATAGCCTCTGCACCAGCGATGCTGGTTATATCCGTTTTCGGAAAATCATTCAGAACCCAATAACCAAGTTTATTCTTCTGGCCCTTCCCAGCAGTTACCGGCGAAACATTGCCCGTAAACTCAGGGAGAACAGCATGGCCAATGCCGGTAAGAAACCACCAGCAATCCTTGATGTAACTAAGGGTGCAGTCATCAGTGAAATGGCGAAGCACAAGGTAAAAACCCTGATCCATGGCCATACCCACCGTGCAGCAGTTCACCCTCTGGACAACAATGCACAACGTATTGTGCTGGGTGACTGGGACAGACTCGGCTGGTCCCTGTGCCACGACGAAAATGGTTTTGACCTTTCAAGCTTCCCGATAAGCTAGGGGGCGCTCTCAATTAAACGTTTGGCCTGACATTCGTGTCATCACAGCTACTCTTCCCGGCGAACTCCTATGCTTGGATAAGTACCTATGACCTGGACAGGCCGACTGCTGATGACCCTGCTTTCTTTACCAACCACTTGTTTTTCTGACAGAGACCCCGTCGATAACCATTCCAGCAACCCACTCACCAGTCAGCAACTCAAAAGCGGAGAAGCTCTGTTATTGTCTCTCCCCTGCCCCAGCGATAAATGCACAGTCGCTTTTGATGGAAACGATATTGCTGTTCACCCACACCCTAAAAACCCAGGCCAGAGTCTGGTAGTAATCGCCACACCGTTGGACACAACAGTTAGTGCCAAAAGAAAGCTTGTTACCATGACCATGCCCGATGGCGGCAACCTTCCCTCTATTGAGTTGGAAACGATTGAACCGGATTATCCAGTGGAACCCCTTTCGGTAAACCCAGATCTTGTCACTCCACCAGAACATGCCCTTGAGCGAATAAATAAAGAGCGAACAGAAATCGCTAATGCCCTAAAAGCGAAGAACCCGCATCAACCTCTTACCAGTGGCTTTATTGAACCGGTGCCTCTGAGAAAAGTAACCAGCCCCTTTGGTATACGCAGGCTTTATAACGAACAGCTGAAGGGTCGGCATACCGGGGTCGATCTTCGAGCCGCGGAAGGAACGCCAGTACAAGCGCCCCACGACGGCAAAGTGAAAATGGCACAATCCAACTGGTACACCGGCGGCCATATTGTGCTGGAGCATGGCTGGGGGGTCTCCAGCAGTTATTTCCACCTCTCTGATATTCAGGTGAATGTTGGAGACACCGTCAGTCAGGGGCAGAAAATCGCTTTAACTGGTGCCTCAGGGCGAGTAACAGGTCCTCACCTGCATTGGGGAATTCATGTGAATGGTACGCCGGTCAACCCTCTCCAGTTTATGGCTGACTCGACTCTTCTTTTCTCTCCTTAGCTCCTCCCTTGACAACTCAGTTCATTTATCTAACAGAAACCATAAGCAAAATGCCCCCCAATGCCATCTAACCTGTAGACCCATACAGATGAAAGGCAAAGGGGGATCCTATGCAGCGATTGACCATTTTCTTCGACCGACTGATGCAGCGCTACTTGCCTGATCCTTTTGTGCTCAGCCTGTTGCTGACAATGCTTGCTTTCCTGCTGGGATTTACCTTGACCGACAGCTCTGTATTACAGATTGTTCAGTACTGGGGAGACTCGTTCTGGAAACTGATACCGTTCACCATGCAAATGGTGTTGATACTGGTGACTGGCTATATCCTTGCCCTCTCACCACCGGTTCACAGACTTCTTCAACGGACAGCAAACCTGGTAAATACACCGGGCCAGGGGATTGTGCTTGTCACCCTGTTTTCTATTGCTGCCTGCTGGATTAACTGGGGCTTTGGTTTAGTAACAGGTTCCCTATTTGCCCGCCATATGGCCAGACAGCAGCCAGATATTGATTACCGGTTGGTTATCGCCAGCGCCTACAGTGGTTTTCTGGTTTGGCATGGCGGCCTGTCCGGTTCTATTCCACTAAGTATCGCTACAGACAATCATTTTCTGTCATCCATGATGGGCGTCATTCCAGTTTCAAAGACCTTAATGGCCCCTTATAACCTGATCATTCTTTTAGCACTGCTTGTTGTTTTGCCACTGATTAACTGGCTGATGATGCCACCAGTACAAGATCGGGTAACGATTGAATCCAGCAAGCTAGATAATGGCCATGCCGATTGGATTCATTCCGTACCCGACGATAAACCACTTACTCCAGCTCAAAATCTCGAGCACAGCCGCCTGCTCCCGATTCTACCGGTGGCAATGGGATTAACCTACGCGGTCATCTATTTTCAACAACCCGGCAGTGGACTAACACTCGATATAGTGAATTTTCTGTTTCTGATTCTGGGAATTCTCTGCCATGGCGATGCTAAACGCTTTCTTCATGCCGTCACAGAAAGTGTGAAAGGTGCTGGCGGTATCATTATTCAGTTCCCTTTCTATGCAGGCATTATGGGGATTGTAATGTCGTCAGGTCTTGGTGACTTAATCAGTCGTCAGTTCATTGCTTTGTCTACAGCTGAAACCCTGCCTCTCTATACATTCCTTAGCGCTGGCCTGGTCAATCTATTTGTGCCCTCAGGCGGTGGCCAATGGGCTGTCCAGGCTCCGGTATTGATTCCTGCCGCTCTTGAGCTGAATGTAGATACTGCAAAAATTGCCATGGCCATAGCCTGGGGTGATGCCTGGACTAATATGATTCAGCCATTCTGGGCACTTCCCGCATTGGCGGTAGCCGGGCTTAAAGCACGAGACATTATGGGCTTCTGCCTTGTACACCTACTGGTTAGCGGTGTCATTATTGGAACTGTCTTTTACCTGGGGAGCGTTCTCAACTAAGCATCGCACTGAGGCGCATGCTTAAGTGAGAAAGCCCCCTCGTCTAAAAAGCTGTGAACCCCTGAGGGTTTTCCTGTGAGCGATTATCTGGAACTGGCTATAGAACAAGCTGAAAAGTCTCTTCGTGAAGGAGGCATTCCAATAGGCTCAGTGTTGGTATGTAATGGGAAAATGCTCGGGAAAGGACATAATCAGAGGATACAGAAAGGCAACCCCATTCTTCACGGTGAAATGGATGCTCTCCAAAATGCCGGGAGACTCTCCGCGGACATTTATAAAAAGAGTACCCTTTACACCACCCTCTCCCCCTGCGATATGTGCTCAGGAGCGATTCTACTACTCGGCATACCTCATGTAGTGATTGGAGAAAACCAGACCTTTACCGGTGCCGAGGAATTACTGAAATCCCGAGGTGTAAACGTTGAGGTACGGCAAAATAACCGGTGCATTGAAGTTATGCAGTTATTTATCCGCAAACACCCCGAGATCTGGCATGAAGATATAGCCTTGGTCGTCTAATCAGTGGACAACACCAGAATGAAAACGAAGCTCTTCATCTTTTCCTTCTACGGCTTGCCGGTCCGCTTGCGCAAAAACAGCGATACGATCGGCAAGATCATAACCAGCAGCCTCCATTGCCAGTGTCAGGTAATCCTGAAAGTGGCGTGCTTCTGATTTCAGCAGTGAGAGATAGAACTTCTTAAGTTCTTCATCAAGCAATGGCGCCAGAGCTTCAAACCGCTCACAACTGCGTGCTTCAATAAAAGCGCCCACCACAAGAGTATCAATCATCCGCTCAGGTTCATGGGTACGAACCTGCGCACGCATTTTCCCGGCATAACCGGAAGCGCTCAGAGGCCGGTAAGGAATGTTCCTTTTTTGTAGTAGCGCAAGCACCTGCTCAAAGTGGCGAAGTTCTTCTCTGGCAAGACGGGACATTCTGTTCTGAAGGTCGGTATTTTCGGTGTAACGAAACATCAGATTGATAGCGGTGGCCGCAGCTTTTTTCTCACAGTTAGCATGATCAATAAGCAACGTCTCTTGTTGTGAAACCGCTTGCTCCAACCAATTTTCCGGTGTTGGACATAACAGAAATTCATCCCGTTCAGGTAACAACCACCGACGCTGACCAGTCATAATCTACTCCCCCTATTGGTCATTATTTTTCGCCGCATTATATCAGCCTAAATCACACGACAGTCATTATTTACCTGCTTTCAGGTCGGTTTATTTTTCAATCAGAAAACACACGTTCGTGCAAAATATACAGAGACAAATTGATCTGGATCAATAGCTGCAACCCCAGCCCCAGCTACCATAAATTTAAAACAAATCACTGAGAAGCTGCTAAGGTCTGATGTCGAAGCTTCGGCTGGCTCTCGCTTAAGAACAAATGGACATAATCAGGAGATCACCATGCGTACTCTCACTAAAATGCTGGTGGTTGTAGATACCCGCAAATCTTCGAGCATAGCCCTCAATCGGGCTGTCATGATTGCCAAGGCAACCGACACTCCCATCGTGGTTCTGGCCCCTAATCCCAGAGCGAACGCGGAGTCGCAGGCTCACCTGGACGCAATGGTTCAACCTTTTATCGAGGAAGGTGTAGCCATTAGCGGTAGTGAACAATGGCACAACAATGCTGTTGAAACCATTATCCATGTTCGCCAGCTTGAGCGCTGCAGTCTGGTAGTAAAAGCCACGAAGCAGGACAAAAGTATTACCAGTATTGTTTCCACTCCAGAAGATTGGAGCCTACTGAGGCAATGTCGTGTCCCTGTGTTGCTGGTTAAGAACAGTGACAGCTGGAAGGGCAAAAATATTCTTGCCGCAATTGATGCCTGCCCTGGCGACAGCAGTCACGAAATTCTTAATAACGTTATTATGGAATACGCAGGCGCAATCTCTGGTGTCGCTGAAACAGAGCTTCATATGGGCAGTGCTCATCCAGGCCTGATGCTGAGTGGTGAAGATACCGAGCAGGAAGCCCACGATCGTTACGAGAGTAACTGCATACCTCTGGCCACAAAATATGGCATTAGTGATGAAAATATCCATGTAGAAGAAGGCCCTGCGGAAGTCTTTATCCCAGAGCTTTCCAAACGCCTCAATACTTCATTGATCGTGATGGGTACTGTTGCCAACACCAGTCTCAAAGGCGCATTACTGGGCAACACTGCTGAACAGATTCTGCACCATGTTGAATGTGATGTATTAACTCTCAAACCCAGAGACATTATGGATCCTCTTGAGAACGTGCTGAGTTAACCTTATTCCTTATGCCCGGAAACTTTCTGTTTCCGGGCGGTATTTCCTGAATATTCACCTTCTTGCAGGAACTTTCACCATCCCTCTTCTAAACTCGTCCCTCCGGTACTCTTGCCGCCAAAGGATGAGGCTCCCTTTCAATGCCCCCAAAATGGCTTCCGTGTCGTTTAAAATTTTATATTTTGCTCTTTATAAGTTGTTGCTCGTCTGCAGACGACAACTTTCAGGGTATGGCCGACTGGGCTGATGATGTAAAGAATCATCTGGAGAGAAAACAAGAAAACGACAAAGGCCTGCTGGCCATACCCCCCTGGATTCCCGGATACCTTTTCCGCAACATGGATATCCCGGAACCCCCCATCCAAAGAGGCATTCTCGACAAGCTGGAACATGAAGGGAAAACCGCTCTTAAAGTCGCGGTAGCATCGGGGATGACTTTAGTAGCACGACCATTTTTGAAATACATTCTGGAAGGCAATGAGTATCCTGAAAGTCGTTTCTGGAGGCCAAGCCTGTCAGCAACTATGTGGCATTTATTCTCGGCAGGCACATTAACTCAGATTTTAAGTTCAGAAACGCTTTTGACAGGTCTGTATCGCGCATCCGTGCTGACAAACTTTTCTCCCTGGCTGCGCAGCGCCCTGACAAGACAGGGCATATCAGCACCTATCGCAACATTGATGGCGCAACTTCCTGCGCACCTGCCGGTTATGAGTAAGCTCGCGGCTAATATGTTGCTACTGAACTCCCCGGTAAAACTGGAACAACAACAGATACTGTTCGAAAACAGTGAATTAAACACGCTGGCCAAGGTTTTCCTGCAAAGCCCCCTACTTGACGGTAATTTCGAACCTGTTATCGATATTATTCCAACACTGGAAGCTGGCGTTCAAGCAACTTCATCCAGGCAACCGGACAACTTGGCATGGCAACACTTTTTCAGCAAGTGCAGTGATCTGGGCATTACTTATTTACGTCTCTACCCCGTGGTCGAAGGCGGAGGTAACCGTCTATATATGCGAGCATGGCGGAACAATGAGCCAGGGCAACGGATTCTGATTGCCCAGTTTATGGCACCCAGCCCGGTTTTCTGGTGGACCGACCAGGTAATGTACAACGATCCACTTGTCCATTTCACCATCAACCCACTGTCACGACAGGTTATCCGCAGCCTACCTGACTATTTGGCCTCCAGTACTCAAGGAACAGAACTGCCACGCAACAGTCCCGAAACTTTACAACCTGCAAAGATCACAACAACACATCACGGAAAGTTCACCACAATCATGAATGACAAGCACGGTATGATTTTTCTAGACTGGAACACGCAATCAGAAAACAGCAACCTTCCATTGATCACGCTGTTAACTGAGGATATTGATCAACCGGTAACCGAGCATCAGCTTTCCGCCATTAATCATACGCAGGCACAGAAGTTAACCCCTTATGAACAAATTACAGCTCGGGCGGCACACGATACGTTTTGGTTTTTTGTCGCCTTACAGGCCGACAGAATTACAAGATATGGAGGGAATAAGATCTACAACATTTTTTCAGAATTAACGTACCGGCAATGACGTTATTCACGGAAAATATACCCACCATTTCGGCATTTACTTAACTTGTGGTAGTGGCTTCGGTTATACTCTCGGCGCCGAAAACAAGACAAATTCAGTAACGAGGCACTGCCACGGACTGGATTGCCAGACAGGTGCCACTCTTGACACAAACAAGAGTGCAACAGGCGGGGTTCACAAAAACCCTAAAAGTGACCTGTCTTATTTACCCTGGGCCAGCTCGGCCCACCTCTCTACAGTGAGAGTCTATGGATGACATAGCTCACTCGGACAGAGTCAGGCAGTCCCGTCCCGCAGGTCACTTGATGAGGGTAAAATAATGCTAGAAGCGTATCGCAAACACGTCGAAGAACGTGCGGCGGAAGGTGTACCGCCGAAACCTCTTAATGCCGAGCAGGTGACCAGCCTGGTCGAGCTTCTGAAAAACCCTCCTGCCGGCGAAGAAGATTTCCTGTTAAACCTTCTGGAAAACCGTATTCCTCCCGGTGTTGACGAAGCCGCTTATGTAAAAGCCGGTTTCCTGTCTGCCATTGTTGCTGGTGAAGTCTCTTCACCACTGGTAAGCAAAGAAGAAGCCGTTGCCCTGCTGGGTAATATGCACGGTGGTTACAACATCACCACTCTGGTTGAGCTGCTGGACGACAAGAACCTGAGCGAATTGGCTGCAGCCGAACTGAAAGACACCCTGCTGATGTTCGATGCCTTCCATGATGTGGAAGAAAAAGCCAGGGCTGGCAACGCTAACGCTCAGGCTGTGTTGAAATCCTGGGCCGATGCAGAGTGGTTTACCAAGCGTGACAAGGTGGCCGACAGCATCAAGATGACCGTGTTCAAGGTAACGGGTGAAACCAATACCGATGACCTGTCGCCTGCTCCGGATGCCTGGTCTCGCCCGGACATTCCTTTACACGCCCGCGCAGCCTACAAGATGACCCGCGATGGTCTGACTCCGGAAGAGCACGGTATCACCGGCCCTATGGCACAGATCGACGAGATCAAAGCCAAAGGTCTGCCTGTTGCTTTTGTTGGTGATGTGGTTGGTACCGGCTCTTCCCGTAAGTCTGCCACCAACTCAGTCCTGTGGTTCTTCGGCGATGATATGCCCGGCGTACCCAACAAGCGCGGCGGCGGTGTCTGCATCGGTGGCAAGGTCGCTCCTATCTTCTTTAATACCATGGAAGATGCTGGAGCCCTGGTATTTGAAGCCCCTGTCGACAAAATGAACATGGGTGACGTAATCGACATCCGTCCTTACGAAGGCAAAGTACTGAACGAAGCTGGTGAAACCATCTCCGAATTCAGCTACAAATCCGACGTTATTCTGGACGAAGTACAGGCTGGTGGTCGTATCAATCTGATCATTGGTCGTGGTCTGACTGAAAAGGCTCGTGAATCACTGGGTCTGGGTGCGACTGACGTATTCCGTCGCCCGGTTGCACCTAACGATTCCGGCAAAGGTTACACCCTGGCTCAGAAGATGGTTGGTAAAGCTTGCGGCGTTGAAGGCGTGCGTGCCGGTCAATACTGCGAGCCCAAAATGACCACTGTGGGTTCTCAGGACACTACCGGCCCAATGACCCGTGATGAATTGAAAGATCTGGCTTGCCTGGGCTTCTCTTCTGATCTGGTTATGCAGTCTTTCTGTCACACAGCTGCTTATCCAAAGCCTGTTGACGTAGAAATGCAGCACACCCTTCCAGACTTCATCATGAACCGTGGCGGTGTGGCTCTGCGTCCTGGCGATGGCATCATCCATAGCTGGCTGAACCGCATGCTACTGCCAGATACTGTGGGTACTGGTGGCGACTCTCACACTCGCTTCCCTCTGGGTATTTCCTTCCCTGCAGGCTCTGGCCTGGTAGCCTTTGCGGCAGCGACCGGCGTTATGCCACTGGATATGCCTGAATCGATTCTGGTTCGCTTCAAAGGTGAAATGCAGCCCGGTATCACCCTGCGTGATCTGGTTCACGCCATTCCTCTGTACGGTATCAAGCAAGGCTTGCTGACCGTTGAAAAAGCCGGCAAGAAGAATGCGTTCTCTGGCCGCGTTCTGGAAATCGAAGGTCTGGAATCCCTGACTGCCGAGCAGGCATTTGAACTGTCTGATGCGTCCGCCGAGCGTTCTGCGGCAGGTTGTACCATTACACTGTCTGATGAATCTGTAGCTGAATACCTGACCTCCAACGTGACCATGTTGCGCTGGATGATCAGCGAAGGTTATGGCGACCCACGGACTCTGGAGCGTCGTGCCCAGAAGATGGAAGAGTGGCTGGCCAACCCTCAGCAGCTGCGTGCTGACCCGGATGCAGAATACGCTGAAATCATCGAGATCGATCTGGCCGATATCAAAGAGCCTATTCTTTGCGCGCCGAACGACCCAGACGATGCCCGCACTCTGTCTGATGTTGCCGGTGACAAGGTTGACGAAGTATTCCTCGGTTCCTGCATGACCAATATCGGCCATTTCCGTGCCGCTGGTAAGTTGCTTGAGCAGAACAAGGAACCTCTGAAGACCCGCTTCTGGATGAGTCCTCCCACCAAGATGGACAAAGACCAGCTGATGGAAGAGGGTTACTACAACATTTACGGTAAGGCTGGCGTACGCACTGAAATTCCTGGCTGTTCTCTGTGCATGGGTAACCAGGCACGGGTAAATGCCGGTGCAACAGTACTGTCCACCTCCACCCGTAACTTCCCTAACCGTCTGGGCGACGGCGCCAATGTTTACCTCTGCTCTGCAGAACTGGCCGCCGTTGGTGCGATTCTGGGCAAGATTCCTACCGCTGCTGAGTATATGGAATACGCACAGAACCTCGATAGCATGTCTGCCGATGTTTACCGCTACCTGAACTTTGACAAGGTTGAGAGCTACCAGAAAGCGGCTGATGCAATTATCGCTAAAGCCAGCTAATAGCTAATCCTGTCTAAAACCCTGAAAGCCAACGCTGTGAATACAGCGTTGGCTTTTTTATTACCGCTAGAAATAAAAAATACATAAAGCGTTACCCAGCCCAATGAACTTTATAAAAATCAAACCATCAAACAGGAAACCAGCTATAAATCATATTCTTTAAAAAGAACTCTTTAAAAAGAACAAGGGCGTAAATAAGATGAAGGCACTCTGGAAACCAGTCACGGCATTTCTCACCGTACTTTTTAGCATCAGCACACTTTCAGTTAAAGCAGGTCACCTGAGTTATTTTGAAGGCGACGTTGTCATCGTCAACAATACTCCCTTCACGTTACAGTACAAAAAGTTCATACCGGTCATTCATAAAAAAGATCAGGTCGAAATGGGAGAATTCTCCACTAATCCTGATTTTGACAATCAAAATCACCTCGTCCCTGCGAATGAAACAATTACCATTGGCCGTGGGGCATCACTCAAGAAAAAGTCAGAAGGTCGCTTGCGTTTTAATTTTGTCAGCACCGACAGAGATTTTGATCTTCACTATCGTTTTGGGAAAAATGAAGACGATAACACTTGGGTAAGTATCAAAGGTGTTGATTCTGACGACAATTATCCTTTCGCCGAAATTCAGGTAACAAGAAACTGTATAGAAGGTACATTCCGTAATATTCGCCGATACAAGTGCACCGCTACCCTAACAATGGTGGAAGAACAAACCGCCTGTTTTTATGACAAATCATGCACCCCAGAACCAACAGAAAGTATTGAAACATCCACTTCAAAATGGGATGGCATCTGGTATCAGCAACAGGAAGATGACTGGGATAAAGCAGCGGAGCGTTACAGGCTTGCCCGAAAAAAAGATGGTTGGCTGCTTTAAACTCAACAACCAACCGAGCATTAACGAATAAGCAAACCTCTCTTATTCGTTAAGCTGGATTCAAGCAATAAGATTTTAACGGTTTTGTAATCCTTGACTGAAGAAGTCAGAAATAAGCCTTGTAGATTTTTCCTGGTCAGCTTGATAGCTCCTGGTATGGCGCCCCTCAGGAATCTCCCAGTAAAACTTGGGCTCGGCAGCAGTGTCGTACAATGTACGCCCATGATTCACTGTAACAATTATATCTGCCGTTCCATGAACTATCATAACCGGCCTGGGAGATATACTGGCTATAACATTGAGCGGGGTTCTTGTTTCAGTGTCCAAACCGCCCCTCTTTTCATAAAACCAGCGCACCAGTCGTGAGAACTGCTCTACTGCTGGCAAGCCATAATCTCTCCGGCCCCGCTCCTGAATAATGGTATCCAGATCCTGAAAGCCTGAGTCAAACCAGCCGGCATCAATATCCGGGTTTTCGGACATCGCTAGAATGGATGTGGAGGCTCCCATGGAATACCCCACTACACCAATTTTGTCGATGCCTTTTTCTTTCATAAAAGCTACCGCAGAATGTACATCTTTGGCTTCATGGAAACCCATTGAGTTAAAGCTGCGTTCACTTTCACCAGAATTACGAAGGTCAATCAACACCATTGGATAACCCTGCTCACTGAGAGCAATTGCATCTCTGAGTCCTGCATGGCGGGTGGCACCCCGACCATGAACAAGAACAACACCTGCGTTGTCCAAACGGCCTGGAATAAACCAACCACTCAGCCTAACGCCATCTTCAGCCTCAAGCGCAATCTCTTCATATTCAAGCCCTATCTGAGCAGGAGATTCACAAAAGATATAGTGTTCCGCATTACAGGGATAATCATCAGGATACAGTAATTGTCCTGAAAAATGCCAAGCTCCAATTAACACAGATAATACAAGTAGGACGGATACAGTGATTACAGCGCGGATTATTATTTTCAACATGACAACCGGTCGTTAATGACTGACTTAAATAAACGACAAGTGTTACGTTAGCTATAAGGAAAGGCAAGCGCAAAAAGAAGTGCTGAGAGCCTTATACGAGACCCTCAACAACTTAGACAAGTAAATTAACGACGGCAGGCGGCTTCCTGTGTTTTTTCAACCACATCAAAGAAGTGGCCACTGTAGTCACCATGAATGGCCTGAATTCCCTGTTCGCCGGCATTTTCACCAATAATCCAGGTTTCATTTTTTGGAATACCGGAGTCAGCGTAAGAAGTAATATCCGTACTGGCATTGCCGTAGGCTCGAATAATTTTCAGACCTTTTTCCTGCTGAAGATAGGTCAGATATTCGCGCTTATAAGTTTCCGTTTCATAACTCAACGGGCTACCACCGTCATTGTTGGTTCTCAAGTGCCACTGAGGGAGGTCAACAACTTTGGTGAACCACTCTCTGGTGTCTCGGGCGTTCCAATAAGGACGCCCAGTAACGTAAATCACCCGGTAGCCCTTATCGATATAGGCCTGAACGGTTTCTTTGGCATAGCCCCACGTTTGGGCTGTTGATGTGCCAATGTAGTCGCCTACTTGTTCGAAATCATTCAGAGTCAGTGTGCCATCAATATCAAAAAGTACTGTTTCCTGACCTTTCGGCACGACAGAAACAAAACCATCAGCCTGGGACAAATCGCCCTCAACAACCATTCTGACGATATATTCACCAGCAGGCTTTTTACCAAGTAACACACTGATTTTTCCATCGTCATTGGTTTTGAACTTACCCAGATAGTCCCAACCGCTCATACCTGTACCGTACACGTATGCATGAACATATTCCTGCTCAAGATCTTTGTGCCACGTACGGCTGTAATCGAATTTTCCAACAATTGTGATGTCGTCTTCAGGGTTTACAACTTCGTCGTGAACCATGTGATAAGGGGAATGTGCACCACTCCAGTAACGGCTTTGCCAACTGCGAAAGCGTTTCCTTTCCGGCCCCTGAAAGTCAGGCAGGTTAAGTGCGCCCTTATAATCCGGACATGTTCCAACGGTTTCAGGAACACTGGGGGATGGGTTTGGATCAGGGTTAGGAGCATCAAGTGCAGAAGCAGAAGCAGAAGCAGAAGCAGCGTTCAAAGCAAGTGCCAGCACTGTAGCTTTGACGCCATGAACCAGATAATTATATTTCATCAGTGGCGTACCAGAATGTCTGTGTAAAGTCATGAAATCGCCGTTTTCTTATCGTTATAGTCGAAAACTTTAGTGCAGGATTGTAGTGCGTCCACAATTATTATCCTGCCCAGAACATTCCCTTTGCGAACAGCCCATATAAATATCATCCCATTATTACAATTTCATTTACTTTGCTTGTTAGTTTTTATGTCATCACTACAATCCTCCCCTCTACCAAGCAACAGACATTATTGCGGTCTGGAACAAGATCCCTGCTTCCTCCCCTATAGAGAAGGGGCAACCTTTCGGCATCCAAAATTGACAATAGCCCTTTCTTGTCTAATTTCAATCGCACCCATCATTCAACAGCTTACCGTTAAGGATCATCAAACCTGTATATGACGTTTGCTACGAATTAATAGGGTAACCACTTAACAAAGTGAACAAGGAAATATAATGAAATCCAATCCTCCAATAGGGCATACCCCGCTCCATTGGCAAAGCAGATTTTATATTTGGCGGATTCATTGATTGGCCATCCGCCGCTGTCAATCATGAGCCAGAATTCAACTTTACCCCCCAGCTGAAATGGAATGCCGGTAAGTTGATGAACACCAAGTCACCGGTGTATCTGGGTGTTGAGTACTCTTACTGGAATAACAAGTACGGTTTAAAGGAAGGAAAAGTACCCTTTGATACCGACCAAAGAAGCCTGGGCCTTATCGCCAAAGTTCATTTCTAATTGAGAACGCCCCCTAGCAGCCTGTCGGACTTAAAACGTCAATCAAGATAGAATCGAACATCCAGTTGCAGTGGCG